>NZ_JBXMRC010000023.1:0-78747 GCF_057084925.1 Perlucidibaca sp. | reverse complement strand
GACACCGGAAAACACGCCGCAAGTACGTCCATGTAGGCTCTCATGCGCCATCCATGGCGCATGACGGTTTTCCGGTGTCAGGCCGCACCAGATGAACAGCGTTCTCTTTTCGGGCGTTCGCGCCGTGGCTTTGGAGCTTCAATATGTCGCATCGTCTTACGCTCGATTTCCTTTTGAATGACTGGCTTCAGGCCGAAGCCCTTTGTCAGCGCGAGTTTCATGCCGAGCACAACAACGACACCTTTGCTGCGGTGCTGGAGCTTAGTGAGCAGATCGCGATGGAGCAGTTTGCGCCGATCAATCGGCTGACGGATATCCAGGAGCCAGAGTTCGACGGCGTTACGGTGCATCTGCCGAAGGAGACGCCGGTTGCGTTGGCGGCGTTCAATGAGGCGGGGCTGATGGGCGCAAGCAAGCCGGCTGAGGTCGGTGGCATGCAGTTGCCGACCGTGGTCGAGATGGCGTCGATGAGTTTCTTCTACAAAGCGAGTGTGTCGCTGGCGGCGTATCCGATGCTGACGCGGGGCAATGCCAACACGATTCTGGCGCACGGCACGCCGAAACAGATCGAGGTGTTCGCGAAGACGGGTTTTGCCGGCACGACCTTCGGCACGATGTGCCTGAGCGAGCCGCAGGCCGGCTCCAGTCTCTCCGATATTGCGACGCGGGCGTTGCCGGAAGCCGGTGGCGAGAATGATCCGCTGGGCGCGCGTCATCGCCTAACCGGTAACAAGATGTGGATCACCGGCGGCGAGCACGAGATGGGCGACAACATCATCCACCTCGTGCTGGCGAAGATTCCGGGGCCGGATGGCAAGCCGGTGCCGGGGGTGAAGGGCATTTCGCTGTTCATCGTGCCGCGTATTCTGGTGGACGCCGAGGGCCGGCCGACCGGGCAGCGCAACGATGTGGCGCTGGCCGGGCTGAATCACAAGTGTGGCTATCGCGGGGCGGTGAATACGCTGCTCAATTTCGGCGAGGGCAAGTTTCCGGTCGAGGGTCGGGCGGGCGCAGTGGGTTATCTCATCGGCGGTGTCGGCAATGGCTTGCGCTGCATGTTCACTTTGATGAACGAGGCCCGGATTGCGGTGGGTCTAGGTGCGACGATGCTGGGGTATGCCGGTTACGAAGCCTCGCTGGAATATGCCAAGCAGCGCCCGCAGGGGCGTCATGCCGGTGCTGGCGGCAAGGATCATAACAGCCCGCAAGTGCCGATTATCGAGCACACCGATGTGAAGCGCATGCTCATGATGCAGAAGGCGATTGCCGAGGGCGGGTTGGCGCTGGGCCTGTTCTGCGCGCGGCTGGTGGATGAGGAAAGTACCGGCACGCCGGAGCAGGCCAAGGCCGCCGGACTGCTGCTGGAGCTGCTGGTGCCGATAGCGAAGAGCTGGCCCAGCGAGTGGGCGCAGGAGGCGAACAGCCAGGCTATTCAGATTCTCGGCGGCTATGGCTACACGCGCGATTTCCCGGTCGAGCAGTACTGGCGCGACAACCGTCTGAACATGATCCACGAGGGCACGCACGGCATTCAGGGTCTGGATCTGTTGGGTCGCAAGGTGCTGATGAATGAGGGCGCGGCGCTGAAGGCGCTGGCGGCGCGCATCGGCGAGACGGTGACGCGCTCGGCCACAGCGGATGCCGGGCTGCAGGCGCATGGCCGGGCGTTGATGGCGGCGTTGCAGGAAGTCGTGTCGGCAACGCAGGCGGCCTGGGCGACGGGGAATCCGGCGGAGGCACTGGCGAATGCGACGAGCTATCTGCAGGGTTTCGGGCATGTGGTGCTGGCGTGGATCTGGCTGGAGTTGGCGCTGGCTGCGCAGGCCGCCGATGCGGGGCAGTGGCCTAACGGCTTCTTAGCTGGCAAGCGTGGCGCTTGTGATTTCTTCTTCCAGTATGAGCTGCCGAAAATTACGCCGTGGCTAGGTGTTGTAGCCCGGCGTGAAATGGTGTGTGCTCGAGCATCAGCCGACTGGTTCTGAGCTCCAAAGCTTTGCTAAGTCGCTGGTTATGACAGCCTTTGCGGCCTGACACTGGAAAACACGCCGTGAATACTTCCCTGTAGGCTCTCATGCGCCATCCATGGCGCATGACGGTTTTCCAGTGTCAGGCCGCGCCAGATGACAGCGGTCACTTATGCAGGTTTGGGGCTCGGCTATTCGTGGGTGCTCCGGCAACCAGCCCTTGAAGCGCTTGTTGTGTTCGTGACTGCATTTGCGCGGCCTCCGTGGCGATATTAGGTTTCCGAACTGGTGTCGCTTGTCGATGACTTGGCCGCGAAAGGATAGGCACTACCGCCTTTACCCTTCGGTGGAATGCGCAGCGACAGCAACATGGTGGCAGTCAGCGTCAGCACAGTGAAGGACAGCGACCAGACGACGGGGATTTTATAGATGTCGACAATCAACATCTTGATCCCGATAAACGCCAAGACCAGAGCCAGACCGTAGCTCAGCAAGTGGAAGCGCTCGTGTACACCGGCCAACAGGAAGTACATGGCGCGAAGGCCAAGGATGGCAAACACATTCGAGGTCAAGACAATAAACGGATCGGTGGTGATGGCAAAGATCGCCGGTATCGAATCGACCGCGAAGACCACGTCCACAATACCGATTAGCACCACGACAACGGCCAGTGGCGTTACTACGCGGACACCGTTAATGAACGTGAAAAACTTTTCACCATCATAATCTGGGGCGATACGTACCTTGCGTCTTAACCATTGCAGGGCAGGATTGGCCTCTAAATCCGGCTCTTTGCCGGCAGCCCACCACATCTTGATGCCGGTAAAAAGCAAAAAAGCGCCAAAGAAGTAGAGAATCCAATGGAACTTGGCGATTAACCAAGCGCCAATCAAAATCATGACGGCACGCAGCACGAGTGCACCGAGCACACCAATCATCAGAACGCGCTTCTGGAATTCCGCGGGAACTGCGAAGTAGGTGAACAGCATCAGGAAGACAAAGACATTGTCCACTGCCAGTGCTTTCTCAATCAGGTAACCGGTAATGAACTCGACGGCTTTGGTGTTGGCTAACTCTTGAGCAACGGCATCACTGCCCGTTCCGCCAAGGTGCCACCACATCCAGCCCATGAAGACAAAGGAAAGCGCGACCCAAACCAGTGACCAGATGCCAGCTTCACGCATGGAGACTTTGTGCGAGCCCTGACGATTGAGCGCAAAAAAGTCGAGTGCCAGCGCGAGCAACACAAAAAGTCCAAACAGCGACCACATCAACGGTGTACCAATGGTTGTCATTGTTTTGCCTAAATCTTAGAAAAATAGAAAGCGAGCTAACCTAGGACGGTAGCTCGCAAGCCTAAAACTACCACACGTTATCGTACAGTGATCACATCGCGATGCATCGGCGCCAAAAGGGCTAAGATGTCAGTCTGCTTATCAAAGGGCACACCTTTAGCGTTCATCGATGCCACAAGTACTTCCACCAAGGCATTGAAGTGCGCTTTGGTGATAGTCATGCCGGCATGCGCCGCCTTCATGTCCAAACCGATGTAGCGACAGGGGCCGCCGGTGGCTTCACACACCTGATCGGTGAGTTGCGACGCTAGACGTGCTGCATTCGTGTGAGTGAATTGGTTACCGATGCGTGAGTCTTGCTTCAGTCTCGCCACAAAGTCATCCATGACCACACGAATATTATCTTTCCCGCCCAGCTGCTCATACAAGGTCGGCGGCTTGGTTGATTCGGGCGGCGTATTGGCTGATGCCAACATCGGAAGACAGAGCAAAAGAACAGGTAAAACATGACGTTTCATAATGAGTTCCCCTGATTAGAACGCAATCTGAGCAGACACAAAGATGCCGCGTTGATCACGATTATTCGTGGTAGCGGGCACAATACGGCCCAAATCCACATAAGCTGCGGTCAGCGACACCTGTTTGTGCGGCGCCCAGGCAATGAACACATCTTTCCAGTCATCGGCAGCGAGACCGTTGCCTAGGCCAGCAGCTTGACCGGCACGTGCAAGCTTGTTCGGCATGGCACGATACTCCATGCCCACGGCGAGGTTGTTGCGCAGTAACTTAGCCACTGAAACCTCTGGCACGATTTGGTGGCGGGATTCATCGCCACCCAAGCGTGCCCCGAAACCTAGCAGGCCAGTTTGATTAGCATTTGTGGCGCGCAGCGTGGTGTTCACCAAAATGCCGGGTGCCAAGAACAACTTGGTGGCCGACACATACACATCCGTACCCGAGCGGCGCGCACCCAGTGACTGCAAAGTTGGCTCTAGGGCATTGGCATCGAGACGCTTGTGCTGAACACCGACGGAGACCTGCGGCATCCAGGTATCGGCATCCAGCACAGCCTCGCCGAAGACACGCACTTTGGCACCGATAATCTGCTGCTCCAGTACTAAGTCCGATCCGGTTAGCGCTGTACCCGTAATGCCCGTATCAAAGCGCTGTTGAGCCAGCGAAAACTCTACGCGCTCATTCCATGCCGCAGCTACGCCGAAGGTGTTGAGACGATAGTCATTGGTTTCGGTAAACGAGCTGCTCGCGCTAACTCCCCATTCATTTTCCGTGGCTTGCGTTCCGATCATGGCCCACGGTGTGATGCCACCACCCGCTGTGCCTTCCACCGAGGTGATACCACCGGTCAAAACGAGCTTACCGGTAGCCGCTTGCGCCGCAGGCATGAGCAGAAAAGTCGCAGCTAAAGCCAATAAACGCGGCTTCATTCGTCGTGCGCTCATGGAATGCCTCCTTAGGGTTTAACCGGCAATGAGGAGTGGTGTAGAACAATGAGCAGGCGACCTTGATCATCGCGCTTGTAGCCCCAGGTTTTGTCGACCGTGGTGGTTTTACCGGCCTTGTCGGTGAGCATCACATTGCCCTGACTTATCGCGACATCGCCATGCAGTTGGATAGCCACGTTACGAATCTCAGCCGAGCGCCAGCCTTTTAGGGCAAAACCGGTATCGGATGGGTAGCTTTTGTCACCGCCTACAAAGTAAGCCAGCGCGCCTTCACGGGTGGTACGGAAGGTCTGTGGTGCGGTGGTCAGGGTCGGTTTAAACAGCACGGGTCCGAGCGCGTAGCCGTAGGCGGAATCCAGCACTTTTTCAGCGGTGGCCTTAGCCAGCTTAAAGCCACCCTTTTCGAAATCCGTGGCGATGCTCACTAGGGCATTGCCCCAAGCGCGCTGAGCAGCAATGACATCGGCTTCGGTGATGTT
This sequence comes from Perlucidibaca sp., assembly GCF_057084925.1. Lineage (NCBI taxonomy): Bacteria > Pseudomonadati > Pseudomonadota > Gammaproteobacteria > Pseudomonadales > Perlucidibacaceae > Perlucidibaca > Perlucidibaca sp. The sequence continues at coordinate 73,546 of NZ_JBXMRC010000023.1, read as the reverse complement.
CGACGACACCACGGGAGCGGCGGGGCCGGTGTGCGTGGTGTTGGCCAAGGCTGGTGTTGCAGCTGCAAAACCCGTGGTCAGTGCAATGGCCAAGGCGGTGTTACGGAAGGTCATCTTCATGGTCTTTCTCCGAGGTAAATGCTCAATGTGCTGGAGCATAGTGATCGGAGAAAGACGCTTTGAAATATGCCTTACGGCATAGTGTAGAGTATGCTGAATAGCCTATTTTTGATTGGCCACGGGAGTGGCACGCAGCGCGTCGCGGATGGCTCGGAAGGCGGCAATAGATTCGGGGAGATTGGCACGGAAGTCCGGATCCACGCTGGTGCGCGCGATGATCAGGTTGTCCGGTTCCGAGACATATACATACTGCCCCCATACGCCGGCAGCGAAATATTCGCGCTGATAGCCTTCCCACACCCACCATTGGTACTGATAGCCGCGCGCACCGTAATTGTAAGGCGATGCGCCGGGCTCCAAATGAGGCCCTGCCGGCGTGGTGGCCTCCGCCACCCAACCCTCGGGCAGCAGCTGGATGCCGTTCCAGTTGCCCTGATGCAAGTACAAGCGCCCGAGCTTGGCGAAGTCGCGCAGACGAGCGTTGAGGCAGCAAAACGCCATTTCCATGCCGTCTTCGCTTGGCTGATCAATATTCCAGTAGGCATCGCCCTCCATGCCGAGCGGTTGCCAAAGCTTTTCCTCGAGCACGGCGGACAAGGACTTTCCGTATAGCCGCTGCAACATCATCCCCAAGGCCTGAGTATCTACACTGATGTAGTGGAGCATCTCGCCGGACGGGCGTTCACGCCCGTAGTCGTGCATGACTCGATCAATGCGCTGACCGAGCACATACACCTTGATAAACAGCCGGCTTATATCAGAGTGACGACTGACATAATTTTCGTCGAAATCTACGCCGGACGACATTTGCAAAACGTGACGGATTGGCACGCCTTCATAGGCGCTACCCTTTAGATCAGGCACATAGTCCGTGATCGGGTCGTTCAGTGAGCGAATGCGACCTTCCTTGAGTGCAATGCTCACGAGCGTTGCGACAAAAGACTTGGCCACCGACCAAGAGGTGTGTCGGGTAGTCGCATCCGCGCCATGGAAATAGCGCTCCATGATGATTTGATCGTCCTTGATCACCAGTAATCCGGTTGCCGTCGCCCGCTCCAAAAACTCATCGAGCCGGCGTGTCTCGCCGTTGAATGTATAGCGGATCTCCAGCGGCCGCTCGGCACGCGAGAACTCAAAGGGCGTGGCGGCGCGGACCACGCGATAGGGCAGCACCTGCTCCATGCTGCGAAAGTTCTGGATGCGCTTATCGGGCGCAAAAAGCGCGTTGAGTTTCAGCGGGTTGTATTCCGCCCAAGGTCGGATAAGTACCAACAACGCCAGCAAGACGAGCGACAGTATTGCGCCGCCGATTTTCCAATGCCGTACCTTCATTGTTGTTATCCGCCTATCTTAAAAGTTGAGTTGGGGGGAGTTATCATGCAGCTGCTTAAAAAGTAACTCAGATAAATGGCCGCATGCTTAACGCACCGGCCCCGCCGGCATATCCCACGGCGTCCCCTTTAACAATCTCAACCCTGCCAACCCCTTAGCCGCTGGATATCGCCTCTGCAAGGGCATGACAAACTCATCGGCCAAACCCGAAACGATGAGCGGTGCCTGCCTCAACCAGCTGGCAATGCCCGATGACTGCAGGCGAATATCAACCTGTTCGCACGCTTCCGCAGCCAGCGCCCGATAAGCCAATAAGATCTGTTCCCGACACGCCACGCGATACCGCACTACCGCCATCTGCGGATACACCGTATCCCCCAACTCCAGATCAAAATGCGTTTCGCCACGGGCATACGCCGTCGCATTCAAATCCAGATAGGTCAGATAGTCTCGACTGATTTCGCCAAAAATGGCATTCCAGTCCGAGCTGGCAAAGTCTTCCAGTTCAGCGTGCGACGGTGTATTGCCGCCATGCGCATTCCACACCCTCCCGACCCAGGCGTAGACGGCCGGTGCCGTGTCGATCATCTGCTTGGCGGAGTGTGGGTCCAGCGCGAAGTGGCGAAACATGGAGGCGAAGAAGGCGAAGTCGACGATGCTCGGGCGCTCGCCGAGCAGGAACGGTCGGTCTTGCAGGCGCTGGCCGAGTTGCGCCAGGGTGCGTCGGTACAGCGCTTGCACCTTAGCTTCGTTGTGCGGGCGGATGCCGTCGTCGCGGACGAAGGTCAGGTACTGCCGCCAGCGCATGTACCAGCCCAGGCCGGCGGCGGGGTAGCGTGTGCCGTCGGACAGTTCGCGGCCGAGGCGGTGGCGCAGCAGGCGGTGCGAGTCGGCGAAGTTCCAGCGGTAGTACATGGCCGGTCGCCACAGCCATTCGTCCGCGTAGTCTTCGATGAGCAGGGCGATGAAGTGGCTGGCGGGGTCAGTCGGGTAGATCGATGGCCGGCCGTGTTGCTGATCGAGCCAGCGCATCATCGGCGTGGTGTCTTTTAGCCAGCGGCCGTCCGGGCATTGCATGGCCGGCACTTTCATAACGCCGGTGGCGGGCAGCACGGTGTTGCGTAGCGTGTCGGTGTTGACTTCGATGCGCTCGTGGTCGATGCCGGCGTAGCGCAGGTAGGCTTCGAGCTTGCCGCTGTAATACGACACGTCGGAGACATAGGCGCGATAGCGCCCTGAGGGTTTGGCGGCAGTGCTCATGGCTTACTCCGGGGCGACACGCAGGGCGACTTGACGCAAGCGCGGGATGGCCAGCTTCATGGCATCGCCGGCGCCGATGCTTTCCAGCCAGTCGTGCACGCTGGCCTGCTCGGCGGCGGGCAGGGCGCGGAAGGTGTCGAGGCTGCGTTGTGCCATCCACAGGCTGAAGGGGCGGGCGCCGACACGCAGCGTGGCATTGCCCATGGGCACATCAATCATGCCGAGCATGCGCGACCAGCCGCGACCGGACTTTAGGTTAGCGCGGGTGCGCTCCATTTCACCCAGGGTCAGTTCCAGCTGTGGCCAGAAGTCGGCGAACACGGATTTGAATAGCGGCAGCAGGGTGTCGGGAATGGCGTCATCGGCCAAGAAGTTGCCGGCTTGGGGTTGTGGTGGATTCATCATGCGTCTAACCCAGGCGAGCAAATTAGGGCGTTTGGCAATGAGTTCGCGTGCCGGCCAAGGGTCGCGCCCGAGGTGAGCGTAGAGCGGGCCGATGAGGCCGAAGTCACCGAGGCAGGGTTTGCTGCCGAGCAGGTAGGCGTATTGACCGAAATGAGTGTCGAGCAGGTCGAGCTGTTCATGCGTCCAGCGTTCGATGATCTCGTGCTGGCCGGGCACCACGCCGACGCCGGGCAGGTAGCTGCGCAGCAGCGTAGCGACTTTGGTCACGGCGCGGTTCTTGATGAAGCGCGGCATGAAGGGCAGCAGGTTGTCGCCGACTTCAGGCTGGAACAGGTCGCGGAAGTTCTCCGGATAGCTCCAACGGAAATGCATGGCGGTGGGCAGCCAGTATTCGTCCGCCCAAGCTTCGATCAGGCTGGAGGCCATCTTCTGTCGTGGCGTTGCCGGCACCACGGGCGCATTCGGGAAGCGTTGTTCCAGCACATCAATAATATGCGAGGTGTCTTGCAGCCATTCGCTTTCAGGCGTAACCACCACCGGCATAACCTGAGCGCCAACCTTTTTCTGAATGGTCGGCATGGTCCACAGATGAATGTTCTTCTCCACAAACGGAATGCCCTTATAGCGCAGGTAGGCGCGGGTCTTGCCGCTGTAAAGGGAGATCTCCCAAGCGTAGTGCAGGTAGGGACGAGTCATTTGGCAGGGGCTCCTGTTGTGGTTTTATGTGGGGCAGCTTTTGCCGCAGCGGCGTCGTCCACAAAAATGGGCGATGACCACGCACGATGTTCTGCAGGGGCGAGGCACTCGTCTTTGCTGCTGGTGCGGTCGTCGCCATAGCAAGGCTTCACGGCAATGCAGCGGCCCTGCGCATCAAATTCGCAGCGTAAGTTCGCGGCGTTGATTGTGGGTGAGGCCTTTTGCACGGCGCGGACGTAGTAAATGGCTTCGCGGCCCCGACGCTTGGCGGAGGTATCACTGAATTCCACGGTACAGCCAGCGGGGTCGCCGCTACAGGCGAAGGTTTTCCAGGGGTCTTCAATCAGGTCTTTCACGTTTTCACCGCGTTGGTTCTGCGGCAGGATGCGCACCACTTCAATGCGATCAATCGTTTTGCGTTTGTTCGACGGGTTGTAGCATTCGCCGCGACAGATTTGCTCCACTTGCTTGCTGCCCAGTGCCGTCAGGCTCTGCTCAGGGCAGCCCGGAAGCTGTTCAAAATCACCCACCGCACGCACCCGGAAGGTTGGATTACCCACGCCTTTCACCTCCGAGCCCATGGGTGCGGTCATGCCTTTATCGCCGAGCAGGTCGAACCAGAGCAGCATGCGCTCTCCGGAGGTGGCATAGACTTCCCGGCGCTTGAGTGCGCCCCAGATGGCATCGCGTGAGCGACCTGGGCTGTGCACAGCAACTAGACCGCCCGTGTAAAAGTAAGACTGTGCGCGCTCGCTTTCGTTCACTTGCAGGAAGTTGAAGCGACTCTGGTTGATGTCGAAGGGCACTGACTCGGGCTTTTGGCCGGTGGGCTTGGCTTCATCAATGAAGAACTTGCGTAGCGGCATGTCCTGACCATAGGCCTCGGTGTTTTCATGTCGGCCCACTTGTTTAAAGCCGGTGCCGGGTTGTGCTGCGTGATTGTCGCTGGAGGCAATAAAGCCAAAGCGGAAGCGCAGCGGACCTTTTCCGTTTTCGCCTGGCTCGTCAAAGTTAGACAGTGCCAGTGCGTATTGCGTGGAGCCACCGGCGCGATAGTTGAAGGCAGGCAGGAAGCAGTCGGTGCACTGGCCGGCGTCTAGCCAATCTTCAGGCTTCACGCCAGGCACCACGAGATGGCCGCCACGACCTGCAGCAAGGTAATCTCGGCGCGCTTTCACCACACGTTTTTCGCACTCGGCGGCGGGTAATGAGCCGCATCGGCTGCGAATGATTTCTCCCGCACGCCAGCACGAGGGGAGATAGTTTTTGCTGGGTGCCGGGCAAGTGGCATTGCCCTCGGCATCAAAAGCGACTTCCTTCCAGTCTCGGTATTCTTCTGAGTTGCCATGACCAGAGAACACCTCGATGAGTCGTTGGCGTTCGGGGTCGTGCTGCTTGCGCGTGAGCTGTTTTTCCCAGCCGGAGCCCAGTGGGGTGTAGAAGCCCCACGTGTTGCCATGCGGGATGACCAGGCTCTCGCTGCCCCAATCCCGGAGTTTGGCAAACAGGTCGGCGGGGGTTGTCGCGTACTCCACGCACTCCTTGGGCAGTTCGCGTACGGGGACCCCGTCGGCACAAACAGTTTGGCGGCGCAATTCGGCGAGTTTGTATTGCTGATCGAATTGCGATTGCCGGCTGGCAAAATCCATATAGGGCGAGATTAAATCTTGCCAATACGGACGGCCGTTGGCTCGCATGGCGGAGGCGGCAATGCTTCCGGCGCTAATGGGACGAGCGGGAATGTTGGCGTCGTCGGTGTCGCGCAGAATGACATTTTTATGGCCGTAATGGGTTTCTGGGGTGTTGCCCATCTGCGTCCATTCCCAGCCCAGAAACGTCACCATGTCTGGGTTGGCCGGATCACCTGCCACTGCATTGCATTGCCGGACGGTATCCTTCAAATCTTGCCAGTGCCGTGGTGTGAGCGATTCACCATGTTCGGTGCTGGCCCAAAAATCCAGACCGGAGCAGAATCGGGCGTAGTCGCAGGCTTCGGCGGGTGGATGCACACCGTTGCCATGCAAAACCGGCATGCTCCAGGCAAAGGCATCCACGGAATAGGTCGTGTGCACATGCAAATCGCCAAAGAGAATCTGCTTGGCATCGGCGCGCTCGCCAGTGGCCGCTACAAGCGCATCGCGGCGGGCCTTTAAAACCTCTTCGGAAACCGACTGACCACTGATCACGCCTGGCGTTTCGGGGTGAGCTTTACGATCCAGGTAAAGCCATGCCGCGACGGCGACCAGGGCGATGCTGATGATGCTGATTTTTTTTATGTTTTTGCTCATGGATTTACACCAGTAATCGGGTCAAGAACCAGAAAATGCCCAAGCCGGCAACGGCGGCAGAAACCCCTTGGCTGCTCCAGGCAGCCACGTGTGGAAAGCGTCGTAACAGATGTAGTAAGGGCCAGATCAGCGCGATGATGAGTATCTGCCCTAGTTCGACCCCGAGGTTGAAACCCAGCAGACCCGGCAAGAACTGCTCGGCAGGTAATGTCAGCTCGCCCATGAGTCCGGCAAAGCCAAAGCCATGGATTAAGCCAAAAATAAAGGTCAGGGCGAGGCGCCAGCGCTGAGGTTGAGGCGCGCTGGCCAGAAAACCGAAATAGCAGGCGGTAAACACAAATAGGCTGAGCAGCAGCGGGAGCTGACCCAGGTCGCTGGTGAACAGCCCCAGCCCCGCCACCCCGATGAGGGTGATGAGCAGCAGACGAGGAATCCAAGGGTCGCGCGCGCTCTGCAACCATAGATTTTCGGCTGCAACGAGGACAATGGAAAACCCAATGAGCGCCTCAATTCGAGCCTGATCTACGATCACCCAACCTAAGCTGGCGGCTGCCAAGGTGAGGCTGTGGGCGAGGGTGAAACCAGTGGCCAGCCACACCACATCGCGTAGCCGTGGGGCCAATAAAATTAACATCAGAATAAACGCGAGATGGTCCCAGCCACTCAGAATATGGCTCAGACCAATGCCAATAAATTGCTGCAGCGAGTTCGTTTCAGGCGCGGTGGCACCTAGCGTCAGGCTGGGATGGGCAAAGTTCAGCACGCGTTGTTGTATTGGCTGTTGTGGCGCATCAATACGGACAAAATGTAGGTGCGATGGCGCTACGTTCTCCAGTAAACGCGTGCGTAACGTCCATGGTTGTGCTGACGGACAGTCCACGTGCCAGCGCACACTCACCCAACCGTCGGCCTCAATTCCAGCCTTCGCCTCTTGCGTCGTGCAGCGCTGGTTCTGCGCCCACAGTTGGAGATCACGCGCCAATAAGGTCGCTACTTTTTCGGCGTACTGCTCGGTGTAGCGCGGATCAAGCTGTAACCGACTCAGTTGCAATTGGGAGATACGCGCCGTGACCGAGGCACCGGATTCGCTGAGGTGCCATTGCGAGTAGGAGGTACCCAAGTTATGGGCATGAGCCCAACCACTCACGAGCCAGAGGCAAAGAAGCCAGTAGCGATAAAACGTCATTGTGCATCGACTCGCGTGACGCGGTATTGCTGACGCAAGTCATCAAGCAGTTCACGCACTGCGCGCTCGTCACGCTGGCGGCGAAGCTCGCGAAGCACAGGCTCGCGAACGGCTTCGAGTGCAGGCGCAGGGGCAAGTTGCTGCTCGCTGACGAGCAAAATCACCTGTTGACCCTGGTTGGCGATGGGCCGACTTTCTTGACCCAAGGGCAGAAGCATGGCGGCCTTGACCAGTTCCGGCCCTAAGTACTGTTGCAGTTTATGCAAAGGCAAAAGGCTGTTCGGCAAGGGCGGCAAAAAGGCTTTGCGCTCACCCGCTGAGCTGAGTGTCCAGGCCTGCACCCGGAGCTGAGCCGGCGGCACAAATAAGCCTACATTGGCGCGATAAAACGACTCGAGCTCAGTTTCGGCTATCGCGTCATCGGACAGGCTGGCGGTGGTGCTAAAGAGCACTTCGGCAATGAGCTGGCCGCGCAAGCGTTGATCGTTTTCAACCAGCCCCAAACTCAGGCCATGTTGTACCAGTAGTTCTTCGTCGATCAGACGATCTAAGATTTGCTGCTTCTGTGCGTCCGTTAAGGGCGTGCGACGTTCGGAGGCAGCAGCGGCCACGCCTTTCAACCACTCATCGCGCAGAATCAGTCGCTCGCCAACTTGGGCCATGGCCCCGCTGGGTAAGCCAGCCGCTGGCACTTGCCGAACGACGCTAATGCCCGTGCCCACCATGCCCGCGAGGAGCCCGGCCAGCAGCAACAGTCGTGGCATGGGCATCGTTTTCACCGCGAACCTACCTCAATCGCTTTTGTGCCCACGGGCAGACTAATGAAGTCGCCATCCTGAGCAATCCGGATAGGGCCTTTGTAGCGCTCTTCAGCATCGGCCAGAAAGGCTTTTTTCAGGCCGGAAAGTGGCAGCGGCGGCACAATGTGATTCAGTAAAAGATAGCCAACCTTGGCTTCCTCGGCGACCTCGGCAGCCTCGGGCGGCGAGGTGTGATAGTTCAGAATATCGGTGAAAATTTGCTTGAGGTTTTGCCGACCTACGGCATCAGCACTGTCGTGCAGGATGCCCACGAGTGGCGCAGAGAGTGCTTCATGCACCAGCAGATCCACGCCTTGCGCGGCTTCGGTAACGGCGGCTGATTTGCTGGTGTCACCACTGATCACCACGCTGCGACCTTTGTAGCGAATTCGGTAGCCAACAGCCGGGTGCACGGGTGAGTGCGCTACGGCGAAGGCGGATATCTCCAGGTCTTTATCCTTCACAATGACGGCATGGCCCTGCGCTGGAACTTCGAACGATTTAGCAACGCCGCCAAAGCCCGTGCTGGGCATGATGTGATTGCCATGGTGCGCTACACGATATTGATGATCTGGCTCATATGCTTGTAAGAAGCCTGCCACCACGGATTCAACACCTCGCGGGCCATAAATGGTAACGGGCTGTTGATTCGCGCTGGCACCCCAGCGTTGCAACATTAACTCGCCCAAACCATCAATATGGTCAGAGTGGAAGTGGGTAAGAAAAACGGCCTCAATGCGGCCTGGGTTAAAGCCCATGCCCGTGATGTGGCGTGCGCTGCCGCTGCCGGTGTCAATCACGAATAAGCGCTGGCCCGCAATAATGAGGGTGCATGGCCCGGAGCGTAGATCATCCGGGAAGGGAGCCCCAGCACCACAAATGCCAATGTGCAAGCCATCGGCTAGGCCGTTCATGTTGTCAGTGCTCAGTCGTTTCGTGGCCACTTGCTTGACTAAGGCCAGACTGACCGGCACGGCTAGGAGGTGGTACGCCACAGCGCCCGAGAGCAGGAGCGCTGCTGCTACGATAAGTTTTTTGGTCATGATGGCGCCTTGTCAGTGACAGCTGTTTTCAATATTTCCTCAGCCACGACCCACAGACGGTCCTGACCCCAAGTACAGACGTTGCCTACCTTGAACGACGGCACGCCCCACAGTCCCAAAGCAAACATGTCATCGCGATTACGTTCGGCTTGAAGGCGCCAATTGTCATTTCGTAAAACTTGTTGTGCTTCGATCCAGTTCAGACCCGCACGCTCGGCTATGCGACGCAGGCCGTGATCGCTACCGGCATTGATGCCTTCGGCCCATACGCCCTGCATAAACGACATCACATAGGCCTCGCCGCGCCCAATACGCTCGGCATAGGCAATCAGGGCCAGGCCACGCTCCGTGGGCTTACCTACAGGGTCATTGATGCAGCCAAAAGGAATGTTGCGAACGAAGGCTTCGCGCGCGGTGTCATGGCTGATGTAGGACCGTTTATCGGCAGGTACTGGCAAGCCCCGCATAACCATAGGCAAGACATAACGCAGTTTTACGTTTGCCCCCGTTAAGCGCGCCAGCTCAAAAACGCGTGGGGCCACAATGGCGGAATAGGGGCTGCGGAAGGAAAAGAAGAAATGAATATCAGGCGGATTCACGCAAGACACGGGCGCCTTAAGGTCGGTTGCGGGCGGAAATAACAGCGAAGTGACTGCGTGTTTTTGAACCGCTAAAGCCTGTAATCGCTGCTCTAGGTGATAGAGCCGATCAATGCCCCAATACCATTCACCGGCATAAAAAAACGTGGCACCCAGGTAATGCCCTCGCCGGGCGCGGAGTTGATTAGCGGAGGCTTTGTGTGCCGCCACGGCTGCTGAGGAAGCACGAGTATGCGTCAGGTGTGAATCAAGGCCGGTGCAAAGATCGGCTTTGAACTGCCAGAGATTTTGCGATACCTGCCCCGCGATTTTTGCAAAGGCCTCGGCCTCGTGATTGGCCACCAGCAGCGAACTGGCCTCCGCGATGGCTTCGGCGCTGGGTTGCCGACCAGTATCGTTAAATTCTAGACCATAGTGTTTGGCTAGCCGAGCGGCATCGAGGCGGCTGTAGGCAATGAGCTTGTCGCGTTCAGGCGCGGCCGAATCGGGTGGGGCATCCACGATATGAACGCTTAGGGCGATGTCATAGCGCGCAAGCAGCTCGGGCAGGGCGCTGGCGGTCAGTGCGCTGTACGGGTCATCGACCTGATGAAAGTAATGCACGACGTGGGGCGCATCTTTGGCAATACGCAGACGTTCAGCGTTGGCGCGTTTGGCGAGTAGCCGCTGGCGCGAAAAAAGCCGACGACTAATCATAGGTAGCAGAAGTGCTTTAAGTGACATGAGGTTCAATCTGCCTATTATTTTTATGTGGGCAAAATGTCACGGACTAAACCGTGTCTTCGCACCATGACAGATTGTTTTTTTTAAGGCAACCAATGGTTTAGCGGAAAATACGGCTGGCGCAAAATCATAATTTTCTGAGCGAAAATGATGCCCGCGCAGCGTTTTCAAGGGTCGGTTTTGATGCGTTTAGCTGTTTTCGTGCTGTGCTTTGTGTCGGTACTGCGTGGGTGAGCATTCCATTTTGCTGCGGAAGGCTAGGGTGAAATTACTTTGATGGCGATAGCCTAGGCGCTCTGCGATGTCACTTAAGCGCAGGTTGGTATTGCTTAAATAGTGCTGTGCAAGCTCCAGGCGTACTTCGTGCAGTAGTTCGCGAAAGGGCAGGCCAGCTTGTTGTAGTTGCCGCTGAAGGGTGCGCCCACTCATGTTTAACTGCGTTGCAATAAAGTCGATATGCGCGACTTTTTGACCCACTCGATGGCGTAAATGCTGCCGCACTTGGGCGATTAAGTCCTGATCATCCAAGGCGATTAATTGCCGCTGAAGAAACGCATCGTGAAGGGCAGCAATGGTGGCGTCAGCACCAGGTACAGCTTCGTTTAGCGCATCCGCGTGAAGGTGAATGGCGATGCAGTCGTGGCCCCAGGAAAGCTGTTCGCCAAATAGGTTCTGCCACGGGCGGATATCGGCGGGTTGCTGGCGCATAAGCTCCACGCGCTGCGCCAACAGCGGCTGCGGGATCAGTAAGCGAATGAGTTGAATCGACGCGCCAACATAGGCCTCAACGCGGCTTTCTTCGAGCAACTGTGGGAAGGCAAATCGCGTACGAAAGGTCAGTGTGTCGGGACTTTCGGCACTGAGATCGAAATACAAGGCATCGGTCATGAGGCGAGAGAACTGCGTCATGCGCTCTAAAATCTCACCCAAATGGCGGCTGCTCAGCAGGGCCTGCCCCAGTTCCGCCCAATGCTGGGGGCGGAAGTGTTGTGCCACCAATAAGCCCGCCTGTTCGCCCAGTCGGGCGTCGGCCAATTGCCATAGCGGCACCAGCCGATGCACCGGGTGACGCATTTGCGCAAAGTCGTCTTGTGCGCGCAAATGCATAAGCTCCAGCAGGGAGTCACGCGTGCATCCATCGGCCTCTAGGACTTCAAACAACGCGACGACCCAACTGCCATGGATATGCATACTAGGGCGATGGTACGTGCTGAATCGGGTTAAGTGTTCGTCTTCCGCAATCCGCGTTTGTTTGGCAATTTTGGAAGCGCGTGATGCCACCCAATGTCCCTGTCCAAACGCTATTACCCGGGCCGATTGTAGTGGCCGCGTAGAAGCTATTGTCTGTGGGGTATGCGGTGCTTGGAATGCTAAAGCGCGACTTCCCCGTTTGGAAATCAATAGACTCGAGTGTCCAAGTGTCCATGCCATTAATGCTGCGTGAGCCGATGCCAAAGATTTGGCTGGAGCTGGCGCTCATGCTGGGAATGCCATTGGGCAGAGAGACTTCCGCGTTGCTCCAAACGGTCTTACAGCGTCGGTTGATCGGATCCCAGTCAACACGCTGTAAGCCTTGAGGCTTATTGATGCTTAGGCCAGACAAAAGCTGTGTGAAAGGCTGTAATTGGGCGGGCACTAACGCCAATAACTGATTGAGCTTCATTTGGTTATTGACGACAACCGCGCCATAGCCACGCACCAAAACCGACTGCTCAGATTGGCTGACGGTGGCCGACTCATTGCCGAAATTGATCGGCACTTCGCAGGCAATGCGGCGATCTCGACCCGGTTTAACGGGTTGCCAGTCGGCCGGAATGTCATCTTGCCACATCAAAACTAGGTGCATTAGGGGTTGTGCATCGGTAATGACGACAAAGCGATCTTTCGTGCCGGGCTGACCCATAAGTGTGGGTGTTGAGCCTGATCCCGTGCCGAGTCGTCCGCTGGCAGTACCGCCTGCTCCGGCATAGCCCGCACGCCATTTGCTGCTGAGCTTCTGGCCATTCCACGCAATGCGATGCTGCGCTGCGCTGGTCACAACATAGATATCGCTATTTTCATCGGCAGCAATCGAATTGGACACCTGCTCTAAGTCTTTGTCGGCAATGGTGCTGTCTTGGCAGGCATCACCATTGATTGAGTAGACTTTTAGCGTGGCAGCGCACATGGCTTCTGGCTGGCGCGGCACTACCCCAACCATGCCGAACTTGGTGGCGAAGGCGATATGACCGTCGGGAAGCATGGTGATGCCGACCAGCTCATCGTCGCGATCACCGCAACGAGCTTCAGGCGGCAAACTAAAGTTCTGCAGACGCTTAATGGCGCTGTGTCGATTGCCCACTTCGCTATCGCCAAAGACTTGCAGCGCGTCGGCTTGCCCAACGATCAGGCGCTGATCTCGATCTAATAAGTTATAGGCGCCACTGGTAGACACGGTGCTCACACCGCCGGGTAAAAAGCGGTCGATGCGTCGCATAGTGTCGCCATCAATCTTAATGACTTCGCCCGTAAAGCCAACGGTGGAAGCCCAAACGGCTTGGCGCTTTTGACTGTCACGCTCGGAGAAGTTCAGGACGACCGGCACAGCAGTCAGCGGGGCGTGATCAATATTGACTTGATCCGGTGTGGTTATGCCGGGCAGAGGCGATGACGCCTGAGCAAAATTGCCGCGATGACTAGCAGACCACGCATCTTGAGCGAGATGCGGGTTACAGGGGGGCTCTGACCCATCCGCAGCAGCTAAGGTATTGCAACTCGGTGTGAGGTTGCCTGTGGGGGCAGGGTTACCACAGAGCGCAGCTGCTGCCCTAAGCTGCTCTGCATTAGCCGTGCGCCCCGCTGACGCATTTTTGGCGGCGGGGCTGGACTCACTTCCGCAGCCCATTAATAAACTGGCCATCAGGGTCAGGCTAAAAAATACGGGCTTACTCAAGTGCGTGAACGGCATTTATTTACTCAAAACTAAAGGGCTGGAGCGCCGTCGGCAGGATTGGCTTCTTGATCCGCTAAGCACGCTGCAAAACGCTGCTTGGGCGTGCGATTCGGCTGATCGAAAATTTCTGGGCGACAGTAAGTCGTTTGCGGTGCGTACTCGCCCATGACGTCGTTGATATCGGTGCCTTGCGGTACGCGTTTAATGGCTTGTGAGTAGTTGTCATCCACGAGCATCTGGCGATAGAGCAAGAGGCCATCAGGGTAAGCACCCCATGGCAGCCAGGTAATGCCTTGCGCGGACGTGGCGTGGGTGGGGCGTTCAGCCGTGTCGGAAACGGCAACCGTGAAGTAGCCATCGGCATCTAAAACGGTGTCCTTGTCGGCGCTGCAATCGGTGTAACGCTGAGTGACAAATTCATTTTGGCAAATAGACCAATAGCGCATTTGCTCTTGACCAAATGTCACGCCCTTTTTATCCCGGAAGCTGGGGGCTTTTGCACGCAGTAAGAACAGGTTGCCATAGCGTCGGGCAAAGGCCGACGTGGTGTAGTCATTGTGAACATTGCTCAGGAAGCCGCCACCCCCGGTAGTAGGCAGGGCGGGGAATTGACTGGCCTGTTCAGCGATCCCCAGTTGATCAATGATCATGTTCATGCCCGATTGCGGCAGTCCGTAGAACGGGCGTGTAATGGCGGGGTAAACCGCCGTTGGAAAGGGCAGCGCAAGCTGATTGGGGTAGTCGGTCTGATTGATGAGGTCATTAAAGCCGAAGTCAGGCAAGAGTCCACCAAAGCTAGGTAGAAACGGCTCGCTACAGGTGGGCAAGGTGGCAATGGCTTGTCCAGTGCTCGATTCCAAGGTCAGCACAGGAAGTGGTACGCCACCGTCTTGGCGCTCACCGCTAGCTAAGTAGGTGCGATAAATAATGGGCACCACAGGGCCATTCGGGAGTTGCAGGGGACCAGCACCAATCGCGCCACTGTAAAAGCTATTGGCGGCTCTTTTTTCCGGCGCAGCGCCGAAATTCAGGTAGGCGGTATAGCGACCGCCAGAACTCGCGGTGGCCTCGGTGAAGGGGTTGCGTGAGCCTGATTCAGGACTAATTTCGCGATCGGCGATGGCATCAGTAGGGCGTAACGCCAGATCGTAACTATTAAACGAGAAATAACGTGCCTTTGGGTAAATGCCTTCAATTCGTAAGCGGTTACCGGGCGTCATGGGCACTAGGGCGACCCAATAACGCGCGGCTTTATCTGGAAAGGCGATGTTGGCGTTATCGGCATCGGAGGCTGCAATCCAGCCACAGCCCAAGCCCTTGAGGGTATCGGCATTAGTCGCCGAGGATTCCGCTTTTGGTGAGTCATTCTCAGTGGGTTCAGAGCCACCCAGCATGGACATGAGGCTGGCGAGTGGGCTTGTGCTCGATTCCGGGCCTGCGACTTCCGTATTTTTTTCTGTACTACCGGAGCCGCAACCTAGGAGCGTAAAGCTCAGGGCGATAGTGGCAAGGCGACGCTGATTCGTGCGGTGCATATTGTTCTCGTTATACCGACGCTAAAGTGCCAGAATCGTACTAATGCGACTGTGTTAATGCAAGTGCATTTTATTAGCGCTTTGCTTGTGGCAGACTAGCGCCATTCTCTGGTCGAGTATTTTTTGTGAGCGAAACTGCTGCTGTATACCAGCAAGACACTGCGGTAGCCGAACCTGCAGAAGGGCGTCAGGCGCTCTTAACGGCTGCGCTGAAAAGCTTTGCCGAGCATGGTTTGAATGGCGTTTCTTTGCGGACCATTACCGCGCAAGCGGGGCAACTAAATCAGTCGGCCATTCGTTATCATTTTCGTGACAAAGAGGGCTTGGTGGCTGCTGTATTGGCAGATGTCATGGCGGCCTTGGCTCCTCATCAGGCACAAGCCTTAGCGCAGTTAACAGCGCGGGGAAGTGAACTTCCATGGACCATGCGTGAGCTCACGCAGGTCATGTTTCAGCCCTTTCTTATGGTGTACTTAGGTGGTTCGTTAGGCTTACAGCGGATTCGTTTTTTGTCGCGCTTGACCTGGCAAGAAGGTGGCAAAGGGCAGGCGATGTTGGTGTCGGCAGTTCAGCCGTATTTCTTGCAATACACCGCGACACTGCAGGCTCTCGCGCCGCATAAGTCCGAGGCCGCGTTGGCGCTACACACCTACCTGACAGTGAATACGCTGATTCATGGCCTAGCCGATGCCTCATTACTGCAGGCGCATCCCGTCTTTGGCTTGGATACCTTGCACGAGACCCAACCCGGCGTCTTATTGAACTATTTCTATGACTATCTGGCGGGCGGCTTAGCGAGCAGCTGAGTTATTGCCCAGCCACGTCATGCGATAGGTTTCTGCGCCATCTTGATGGGTGATTTGTAGCGGCAAAAACTGCTGATTGGGGTCTAGCCATAAGGTGGTGATACGCGAGCCTTCGGCATTTCGACGCTGAAATACGCGAACCGGAATAGTTTGCTCGGCCACGGTCAGTGTCTCCGCCGGCAGTTCCGTCAAGGTGATGACAGTCACACCTTTCACATCGGCCAACGCGTATTGTGTTTGTGCTTTGCCGGTCAGCAGTAAATCACTGCGTAATTGCGCCTCCAGGCTCAAGCTATCAATCAGGTTGGCTTGGTCTGGGTATTGGCGCACTTTACCTTTACGGTCGGTGGTGGCTACTTGGCCGTCGCCACTGCGCAAAATGCGTACGGATTGCGGAAAAAACAGTAATTGCAGCTGGCGCTGATAGCTCTCAAATTGCACTTTGCCGGCCTTCCATACGAACTGACTGCGCTCATCTAAGGAACCTATGCCGGGCACACTGGCGGCGGTGTGCAGACTGCATACTTGCTGCTGACAACTCAAGCTTCGGGTGGCATCGCCACTGAGATTGCCATCCCAGCTGAAACGGTAGCGATGACTGCTAACTGACACGGGGAAGTCGTTAGCATTGGCAATGGCATGGTTAGCGCTAGGGCTGGCTGCCGCTGTGCTGGCACTTTCTGAGTGGATGGCGTTGGCTGTCTGGTTGGCACAGGCCACTGAAAAGGGCGCAATTAAAGCGATGCAGGCTAGGCCGCGAAATAAAGACATGACAACTCCGTGGCACGAGGCCGGTTGAGACATTACGTCGCGAGCTGCTGAGCAGCGTTTAGGGACTGGCCATCGAAATAGATTTGGCCAGCATCCAAGAATAGGCGTCGCTGGGCAAGCCAAGACAACACCGTTGGATAAAGTCTGTGCTCGGCAGCGTGAACGCGCGCAGCAAGCGTTTCCACACTATCGTCGTCTCTAACGTCAACCACGGCTTGAGCGATGACCGGGCCACCGTCTAATTCGGGTGTCACAAAATGTACGGAGCAGCCGTGGATGCGTTCGCCGGCATCCAGCGCACGCTGGTGGGTGTGTAGGCCTTTGTATTTGGGCAACAGGGAAGGATGAATATTGATAAGCCGCCCTTGTAAGGCATTAACGAAACCGGGGCTGAGGATGCGCATAAAGCCCGCGAGCACCACGACATCTGCCTGCCAGACGTCAATTTGTTTCAGCATGGCGGCATCAAATTCAGTACGGTCGGCAAAGTCGGTGTGCGCTAAAACGGCCGTCGCAACGCCCGCGTGTTGGGCGCGTACTAGGCCATAGGCATCGGCTTTATTGCTTAACACCCCCACGACGTGGCCCGGAATACTGACCGGTACAGTCGCTGTAGCGGCTTGGCCGCAGGCATTCAAAATGGCCTGAAGATTGGAGCCTGACCCCGAGATCAAAACGACCATACGGAATGACATGGCGCAGGCTCCTGTACAGCGATGTTGCAATGCTTAGGCAAACACCACGGTCGGTTCGCTGTGCGTGGACGGCACGATCTTGCCGAGCAGCCAGGCGTCATCACCGGTGGATTTGAGCTGGGCAATGGTAGCCTCGGCCTGATCCGCCGGCACCACAACCACCATGCCGACGCCACAGTTGAAGGTGCGGTACATCTCGAAGCGCTCGACATTGCCTTGAGCCTGCAGCCACTGGAATAGTGGTGGCCAGTTCCACGACGATTCATCGATGACGGCATCGCAGCCTTCCGGCAGCACGCGCGGCAGGTTGCCGGGAAGGCCGCCGCCGGTGATGTGCGCCAGCGCGTGCACCGGCAGGGCCTTGATCAGCGCCAGCATCGACTTCACGTAGATGCGGGTCGGCGTCATTACCACATCGGCGAGCGTGCGGCCGGCGAGGTCTTGGTTAAGGTCGGCACCGGAGACTTCAATGATCTTGCGGATCAGCGAATAGCCGTTGGAGTGCGCGCCGCTGGCGGCGACGCCGATGAGCACATCACCGGCCTTCACTTTCGAGCCGTCGATGATTTCCGATTTTTCCACCACGCCCACGGCGAAGCCGGCGAGGTCGTAATCGTCACCTTCGTACATGCCCGGCATTTCAGCAGTTTCGCCGCCGACCAGCGCGCAGCCAGCCTGCAGACAGCCTTCGCCGATGCCGGTGACGACTGTCGCAGCGGTATCGACATTGAGATGGCCGGTGGCGTAATAGTCGAGGAAAAACAGCGATTCGGCGCCACAAACCACGATGTCGTTCACGCACATAGCGACCAAATCAATACCGATATGCTCGTGACGGTTCAGTTGCAACGCCAGGCGCAGCTTGGTGCCGACGCCATCGGTGCCGGACACCAGCACGGGCTGCTTGTAGCCGGCCGGGATCTCGCAGAGCGCGCCGAAACCGCCGAGGCCGCCCATAACTTCCGGGCGTTTGGTCTTCTTCGCGACACCCTTAATGCGTTCGACCAGATGATCTCCGGCGTCGATGTCTACACCGGCATCTTTGTAACTGAGCGAAGGCTTGGCGTCTGTCATGGCTAAAAACTCGGCGGGTTGCGGCAAATGAGGCGCGCATTCTAGCAGGACAGTGCTTGCCCGTCATGGCTCCGGCTACGCACAATAGCGACTCCTTGATATTCCATCGCATGAGCGCAGGATGTGTGCATGAAAGATCGTAATCGCTGGCTGATCGTAGTGGCTCTCGCGACGCTTGCTGGCCTGCTCTATGCCTTGCAACCTATCTTGTTACCCTTTGTGGTTGGCGCACTGTTCGCCTATCTCGGGAATCCTTTGGTGCATCGTCTCATGCGTGCCGGCTTTAGCCGCGTCATGGCGGTTAGCGCTACCTTTGCCACCTTGTCTTTAGCAGGTGCCGCGACTTTGGTACTGGTCCTACCGCGCTTGTGGGAGCAATTAGTTTACCTAGAGTCCCGTATTCCATCGGTCTTGCGCTGGATGAATCGGGAAGGCATTCCGTGGCTGGAGAATAAGCTGCGCGTGAACATTGATCGTATTGATATGGATTTGATTAGTGAGTGGCTCACCGCCTTTTGGCGCGGGGCGGATGCCACCACCACCGACATGCTCACCCAAATTGCACAGTCCGGGCTGCATGTGGTCGCCACGCTAGGGCTTATCGCGCTGATCCCCGTGGTGACTTTTTACTTATTGCTCGATTGGGATGAGCTGTTACTGAAGCTGCGTTCGCTATTACCGCGCAAATTGGAGCCGCAGTTGGTGGCCTTGGCAGAAGAGTGCGACAGTGTCTTGGCGGCGTTTTTACGTGGACAGCTTTTGGTCATGATGGCCCTGGGCCTGATTTATGGCATAGGCCTGCAAATGGTGGGCATTAAGTTAGCGATGGTTATCGGCCTAGTGGCTGGTCTGGCCAGTATTATTCCGTATTTCGGTTTTACGCTAGGGATTGTCATTGCCAGCTTGGTGGCGCTATTTCAATTTGGTTTGTTTATTAAGCCGTTGTTATTGGTGTGGGCGGTGTTTGGTATTGGTCAGCTCATTGAAAGCTGGATCTTGCAGCCATGGTTAGTGGGTGACCGTATTGGCCTGCCCCCGGTCGGTGTGATTTTCGCCATCATGGCGGGTGGCCAGCTCTTTGGCTTCTTTGGCATGTTGTTGGCGTTGCCTGTGGCAGCCATCCTCGTGGTGTTGTTGCGCCATGCTCAGCGTCGCTATTTAAATAGTCATTGGTATCACGGCGGAGAGCCTCCGCTTGTCTAATTTGGGCGAGGTATTCATGCCCGAGGAGCAGCTGCTGCTGCCCCTGCAGTCTCGTCAGGATGTGGCGTTAGCTGATTTGCCCGCGCAGGCCTTTGCGCCAGTGCTGTCTGCGCTTGAGCAGCTGATGTCGGGCGTGTTAACGCAGCTGCATGTTTACGGCGAACCCGGCTCCGGTCGTTCGCTGCTGCTGTCGGCGGTCGCGGCGGAAGCGGCGCAACGACTCGGCCAGTGTATTTTGCTGCCTTTGCGCCAAGTCGTGTTTCTGCCTGCGGATATGTTGCAGGGTTTGGAAAGCTGCCCGCTGGTGGTGCTCGATGATATCGAGGCCGTGGCCGGTTGGCCGGAGTGGGAAGAGGGATTGTTTAATCTCTATAACCGCCTGCAAGAGCAGGGTGGGCGTTTGCTGGTCAGTGCAGCCATGATTCCGGCCGATCTGCCGCTGCAATTGCCTGATTTGCGATCACGATTGGCGCGTGCCAGCGTGCATGTGTTGCCAACACCGGACGACGCCATTCGGCAGGAGTTGTTGCAGACCATCGCGCTGCGTCGTGACTGGCAGTTGGAACCGGAGCTGGTGCGCTATTTGATTGAGCGAGGACCGCGTGGTTTGGGGCGATTCACGGTCATGCTCGATAAGCTCGAGCAGCGTGCCCTACGCGAAAAGCGAGCGATCACAGTGCCGTTGGCGCGAGCTGTGCTGGACTAAAGCAGCTCGCTATGCGCGCTTTCAACAGTGGACGCTGAGCACTGAAGCGAAATAAGCTGCGCCCTAGTTTCAACGGATCAGGAAGTGCCATGAGTCTGGATTTCAGTTCCTTTGCCAATGCCATCACTCAGCTCGAAAAGAGCCTATCCTATGCACATTCACCTTTAGCACAAGGCAACCCCGGGCTGGCAGAGCAACTGCGCAACTCCGTGATTCAGTGTTTTGAGTTCACTTATGAACTGAGCCACAAGATGCTCAAGCGTTACCTCGAAAGCACGGCAGCCAATCCTGATTCAATCGACTTGGCCAGCTTTCAAAGCCTGATTCGGTTGGGTAATGAAAAGCAGTTGCTACGCTCGGATTGGTCGCGTTGGAAAGCGTATCGTCAAGCCCGAACCGATAGCAGCCATACCTACGATCAGCAGAAGGCAGAGGCCGTTTTTGCGATCGCACCTGATTTTCTCGATGAAGCGCGGTTTTTGTATCGCCAGCTCACTGAACGAAACGAATTGCCATGAGTCTGGTGCCAAAGGGTCTGGCCCTGTCATCTGACGCATGGGCAGAGGTGCGAGCCATTTTGCAGCGCTGTGCCCCTGAGTGGGAGGTGTGGGCGTTTGGCTCGCGCACCACGGGCAAGGCCAAGCCTTACTCCGACCTTGATCTGGCATTGATCACGCAAGTGCCGCTAACGCTGTCGCAAATGGCGACCTTGCAGGAGGCGTTTGATACGTCGGACCTAACCTTCCGCGTTGATCTGGTGGATTGGGCGGCAACCAGCGAATCCTTCCGCCAGATTATTGTCGCCAACAAAGTGGTCGTGAAGTCTGCTTAGAGCGCGCCGCCCTGAGTGGCGCGCTTAGCTTTAACGAAGCGAATCGTCAGCACAAATACCCCCGTAATAAGCACGCACTCAATCATGGCCAGCTGGCCTTTTAAGCCCGGGGCAAACGCCGACAGCACGGCAAAAACGAAATACAGCATCAGTACATAGCCCAACCAAGCGGCACTACTGGCATTACCCCGACGTAGGCCTGGCAAAAACCAAAGCAGGCCGATCGCCTGCACCAGCCAGACCACCAGTGAGGCCAACAGTGACAGCTCGGTAAAGGCGACTTCAACGGCCATCCACACTAAAAGCGCGATTAAGCTCCACATGGTGTAGCGCTGTAATTGAGCGGCTTGAACCTGTAGTAACTCGGCATCATTCATGGGTTTTGTCTCTGCAAATCAATATTGGGTTGAGTTCGGCTTAGGCCGTTGGGCGCATTTTTGCCCAGCGTGCCACACGGCGTCCGAGGGCCTGGCAGAGCGCGGCTTCGTCGGGCGAGATGGGTTGCTGGCCATCACCACCAGCCCAGTGCGACGCCCCATAGGGTGTGCCGCCGGTACGTGTGTTGAGCAAAGCCGGCTCGGCATAGGGTAAACCCACCAGCACCATGCCGTGATGCAACAAAGGCAGCATCATGCTTAATAAGGTGGATTCTTGACCGCCATGCAGCGAGCCAGTGGACGTAAAGGCGGCGGCAGGTTTGTCGATGAGTGCACCGTTAAGCCACAGCGGCGTGGTGCTATCAAGAAAGTATTTCAGCGGTGCGGCCATGTTGCCGAAACGTGTGGGGCTGCCCAATAAGAGGCCGCTGCAATTGGCGAGGTCATCGAGCGTGGCATAAATATCGCCGGTGTCGGGAATCTCGGGAGCCGTCTGTTCACAGTCGGCAGATATCGCCGGCACGGTACGCAGGCGGGCGCTCATGCCGGTGCTTTCAATGCCACGCGCAATGAGCCGAGCCATCTCGCGGGTGGCGCCTTGACGGCTGTAATACAACACCAAAATGTAAGGATCTGACATGCTTGCCTCGACAGCCACGGGTCTGGCGGGAATACTAGCGCGAAGCCACTGAGGATTGCTGCATGAAGCGTTCGGCACGACAACAATTCAGCACGATTGGGCATTTGCTGCGCACCGCCGGCCAGCATTTCCTGCGCGACAACTGTCGCGGGCATGCCGCTGCGTTGACGTTCACCACCTTATTTGCCGTGGTGCCGATGATGACGGTGGTCTTTACGGCACTGGCAGCGGTGCCCTCGCTGAAGCCCGTCAGTGCTGAAATTCAGCAGTTTATCTTTTCGAATCTGGTGCCTAGCACCGGTGAAGCTGTGCAGCAGCATCTCGGCGAGTTCGCCCAACAAGCCAGTCAGCTCACGCTTGTGGGTATTGGCATGTTGTTTCTCACGGCCATCATGATGCTGGTCACCATCGAGCGCGCCTTTAATGAAATCTGGCAGGTGCGTGCGCCCAAGCAGGGCTTAATCAGCTTTTTGCGCTACTGGGCCGTGCTTAGCTTAGGGCCGTTCCTGCTCGGCGCCGGCTTCGTGCTGTCGTCGTATTTGATGTCGCTGCGTGTGCTCAGCGATACGGTTGATATGGTCGGCACCGTGCTGCCCGGGTTGGGTCTCATTCCGCTGTTGTTTACGGCGCTTGGTTTCACGCTGCTCTATACCGCTGTTCCGAATTGCCGCGTGCCTTGGCGCGCGGGCTTGATCAGTGGTTTTGTGGCGGCCTGCTTATTCGAGTTAGCCAAACGTGGCTTCGGTATCTTTGTTACGAGTTTCAGTTCGTATGAGTTGGTTTACGGCGCGTTCGCTGCCTTCCCCGTGTTCCTGCTGTGGATTTATCTGTCATGGCTAATTATTTTGTTTGGTGTGGAGCTCAGCCGAAGTTTGGTCCTACATGATGTGGAAGCGCGTCCATCGCAGCATCCGGTGCTGGCATTGATGACGCTGTTGCAATGCTTACAAGCTCGCCATCACGAGGGCATGGGACTTAGCGAAACCGAGAGCATGCGGATTTTGCAGCGCAGCACGCAATGGGGCTGGTCACAATGGCAGGAGTGGTTGCTCAAGCAACGGTATGTGGTGCGCACGGCCGATGGCGATTTTCGTTTAGCGCGGGATTTGAGTCAGGTTGATATTGCACAGCTCTTGCCGAGTTTGCCGTGGTCCTTGCCAGCCCCAGACACACTCCAGCCCGATGAAACGCTAGACCGTTCGCAGCCCTGGCGAGTAGCCCTGCGGAATTGGTTGGCTCCGCTGCACGCGGCGAGTGAACGTTCGCAATCACTTAGCGCACTACTGCAAGGTGAGACCTTGCCACATAGCGAAATAATGGAGGCCGGTCATGGCACTAACCCTCGTCACGCCTAGCGCAGAGACACGAAAAACCCTGTATCTACGGCGCGATCAACTGACGCTAACGGCGTGGCTGGAAGGCCCGGAACACGCGCCCTTGGTCATGTTGGTGCATGGTTTTCCAGACACCCCGCACGGTTGGGATGGCGTGACGCAGGGCTTGCTCGCGGCAGGTTATCGGGTGTTAAGACCGTGGCTTAGAGGCTATACGCCCAGTTCCGTGCACCCCGATGCCGATTACGATGCCTATGCCGCCAGTCTGGATTTATTGGCGTGGCAGCGTGAAATGGGTGGACTCCCCATCCATCTGGTCGGGCACGACTGGGGCGCTATCGCGGCAATGGCGGCGGTGGCGAATCAGCCGGCTGCGTGGCGATCCTTGAGTATTTTGGCTATTCCCCCGTTTCAGCGCGTTGAACGTGCCTGGCGCCTACTGCCCGCGCAACTCCGAAACTCCGCCTATATGCTAGAAATGCAGTCGCTAAATGCCGTGCAAGGTGTGCGTGCCAATGACTGTGCGCGTTTGCGCGAGCTCTGGCAGATTTGGTCGCCGGGCTGGGCGTTTACACCAGAACAGTTCGCGCCCGTGCAGCAGGCGTTTCTGGAAGCTGATGTGGCTTGGGCAGCAACGCGGTATTACCGAGCGCTGTTTACCCCGTGGCGAGGCAATACCCGCACGCTCTACGCATTAGCCAGACGTGCGCTGAACGTGCCGACACTGGCGTTGACCGGCGCTTTGGACGGCTGTATGCAGGCAGACTTATTTAATGTGCTGGTGGACCCAACCATGTTTCCGGCGGGCATTACTTGTCAGCGACTCAATGATTGTGGGCATTTTTTGCAAGCTGAACAGCCACAGGCTGTGGTGGCAGCATTGCTTCCTCATTTAGCCGCACGCGGCTAGCTGCGGTTATACTCGCGTCCACATTTTTCGCTAACCCATTCGATCGTTCCGATGGAGCTTCACCCATGACCGTCATCAAGAAAGACGACCTCATCCAGAGCGTCGCTGATGCCCTGCAATACATCTCCTACTACCACCCGGTAGACTTCATCCAGGCCATCCACGCCGCCTACGAGCGTGAAGAAAACCAGGCCGCCAAGGACGCGATGGCGCAGATCCTGATCAACTCGCGCATGTGCGCCGAGGGTCATCGCCCGATCTGCCAGGACACCGGCATCGTCACCATCTTCGTCAAGGTCGGCATGGGCGTGCGCTGGGATCTCGGCGACCTGTCGCTGGACGACGCCATCAACGAAGGTGTCCGCCGTGCCTACCTGCACCCGGACAACGTGCTGCGCGCGTCCATCCTGCGTGACCCGGCCGGCAAGCGCACCAACACCAAAGACAACACCCCGGCCGTGATCCACTATTCGATCGTGCCCGGCGACAAGGTCGACATCACCGTCGCAGCCAAGGGCGGCGGCTCCGAGAACAAGTCGAAGATGGCCATGCTCAATCCCTCAGACAGCATCGTCGACTGGGTACTGAAGACCGTGCCGACCATGGGCGCCGGCTGGTGTCCGCCGGGCATGCTCGGCATCGGCATCGGCGGTACGGCCGAGAAGGCTGCCCTGCTCGCCAAGGAGTCGCTGATGGACCCGGTCGACATCCAGGAGCTGATTGCCCGTGGCCCGTCCAACCGCATCGAAGAACTGCGCATCGAGCTCTACGAGAAGGTCAACGCGCTCGGTATCGGCGCCCAGGGTCTGGGCGGTCTGACCACGGTCATCGATATCAAGATACTCGACTACCCGACCCATGCTGCCTCGCTGCCGGTCGCCATGATCCCGAATTGCGCCGCCACCCGCCACGTGCATTTCGAACTGGACGGCTCCGGCCCGGCCGAGCTAGAAGTGCCGAAGCTGGAAGACTGGCCGCAGCTGACCTTCGACGCCTCCAAGTCGCGCCGCGTGAATCTCGACGGCATCACGCCGGAAGAGATCGCGTCGTGGCAGCCGGGCGAGACCCTGCTGCTATCTGGCACCATGTACACGGGCCGCGACGCTGCCCACAAGCGCATGGTCGAGATGTTCGCCAAGGGCGAAGAGCTGCCGGTCGATCTCAAGGGCAAGTTCATCTACTACGTCGGCCCGGTTGATCCGGTGCGTGACGAAGTTGTCGGCCCGGCTGGCCCGACCACGGCCACTCGCATGGACAAGTTCACCGAGACGGTGCTGGCCAAGACCGGCCTGTACGGCATGATCGGCAAGTCCGAGCGCGGCCCGGCCGGCATTGCTGCGATCAAGAACCACAAGGCCGTGTACCTGATGGCGGTGGGCGGCGCTGCCTACCTGGTGTCGAAGGCGATCCGCAAGTCGCGCGTGGTTGCGTTTGAAGACCTGGGCATGGAAGCGATCTATGAGTTCGTGGTCGAAGACATGCCGGTGAGCGTGGCGGTGGATGTGACCGGTAACTCCGTGCACGAAACTGCGCCGAAGATCTGGCAGGCCAAGATCGGGAAGATTCCGGTTAATAACTGAGTTTCCGTGCTGTGGCAAGAGCCCGCTAATTATGCGGGCTTTTTTAGTCCTGCTCAGAACTCCCATTCGAGCAGGGTACGCAGCGTGGCATCTGGGGTCTCTGGGCTGAAGCCGACGAGTGCTGCAACTTCCCAGGCCAGACCTCGGTTGCCGGGCAATTTGATCCGACCGCTCAGCATGGGACCAATGGCCCGGGTCATCTCGCCCAAGTGAATCTCGATACCCGGCTCCATCCTAGGCTGCCAGCGGTAGCGCAATTGGCTGCGCATTTCAGTCTCGAACTCATTGCGGATGGTTGAACCTGACTCATGCACCAGGGCCAGGTTGACGGTACCTGTCCAGCGCGGTGCCTGATGACTGGCGATCACCGTCACTGCTTTTTCCCAGATCCGTTCCCGCGGTTCGTATTCGCTTTCCAGCATCAGGCCCCAGTCCAGCGCGTATTCACCGGTTTCCGTGAGTTGCCAGCGTACTTCGGCTTCATAGCTCTGCACGTGTGCGTGTTGCTCTGTGTCATTGAATAGCGTGACATAGCCTTCCACCGCAACCCGTTCCGCTATGGTTTGGCCGTAGCCCAGAGTCAATGTATCGACAGATCCGACCGGTAGACGCGTGCGCACTTCAAGCTCGCGCTCCAGCGCGGTCACGGTCGGTTCGTAGACCCGATCAATCGCCAGCCCATCGGCTACGGCGGGCAGAGACAGTGTCATTAGCGCCATCACCCCGACGAGGCGGTATCGCATCATCATCAAGCTGCTCTCCTGCGGGATATTGGTAATAGCAGAAGCAGTGCACAGCCAGCCAGCCAGACGATTAGCTGCAGGGGCGTTGGTGTTGCTTCATAGCTGAACAGGGCGTAAAGCAGCTGCCCCACGACCTGCTGTTCGGCAATCAGCCCGTTCGTGCTCCAGAGCGGCGTCTGCGCCGGCAGCCAGTCGGCTTGTTGCAGCATTTGCACGGCCTGCGAGAGCATGCCGGCACCGAACAGCGCAAGCCAGAGGCGTGTACCCAGCTGGCTGGCCGAATGCGATAGCTGCACCAATACATAGTAGCAAACCACCCCCAGGCTCAGACCAATACCGACGCCCATGGCGCCGCCCAGTAACGTGGTTCGTAACAGGTCGGCATCGCCCGTGAAGGCGGAGTAATAAAGCAGCAGTTCGGCGCCTTCGCGTGTGGTAGTGAGTGCAAATACTGTCGCCATGATGAGCACAACGGCGTGGCGTTGCTGAATGTTGCGTTGCCATTGACACAGGCAGGCCAGCCCGACGAAGACGAGCGCCGATAAGGCACTGTTCAGCAGCTCTTGGCCAATACCATCCTGCCAGGCGGCAACCTGCTCAAAGTAGCTGGCCAACAGCCAGGCCATGAGCAGGCCACACCCTAAGCTGATAGGTACCCAACGCCGGGTTAGGCCGATTTGTCGGCCCAGCACAAAGAGTAGTCCGAGAATGACCGAGGCCTCCAGGACCTCGCGCAACACCACCACCAGAGAGACTAGGAGCATGTCAGCGCGCCTCTGCCACGATGTGGCCGATGGCGCTACGCGGGTTGAATTCACCGAAGAATTCGTAGCGACCCGGCGCCAGCGGCCCGATGAAAATGATCGTTTCCTGTAGGCCCATGATGACCTTTTCCCGGTTCAGCGAGTAACTCTCGAATTCTTCCGGGGTTGGGTCACGATTGATGACGCGCAGCCGCACTTTGGTCCCGGCGGGCACGGTCAGTGTGTCGGGCACAAAGAGATGCTGGCGTATTTCCAGGGTGAACTCCGGGACTGCTGCATGAGCCAGCATGGGCAGCGCAGCGAACAGGATCAGCGCAAAGACGGTAGGCAGACGCATGTCAGGATTCCGTTGGACTGAGGGGTAGCCAGACACGAACGCGCAGTCCGTGCAGGCTGGGAGATTCATCAAGACTCAAACGTCCGCCATGACGATCAACGACGTGGCGGACGATGGCCAGCCCCAGACCGCAGCCGGGGATGTCGCCGCTGCCGTGATGCAGGCGCTGAAATCGTTCCATGGCCGCCGCGCGATGGTCCTGAGGGATGCCCGGTCCGCTGTCTTCGACCACGAGTGCCGTTTCATGCCCTGCTGATGCCAGCGTGACTCGGATCTCGCCACCCCGTGGGGCATATTTGCTGGCATTGCTGATCAAATTGTCGAGCAGCGCAGTGAGGGCGAATCGGTTGCCGGATACTGATTCGGATGTTGCCTCCAGGGTAATTGTTTGTTCGCGGGCATCCATGTCAGCGTAGCGCTGGGCAATGGCATCCCGGGCTAGTACGGCAAGATTCAGGGGTTCATGTCGGGCCAGGTACTGATCGGGCGTGGTGCGATAGAGCATCAGCATCTGCTCGATCAGGTGTTCCAGGTCGGCCACGGCGCGCAGGGCCGGCTGCCAGCGCGCAGCATCATGGCCTGCTTGCTGTTGCAGATTGTGCAGGTGGATTTTCAGCGTGCTGACCGGTGTACGCAGTTCATGCGCGGCATCCGAGGCAAAGTGGCGTTCCCGCTCGAAGGCAAGGCGCAGGCGCTCCTGCCAGGCATTAATCGCAGCCAGCACGGGCTGCAATTCCTCGGGCAGCACCGGCAGCACGATTGGTGCCAGCGTGGCGTCATCACGAGCCTGCAGGCGCGAGGAGAGCAACAGCAGCGGAGACAGCCCGCGCGTGACCACTGCCCAGATCAGCAGGGCCGCCAGCGGAATCGCGAGTAGCAGCGGCCAAAGCATTTCGCTGATCAGGGCATCAGTAACGCGGTCTCGCAGTCTTAACGGTTCGGCGACCAGCACCCAATGCTCGGCATCGACGCGCGTGGCCAGTGCGCGCCAGCGTTGACCTGCAAAATTGATCTCGTCGAAGCCTTGGCTGAGTGCCATGAAGGGCAGGTTTGGCGTGCCCGACGATTGGCCGAGTACCTGACCATGACGGGAGACGATCTGATAGGCGAGGCCGTTCTGACTGGCGACTGGCTGGCCTGGCAGGGTCAGATCATTCTGCGGTGCGAGCACCAGCGCGTAGTCGATGAGGTGCTGATCCAGCAGCAGCTGCAGGCTGCGCGAACCGCTATGGTAGGCCTGCACGGCGGCCACGAAGCTGGTCAGCGCAAAGGTGGCTGCCAGCAGGTAGATCAGGAAGCGGCGTATCGAGGTCACGGTTGCGCTGGCATCATGTAGCCGACGCCGCGAACGGTTCGTATCCATTCGCTACCGAGTTTTTTGCGCAGATTATGGATGTGCACTTCCAACGCATTGCTGGCGACTTCCTCGCCCCAGCTGTAGAGACTGGACTCCAGGCTGTCGCGGGTCTGCACCCGACCCGCGTTTTCCATCAGGGATTTCAGCAGCATGTATTCACGGCGCGATAGCTCCACCGGAGTGCCGGCGATGCTGACATCGTGGCTGCGGGTCGACAGCAACAAATCGCCGTGGCTCAGCGTAGCCTGAGTGTGAGTGCCGAGCCGGCGCTCGAGCACCCGCAGACGTGCCAGCAGTTCTGCCATCTCAAAGGGTTTTGCGAGGTAATCGTCTGCGCCGCTGTCGAGGCCGTTCACTTTGTCCTCAATCGTATCCCGCGCGGTCAGGAGCAGCACCGGCAGGCGGATGCCGTCATCGCGCAAGGACTTCAAGACCTGCAGGCCGTCTTGGTCGGGTAGGCCCAGATCGAGCACCAGCAGATCCGGTGGGTCGCTGTGCAGGGCGGCCAAAGCGCTGCTGGCTGTCGCCACATGATTAACGGCGAAGCCCTCGCGCATCAAGGCTTCGCGCAGGCCATCAGCCAGTGACAGATTGTCTTCGACCAGCAGCAGTCGCATGAGGCTTGGCTCGGTGAGGTTTGCCGGCACTCTAGGACGCATAACCAGCGAGGTCAATGTCCATCCAAGGCTTTAAGTGCTGTGCTGATCTCGCTCTGTCGTCCTTGGTCTGCCAGTTCGCGACCGGGTCGCGGTGCTGCTTTGCGCGCGCGCAGCAAATAGACACGTGCTTTGGCTGTGTCACCCTGGTCACGCAAAAACTCACCATAGAAATAATTCGGATCGATGCCGTTCGGGTTGATCTGCAGCGCTTTCAGCAACAGCGCTTCAGCCTTGCGTTCATCACCGAAGCCGACTGGCCACCCGGGTACCTTGGCATAAAGCGTGCCCAAGCTCGTGTAGGCAGAGCCGTCGAGGGCTTGAGGATTCAGTGCCATGGCCTGTTCAAGTGACTTTTTGGCCGCCTTGGCCAGACGCAGCGCACCGAGCCCGCCTTTGGCCCCAGCCAGACTGGACTTGACGATGCCGTTCCAGATCAGCAATTCGGCAGCGTCGGGGTGTTGCCGCACCTGGGCATCACTGCTGGTCATCAAGTTCTCCAGCGCGGTGATTTTGCGCTCGCCCGTATTTTGGTAAGTGGCCACCGCCCAACCTGATTGCACGCTGGTCAAGTCTTCCGGGACGCCGGCATGGGCCAGGCTGCTGATAAATACACTGGCGATCAGGGTGATGCGGGCGCGATTAAGGGTATTCATGGAGCGATCTCCTGTTGTAAGGCAAAACGTTTGATGAGGGTCAGTTGTTGGCGAAGAGCGCGGTCAACCACGGCCGGCAAGACTTGATTGAGCCAGGCGAAGAAGCGCTCCGGCCAGCCCAGGTGGCGGCGTCGGCTACCGTCGCGAAGCATACGGATGACCGCTGCAGCGACTTGCTCCGGACTATCGCTGTGGGTGCCGAGCGCGTCATTGAGGGCATTCACTGCCGGTGCGTTTAGCGATGTGCGGGTTGCTCGCGGGGCCAGGTAACTGACACGAATGCCGGTGTCGGCCAGTTCGCGACCCAGGGCTTCACTGAAGCCGCGCAGTCCAAACTTGCTTGCGCAGTAAGCACTGAAGCCCGGATGGCCGATGCTGCCGAACGTAGAACCAATATTGAGGATTACTGCCTCGCCTGATGCAGCCAGCCGCGGCATGAGTTGATGACTGAGCAGCACCGGCACCTCCAGATTCAGTAGCAGCTGACGGCTGATGGCAGCCTCTGACAGCGCTGAAAACCAGCCAAATTGTTGGCTGCCAGCATTGTTGATGAGCACATCAAGGCCTTTCCCTTCGCTGACCACGTCCACCAGCCGGGCACGCTCTGTAGCCTTGGTAAGATCCGCGGCACAGACCACGTGATTGCCGGGTAGACCGGCAGCAACGGCTGCAAGAGCCTCTGCATCGCGAGCTGTCAGCAGCAGGGATGCCCCCTCAGCCGCCAGCTGCTTGGCGATGGCCTGACCGATGCCACCGGTGGCGCCGGTCAGCAGGATACGTTTGCCAGCGAGATTCATGCCGCCACCTCCACTGAGGTGCTGCCGTTAAGAGCCAGCGCCGGCAGGCTGCGGAAAATGTCGCCGTACAGGCGAAAGAACACGCCGGCAGCGTGCAAGATGACATCCTGCTCGACGGGATCCGTGATGCGATCCATCAGGCCCGTAAAAAACTTCACGTGCTCGACATCCAGTCCGCCGTGCGAGCGCAGGTAGGTGAATGCCTTGCGCGGCAGGCCGGTGGCCTCGGCGATGGCGTCGGCGGCGCGGTCGGCGATGGCGATACTGGTGCCTTCAAGCACATGCACCATGCCGAAGAAGCCCAGCGGATTACCGCGCTGGATGGTGTCGTAGGCATAGGCGACCATGAGCTCGGTAGCCAGCGCCGGGCGACCGTGGCGCACGAGTTCTTTGTCGATACCGCAGGCAGCGAGGTCATTCAGAATCCACTCCTGATGCCCGACCTCTTCGCTGATGTATTCGGCTACGGCTTCGCGCAGCCACTCCTTGTCTTCCGGCAGTCGGGAACCGGCGGCCATCAGCAGTGGTACCGTGTGCTTGACGTGGTGGTAGGCCTCGGTCAGGAAGGCGATGTATTCCGCCTGAGTGATCTCGCCACGCAGGGCGCGCTGAATGATGGCGGCCGATTGCAGTGTGGTTGCTGCGGACTGTGTGTGTTGCACCAGGGTATTGTGAAAGCTCATGAGCAGGTTTCCTCTAAAGGGGCATACAAGGTGTCGATCAGGGTGTGCAGCCGTTGCGCGATGCGATCGCGACGGGGACGGCCGTTAGCGGTGGTGAACTCGGGGTCGGCCTGCAACGGTGCTGGCAGGCGATGCCAGCGCAGCACGCGGGCGTAATCGGGCAGTTCGGCATTAACCTGGCTCAGCCACTGGTTGATGGCGAGGTCATCCAGTGCCGGCGCGAACAACAGCGCACTGCAGAACGGGCGAGCATCGCCCAGCACCAGGCATTCGCGGATGCCCGGATGCGCCTGCACCTGGCTTTCCACCCATTCCGGGCTGATGTTGCGACCGTAGCTGTTGATCAGCAGGTGCTTGCGCCGTCCCGCCAAGTGCAGGAAACCGTTTTCATCCCGCTGTGCCAGATCGCCGGTCTCGACGTGTGCGAGAAGCCAGCTGTCGGGCTGGCCGGCGTAGCCGAGAAAGGCATTGCCAGTGACCGTCAGATCGCCTTCAGGGCCGATGCTGACCTGCAGATGTGGCAACACCTGGCCGGCACTGCCGGGTAAATCCTGCGAGGGCGTGTTAAGGCTTACCACGGAGCTGCATTCAGACAGACCGTAGCCTTCGAAGGCCGGAATGCCCAAGGCACGGGCACGAGCCACCGCTTCCGGGGCGACGCGGCTGCCGCCGACCGCGACAAAGCGCAGGGAGTCAGGCACTGTCCAGCCCTGCCCGGCGGCGAGTACCAGCAGGTCCAGGAGCTGAGGAACCAGAATCAGACTGGCCGGACGGGCCATGCTGATCTGAGCCACAAAAGCCTGTGGATCCAGCGTTCGACTACCGCCATGGCCCAGGGATCGCAGGCTGGGCAGCAGCACCTCACCACCGCAGAGCAGGGGCACATAGACGCCGGCAACATTCTCCAGCAGGGTGGCCAGCGGCAGCACACAGAGGTGGCGCGGGGCCGGATCGGCGATGACGCTGGCCAGCGATTCCGCAACAACGATCTGGTTGTTCTGGCTCAGACAGACCCCTTTGGGATGGCCGGTGCTGCCCGAGGTGAAGGTAATCTTGGCCGTATCCGGCGGTAACGTGGACAGCGCTCCGCGGGTCGCTGCGGCAACGGCATCGTCGTTACTCAGCAGGGGCATTAGTAAGAGATCCGCCCAGCCCGGTACGTTCACGATGCCGGTCGGTGTGCGGCTGTCATGGTCGCTCGTTGCTGCTTGCAAGACGGCGAAGGCGCCTGCTGTGGCGAGTGCATGTTTGCGTTGATCGGCGCTGAAGTAACCCGGCAGTGGCAGCAGCGGTCGCTCCGCGAGCTGACAACCCAGGTCGATGACGACCCAGCCCGCGCCATTATCCAAGTCAAGGGCGAGGACACCCGGCGGCAGCGTGCGTAACCAGTCGGCCAGTGCCATCACGCGTTGCCACAGATCGGCATAGTTCAAAGACAGACTGGCTGAAGTCAGTGCAGGTGCCTGTGGCTGACGCACTGCATAGTCGGCAATTGCCGTGAGCAGGCGGTTCACTGACGCTGCTCCGACCGCTGCCGACGCTGTGTCAACGGTGTTACCAGGCTGGCGCCGACATCTGCAAACAGCCGCAAGCCGGTGAGCTCGCGGGAGTCTTCCGGTTCGCAGGCGAATGCGCTGTCCATATCGCCGACCAGCACTTGCGGGCAGGTTTGGTAGTAGCGGCCCCATTCGGCCGCTTCATGACCGAGGCGGGCGGGATCGGCAGGGGCCAGATGGCGCGTGGCGAGGTTGAGCTTAGTCATCATCGCCGCGACCTGTGGGGTAGCGCTGAACACCAGCCAGCGGTAGCCGGCGGCACGCATCAGGCTGCCCAGCGTGAAAAATAGCATCAGGCTCGCGCCATGGTGATCGGCAGCCAGATTGCCGATCTCGATGATGCCGTCACGCGGCACCGGCTGGCGTAATGCGGCAGCCAGCGATTGCTCGACGGGCTGATCCAAGTACTGCTCCAGAAAGAGCGGACCCTCGGCGGCCGGGCGCAGGCCAAGCGCGCCCACTACGGTATGGTGATGGCGCAGGGCCAGCAGGACCGGCATGAAGTGGCCGACCTGGGCCTCATAGGCACGGGCGAAACGATCGTGGATGTAGTGCTCGACCTGTTCGCGATCCGGTGTGCCTTCATCGTGCCAACTGAGCGTGTGCTGATCACGCTGGCGTGCCAGCAGGCGTACGCCACGATCCGCGCGGATCGGTGCAATCTCGGGGGCTGTTATGGGGTAGACACGAGGTAACGGCAGCATACTGAACTCCTGACGGGGATGTCGTCAGGGTCAGATTAGGGGGCGTAGCTTAAGGCATCCTTAAGCCGTCAAAATAATTGAAGATTATTTCCCACCATCAGTTAAGTGAGGGTACGAGGCCTTTACTGAGAGGCGTTTATTTCGGGTTTGTAGGCATGACCACTGCGTCACAGGCAAGCTACTATTGCGTCATCTATTTTTCTATACGCAAAACAAAAATTCGGAGCGCCTCATGCAAAGCACAGTGGATTACCTGATTGTGGGCGGCGGTTCCAGCGGCTGCGCCCTGGCTGGCCGTCTCAGTGAGGATGCCAGCACGCAGGTGTTGCTGCTGGAAGCCGGCGGTAAGGGCGATAACTGGCTGGTGAACACCCCGGCAGCGGTCGTGCTGATGGTGCCGAAGAAGTTCAACAACTGGGCCTTCGAGACCGTGCCACAGCCGGGTCTGAACGGGCGCAAGGGCTATCAACCGCGTGGCAAGGTCCTGGGCGGCTCGTCGTCCATCAATGCCATGGCCTACATCCGTGGTCATCGAAACGATTATGACGAGTGGGCAGCGCTGGGGAATGCCGGCTGGTCTTTTGATGAGGTGCTGCCGTACTTCAAGCGCTCCGAAGACAATCGTCGCATCAAGAATGAGATGCACGGGCAGGGTGGTCCGCTGGTGGTCAGTGATCTGCAGACCGATAACCCGTTCCAGGGTCACTACCTGGAGGCCGCGCGACAGGTCGGCTACCCGATCAGCGACGATTTCAATGGTGTTGAGCAGGAGGGTGTGGGCCTGTATCAGGTCACGCAGGAAAACGGTGAGCGCTGGTCGTCGTATCGCGGCTATGTGAAGCCGCATCTGGAGTCGCGCAGCAACCTGCGGGTCGAGACCGACGCGCAGACGCAACGCATTTTGTTCGAGGGCAAGCGCGCGGTGGGCGTGGAGTACAAGCAGGGTGGCCGCCTGCTGACTGTGATGGCGCGCAAGGAAGTCATTTTGTCTGCCGGTGCCTTCCAGTCGCCGCAGCTGCTCATGCTGTCCGGCATTGGCGATGCCGCCGAGCTGCAGAAGCATGGCATTCCGGTTGTGCATCATCTGCCGGGCGTGGGCAAGAACCTCAAGGATCACCCGGACTTCATCTTTGGCTACAAGTCCGACGACAGCAATCTGCTCGGCATTTCGCTCAAGGGCGGTCTGCACCTGTTCAAGCAGATCGCGCGCTACCGTCGCGAGCGTCGCGGCCTGGTCAGCTCAAACTTTGCCGAGGGTGGCGCTTTCCTGAAGACCAGCCCGGATTTGCCGGCGCCGAATATCCAGCTGCACTTCGTGATTGCGCTGGTGGATGACCATGCCCGTACGCTGCATCCGGGCCACGGGCTGTCCTGCCATGTCTGCCTGCTGCGCCCGCGCAGCACAGGTTCGGTGACCCTGCGTGACAGCAACCCCGACAGCCCGCCGCTGATCGATCCGCAGTTCCTCTCGGACCCGGCGGATGTGGAGGAGCTGGTCGCCGGCTACAAGATGACCGAGAAGCTGATGAAGGCGCCGGCGCTGGCGCAGTTCATCACCGAGGACCCCTTCACCGCGCACGTGAAAACTGACGATGACATCCGCGCCATCCTGCGTCAGCGCACGGACACGGTGTACCACCCGGTGGGTACCTGCAAGATGGGTATCGATGACATGGCAGTGGTCAATCCCTCGCTGCGCGTGCATGGCATCGAGGGCCTGCGCGTGGTCGATGCGTCGATCATGCCGACCATCATCGGTGGCAACACCAATGCCCCGGCCATCATGATCGCGGAGAAGGCGGCAGATCTGATCAGGCAGGGATGACCTCTAGGGCTGACTCAGGAACGCGCCGACCAGCTCAATGGTTTCGGGCTTGTGCAGCATCCCGGAATGCGTTGCCACCACCTTGGGGTGCAGGTCCTGTAGCAGGATGTTGGTGACGCCGGGCTCATCGAGAAACTGTCGAGCAACAGGCGTCACCACGAGATCTTGGCGGGTGGCAACAATGAGCGAGCGAACGCCGGACGGATTCACTTTGTTTTTATGAAAGGATTGCATGAATTCAGATTGGTTGGACTGCTGGGCGCAGGCTGGGCAATGCCGCGACGACATGTCTGCCGGTACGCGGGTGGTGCCATGCAGGCTGGGTGCTAATGCCACGAGGCGATCTATCCGCCCCGACAGCTCAGGTAATCGCGCTACCTTGAAGGCCAGTAGCCCACCCTGAGAGTGCCCGATCAGTGTCACTTTCTCGGCACCGGTGCGCGCCAGCACCGACTGCACAAATTCGCTGATTTGCTGCGCAGATTGATTGATGTCCATCGTGCCGTAAAAGCTGAATGCATTTTGGCGGCCGTAATTGAGTGCGAACAGGCAGTGGCCTGCTTCTTTCAGTGCCGGAGCCAGTCGCGAGTAAGCGCGTTGTGTGGTGGCGAAGGTGCCGTGTATAAGCACGATGGGCGCGCGCTTGTCCTGCAGCTGGCAGTCGCTGTTGATGACGCCAGCGGGCAGGCCGAGAGCGTCATCAGCGGCCGCTCTGAGAGGGAGCAAGCTCAGCGCCGAGATGATTAGCAGGCAAATGCCTCGAGTGTTGAACAATAGTTTGAGCAAAGTAGGCGCCTCAATGAGATGGTTATAATCTCACGCCTTTAAACGAACATAAATGCATCGGGCAGGAGGCAATGGTAACCTCCGCGCCCATGCGCCTCTCTGACCTACATCAACGCTTCGCCGACCTCGGCGCTCGCCCCATCCATCGCGATGTGGTGATCCGCGCCTGGCTACAGGGCCAGCCGCTGGACACAGGCCGACGGCATCAGCCCACCAAGGATTTTCTGCCCAAGTCGGTGCGAGCGGGCTTGCCGCAACTCAGTGCCGATCTCGATGCCCTGGCCCGCGTGCGCTCCGAACACCCCGGTGCCGATGGTTCAGCGCGCCTGCTGGTGGATATCCCCGATGGCCAGATGGTGGAGACCGTGCTGCTGCCGCGTGATGGCGTTTGTGTGTCGTCGCAGGTGGGTTGCGCGGTAGCTTGTCGATTTTGCATGACCGGAAAGAGCGGCCTGCTGCGTCAGGTCAGCAGTCTGGAGATCGTCGCGCAGGTGGTGCAGGCGCGGCGGCGACGGCCGGTGAAGAAGGTCGTGTTCATGGGCATGGGCGAGCCTGCGCACAATCTCGACAATGTGCTGGAAGCGATCGACATCCTCGGCACGCTGGGTGGCATTGGCCACAAGAATCTGGTGTTTTCCACGGTCGGCGACAGGCGCGTGTTCGAGCGTCTGCCCGAGCTGCGAGTGAAGCCGGCGCTAGCCTTGTCGCTGCACACCACCAAGGCCGAGCTGCGCGAATATCTGCTGCCGAAAGCGCCAAAAATTGCGCCGGATGAGCTGCTGGAGCTGGGCGAGGCCTATGCCCGATGGGTAGGCTACCCCATTCAGCTGCAATGGACCTTGCTCAAGGGCGTGAACGATGGTCAGGACGAAGTCGATGCCATTGTGTCTTTAGTGAAGGGCAAATATGCCGTGCTCAATTTAATCCCTTTTAATGCCGCCGAGGCAGAGGGTATGACCGGTGAAGCGTGGCAACGACCCGATGATGAGCGTACGGTGGAGATCGTGCGCGAACTCAATCATCGCGGGGTACTGAGTCGCGTACGAAATAGTGCAGGGCAAGACGTAGCCGGCGGTTGTGGTCAGCTTCGCGCGCGCTCCGTTTTTTTTAGCGCCACTTAAGGTCTTCAGGTTGCCAAATCCGCCATGTCTACATGTTTCACAGTAATGCTGCGCGGGTATGACTTCGTTTTCAGCCTAGGTAAGCTTGGCGGCCGTCCGGAAGTGTTTCGAATGACAGCTCGGCCGTTAATGCATTAAACGCCTACTGATCGCCATGCGGCGTCGCAAAATACTTCGGCATGCGCCAGAGGTGACGTTTTTACCCGTTGCGTTAGCCACGCTTTGCAATAATTTTCGGCCTGCCCAATGAGAAGTGATGCATAAATTTCTGCCGGTAAGGCGCGAATACTGCCTTGCACCACACCCTCTTTAAGCCAACGCAGTAAGGCCTGATAGCGAGATTTATTGCGTTCTGCCAGTGCCGCTTGGTGTGGGCCGCTGGCCACCGATTGGCGTACGCGAAACATAAAGCGCGCC
This sequence comes from Perlucidibaca sp., assembly GCF_057084925.1. Taxonomy (NCBI): domain Bacteria; kingdom Pseudomonadati; phylum Pseudomonadota; class Gammaproteobacteria; order Pseudomonadales; family Perlucidibacaceae; genus Perlucidibaca; species Perlucidibaca sp. Next base: position 35,297 of record NZ_JBXMRC010000023.1, on the reverse strand, counting down.
GCGGCGGGCTCTTTGCAAACCCACTCGAGATAACTCAACACCAGCGCTGAGATGGCCGCCTTGGGGCTGTCTGCCTGACTCATGGCGGCTTTGGTCAGCGCCTGTTGATCGTCCAGCGCGGCTAGGTAAATGGCGGCAATAAGCCCTTCTTTATTACCAAAGTGATGATAGATCGAGCCAATACTGCTGTTGGCGCGTTCGCGAATGGTGTCGATGGGTGTGAGCTCAACCCCGAGCTCGTCGAAGCATTGCAAAGCGCTTCGTAGAATATCGCGCTTATGGGCTTTGCGTGTGCCGGGCTCGGCGCGATCAAAAAGATCTAGGGAAGTAGATTGAGTCATGGCAGGAGCCTAACAAAAAAATTACTAGAATATTATTCTGTTTATGGTATTTTTTGGGCTCTGTCACAGTAGAAATGGATGAATATGAACACCTTAGCGATGTGGAATAAACTCAGCAGACAGCCTGGCGGAAAATGGATTTTCTCGCGCGCGCTGTGCTTGAAAGCCCCTTACTTTGGCAGCATCCGCCCACAATTTGAGGCATTAAAGCCAGGCTATTGTGAAGTGCACATGCGTAAGCGCAGGAGTGTGCTGAATCATTTAGATACCGTGCATGCCATTGCCATGTGCAATATGGCCGAGCTGGCGGGAGGCTCCATGACGGAGGTTACCGTACCGTCGACGCACCGTTGGATTCCCAAGGGTATGACGGTTGAGTACTTGAAAAAAGCCACCACCGATTTAGTGGCAGTCGCCACGCCCATGGCAGACATCGATTGGTCCGGAGCGAGTGATTATCCGGTGAAGATCGTCGTCAGCGACACCCACGGCGTGCCTGTGTTTCAGGCGGTGATTGCCATGTGGGTGTCGCCGAAAAAGTAAGTTTCAGTTCTCTATAGCGCGCTGGTTTAGGCGCTAGCGGCCACCCCATCCAAAACACGATACACATCCTGTTCATCCATGTAGCGCGGCACGGCATACATGCCATGGGCTTCGGTCAGCGCGTCGGTTGCCATGCGCGCGTAATCACTGCGTTGAATCATGCTGCCGCTGCGGCGTATCGGCAAACGCGCGAGTAAGTCGCTGACTCGTGTAGACAGTGCGTTGGCCGCGACGGTATCGGTTGCACCGGCAGGTGCTAGCTCAAGGTCGCGAGACAAACTGGCGAGCTTCCTCAGGCAAGCTGGTTGGTTAAACGCCAACACATGCGGTAATACCATGGCATTCGCACGACCATGTGGCACGCCGTATAGAGCGCCGAGTTGATGGGCAATGGCATGCACATAACCCACCGCCGACGTGCTCAGGCACAGGCCGGCATAATGAGATCCCAGTGCCATCGCGTCACGAGCTGCAAGGTTGTTAGGTTCGCTGCAAGCGGTTTCTAGGTTATTCAAAATTAGGCGAACCGCCGTTCGGTTGTAGCCATCGGTTTGCGCGTTGGCAAACAGGCTCATCCAGCCCTCGAGGGCATGGGTGAGGGCATCAATCCCTGTTTCTGCTGTCACCGAAGCTGGCATGCCTTGTGTGATGAGCGGGTCCAGCGCGGCAGCCAGGGGCACTAAACCAGGATCCACCACCAAGGCTTTCACATGCGTGCTGCTGTCTGAAATGACGGCGGCCACACTGGCCTCAGAGCCGGTGCCCGAGGTGGAGGGCACTACAAAGAAGGGCAGAGCGGGTTGCCGACCTTTCAGTACGCCCACCAATTGTTGAGGCGTTTTACCCGTGGTGGCCGCGAGGGCGATGACTTTTCCGGCATCAATGGCCGAGCCGCCGCCAATCACCAGGAGGGCATCTGCACGTGCCTGCTGGCAGGCTTGCAGTCCTGCTTCCACAATTTCAAAGGTCGGGTCTGGTCGAACGCCGGTAAAAATTTCGGTGATAACGCCTCGCGCATTGAGGGTGGCAACCAATGGGTCAATCGTGCCCAGCTTGGCTAAAACATCATCCGTAATGACGAGAACGCGCTTATGCCCTTGGTCGGCGATGCTATGACACAGACGCACGGCTGAGCCTTCACCGAACAACACCAGAGGCCGTGGTACCGCCAACACTTTACCGATGGCCCAGATGGCGCTGAGTTTAGGGAGAGCCTTTAGGCGGTTAGCTAGTGCGGACATGGTGTGGCAACTCCAATGAATTTGACTGGGTGGTCACGCTACAGGGCAGAATTGAATTGAGCAAGACTTGACACGGAAAGTAAGCCGCAATTTGCCATCGGAGTTATTGGTGCCTTTGTGCTTAACCCATCTGCCGATCAGCATCGTGAAAAAATTAAGGTCGTGGTGTCCGAGCGCAGTCCGGTGGAAGGACTCTTGGGGCTGGGCCAGTTGACCTCGTTCGTGTCGAAGTACCATAGCGTTGGCTTGGCTTCGTACACAACGGTAGGCGATAAAACGGCTTCAATCGGCGCGTTTGGCGTAGTTTATGTGGTTGATTAAGTAAGAGAATACGTGATGAGCGATGCGCTTCATCCAAATTTCTTTTCGGCGACATAGCCCGGGCCAATCATCGGCATGACATCCCTCGGATGTATGGCTTCGCCACATTCTGAGCAGCTCATGGTGGGCGTCATAATTTTGCCGCACGACTTGTGATGGTAATGAATGGGTGGCCCGGCACCCTCATCGAGAAAAGCATCGCCCCAGGCGGTGAGCGCCAGTAGCACAGGGTATAGCGCACGACCTTTAGTGGTCAGCCGGTATTCGTAGCGATTCGGCTGGTAGGCTTCTTTGTTCAAGATATCTGCTTCAACCAGACGCTTCAGGCGCTCGGCCAGGACATGACGGGTGACGCCAAGTTGGCTCTGGAAGTCGTCGAAACGGCGTGTGCCCAAAAAAGCATTACGCAGCAGCAGCAGCGTCCAACGATCGCCAATAAGTGCCAGCGATCGAGCGATCGAGCAGTTCAAGCTACCAATATCATCCCATTTCATGCCGCAGTTGCTCCTGCCGGAAAAGCGCTAGGACTTTAGTGCCCTGACTTGTTGTTGACAAGTTCCTTTTTAGAACTTACTTTGATTGGGCATTTTTGTCATCAGTCATGCAGGAATTTATTCATGAGTCTTTCTTCAGCTTCAACCGTTCGACACTTTCGGGTGCAATCCGGGCCGGTATCTCTCGCGGTGCAAAGCCGTGGTGACACGGCGCATCCGTGCCTGATTTTCATTCACGGTTATCCCGACACCAGTGCGCTGTGGGATGCCATTGCCGCGCCGTTGGCGGATCGTTTCCATGTAGTGACCTACGATGTTCGTGGTGCCGGCGCATCGGAAGCGCCACAAGGCATCAACCCCTACCAGTTTCAGTATTTGATTGCTGATCTCGCGGCCGTGGCCGATGCCGTCAGCCCGAACAAGCCGGTGCATTTGATCGGCAGCGATTGGGGCTCCTTGCAAGGCTGGAAAGCGGTGGAGTCACCCTTAATGGCGGGGCGAATTGCTTCGTTCAGCACGGCGGCACCTAGCCTTGATCATGTGGGGGTCTGGTTTCAGCGCCGGCTTCAGGGCGGTTCGCTGCAAGGCATGTTGCAGGCCGGCAAGCAGATGCTGGGCTCGCTATACATGGGTGCGTTTCAGCTGCCGGTGGTGCCGGAACTGACCTGGCGTTTGGCTATGCCGCGTCTGTGGCCGTGGTTTCTGAAAACCGCTGAGGGAGTAAACACTGCGCCCGAGGCCACGCTGGTCGCCGATGGCGTGCAAGGGCTAGGCCTATATCGCGCCAATTTGACGCAGGCGCTGATGAAACCAGAGCCGCGTGTAACGCACACGCCGGTGCAGTTGCTGGTTCAAATGCAAGACCGCTTCGTGCCAGCACATTTGCTAGACGGCCTTGCCGAGTGGGTGCCGAATCTGACACGCCGTGAGCTGGCCACCGGCCATTGGGGCGCGATGACCCATCCCGAGCTTTTTGTGGAACCGATTGCCACCTTTGTCAGCCAGCTGGAGTCCGCTCATGTCAGCTATTGAACACAAGGCAGCGTCGTCTGCCGATACTCGCATTCTCCCGCGCAAGGTCCGTTTTGACTGGAGCGGCGCACCGCTGCATTGGCTGCCGAACGATGTCTTTTCCAGCCACGCCATCAACGAGTTCAGTTATTTGCTAGTGCCGGGCGAGTTCTTTTTTTGTCGCGCGTTCGCCGAGGCGCTGCCGCAGGTAACCGATGAGCGTCTGCGCGAAGATGTGAAGGCATTTATTCAGCAGGAAGCGATTCATTCACGGGCACATGAGGACTCGATTAAGGCCTATCTGAACCCGCACGGCATTGATCCGGATGCCATCGTGCAGCGCGGCGAGTGGCTGTTTAAGGAGTTGCTGGCGGCCAAGCCGTTCGGCTATGCCGTGCCGAAGTTCCTGCAGAAGCAGTGGCTAATCATGCGGATTGGCATCATCGCGGCGGTGGAGCATTACACCTGCGCGCTCGGCGTTTTCGTGCTGCGTGCGAAGAACTGGGAATACAGCGATGCCGACCCGGTGGTGGCCGATCTCTTCCGCTGGCATGGCGCCGAGGAGATGGAGCATCGCACCGTGGCCTTTGATTTGTACCAGCACCTGGGCGGCAACCTGCCAACGCGGGCGGCGCTGATGGCGGTGGTCATGCCGCTGCTAAGTTATCTGTTTATTGATGGCACGGCCAAGCTCATGCAGCTGGATCCGGCGGTTCCCAAGCGAGATGCCCGCGTGCTTGGCCTCGGCTTCTGGAAGGCTTTCTACAAGGCGGCTCAGGCGGGAAACTCGCCATCGTTTCCGTGGTTCTTGATGCATGGCGCGCGCTTCCTGCGCCGTGATTACAACCCCTTGCACGAGGCATCCACACAAGAAGCGCTGGCCTATATCCATGCCTCGCCGGGCGTACTGGCGAATGCGGCCTGAGGCCGTCATCACATTTCTGGAGTTATTTGATGAGTATCAAAACCATGACGGGCCTGGAGATCATGCAGGCGTTTGCACAAGGCCTAGTGCCGGCACCGGGCATCGCCAAGATCATGCCGATGCAGCCCGAGACCGTGGAGTCCGGGCGGGTGGTGTTCAGCTGTACGGCGAATGAGACGCACAGCAATCCGCTCGGCGGCGTGCACGGCGGTTTTGCTGCGACGGTGCTGGATTCGGTCACCGGCTGCGCCACCCACACGGCGCTGGCGGCGGGCGAGAGCTACGGCACCATCGAGCTCAATGTGAAGATGTGCAAGGCCATCCCCTTTCACAAGACGCTGCGGGCCGAGGGTAAAGTCATCAATGTGAGCAGCCGGCTCGTGATTTCGGAAGGCAGCATCCGCGATGACAATGGCGTGCTGTATGCCTTTGCGACGGCCACTTGCATGATCTTGCGTTAATAATTGGAGAGCCTAATGAGCCAGAAAAAATCCTCGCTGTTGCAGGTGAGCGAGCAGGGTCGTGTCATGACCCTTGCCATCAATAATCCGCCGGCCAACTTCCTCACGGCGGCCATCATGGCTGAGTTGAATCAGCAGCTGGTCGCGTTGGAAAGTCGCCAAGACATTGGTGCGGTCATCATCACCAGTGCGGTCGAGGGCGTGTTCCTCACCCATTTTGATGTGGATGATATCGAGCAGGCCGTGGAGTCAATTCCGTTCCCCATGTCGGCAGGCTTGGTGCAAGTACTGACGCGCAGTGAAAGCCTGCTCGATCACATTCCGGGAACGCGCAAGTTGCTCAGCCATACGCCCATGGCCGGCGTGTCGGACATGAACATCTTTCATGAAGTGACGGCGCGCATGCGGGCCATGAATAAGGTCTTTATCGCCGCCATCAATGGTCGCGCCATGGGCGGTGGTTGCGAGCTGGCACTGGCCTGCGATTTGCGCCTGATGATCGAGGGGGATGCCAGCACTGGCGTCATGATAGGCCAGCCGGAAATTCTCATTGGCCTTATTCCTGGCGGTGGCGGCACACAATTTCTCACGCGTAGCCTCGGTGTGGCTAAGGCGCTGGAGCATTGCCTTGAGGGTAGGCCACTGACGCCGGCCGAGGCTCTTGCGCTGGGCATGATTAATCGGGTGGTGCCGGTAGAGGCGTTAGCTGATGAGGCCATGGTCTTGGCGCAGCGTATGGCGACGCGCTCGCCGTTTGCCGTGCGGGCGATCAAGCAGGCAGTGTATCAGGCGGCTTCGCAGAGCTGGGATCAGGGCATGGCAGTGGAAAAGAACGCGTTTCTGGCGGTGGCCTCGCAGGCTAATACGCGTCGAGCCATGCAGGTGTATATCCCGAAAATTCGGGAGATTTTGGCCTCAGGACGAGCACTGACGCTGGACGATTTTCAGGAGATGATCGATGGCACGGCAGCAGATATGACCTCGTCAAGCTAGATAGCAGACCGGGAATACGGTAAAACACCGTCGCGATGGACTAGGCTAGGGTGTTGATGATGAGCGATGAGTTACAGGTAGTGGATCTGGTGCTGGGCGAGGGTAAGGCCGTGGTGAAAGGCGCGCTGATCCGCGCGCATTACCGAGGCACTTTAATCGATGGCACCGAGTTTGACTCATCATGGTCCCGCGGCCAGCCGTTTCAATGCGTGATTGGAACGGGTCGCGTGATTAAAGGTTGGGACTTAGGTTTGATGGGCATGAAAGTGGGCGGCAAGCGTCAATTGCATGTGCCCGCGCATTTGGCTTATGGCGAGCGCCAAGTGGGCGCACACATCAAGCCCAACAGCCCATTGAATTTTGAAATTGAGCTACTCGAAGTCCTCACGCGTGACGATTAAGTCGCGGTGAGGATTTGCTCTGCCAGGCTTTGGCCACTCAGCCAGGCACCTTCTACTTTGCCTCCATTGAGCCAATCCCCACACAGTCCTAGCCCTGCCTGCGCTTCCCACACCGCACCCACGCTCAAGGGTTTAGCGGTGTCGGCGTAGCGCCAACGATGCGCGCTCCAAGCATCTGGCGTGCGCCCACCCAGACTGATAAATGCCGCAATAAGCGGCGCGGCCACTGCGTCGCCGGTGGCTTCAATGTGGGCCTCACTCCATTCCGCGCTAGCATGAAGTAACCAACAGTGTTGGCCGTTTCGTCCCGGCTTTTGGCTGTCTTCCGCCACCCAGCGTAAGGGGCCGTGGTTAACAAACGCGGCTTGGAAGGCCAGCTTCATAGGCTCGTGATAGCGCAACATGAGCGCCCAGCTGCCGCGCATCGGCGCAGAGCTAGCCAGCTCGGCTAAGCCAAGATGAATGGGGCGAAGCAGAGGTTGGGCTTGCGGTGCAGGCACGGCCAGCACAACGGCATCGTAGGTGTCGTCGAGCCAATCGTGCTCGGCACTGCGGAGTTGCCATTGCTCTTCATGCTTCTTTATGGCTTGGATCGTGGTTTGGCTTTTCACGTTCAGTGTCGCGGCCAAGTGTCGTGCGGGCGCTGTCATGCGTGGAGTACCGACAAAGCGCTGAGGCTTAGCTTGGGTGGCGTTTGCTTCAGATGCCTCTGGCAAGGAGCCAAATACTTGCAGTTCAGGATCCCACGCGGCAGCCAAGCCCAGACTTACCCAGCGCTGAACCTCAGCATGAAAGCGGGGATCGCGTGCGGTGAAGTACTGTGCGCCGGTATCACATTGCCAGGCGTTGCCATTTTCAGCTTCACCACGCTTTGTGCTCATACGACCGGCTGCGCCACGGCTCTTTTCGAACACAGTGACATGGTGGCCAGTAGCCTGTAAGCGTTGAGCGCAGGACAGTCCGGCAATGCCCGCGCCAATCACGGCAATTTTTTTTACGGCAGTCATGTCGCGTGCTAACCCTTCAAGCCATGAGATGCGCTAAGTGTAGCGACCTTGGTCGTGGGCTCGCGCTAGGACAAACGCGAGCCGCAACGATCTATGGCTTAGTGACGAATGCGCCACGCTTGGCGTAATTCATCGCCGTAGTAGCCGGTGAGTGCGCGCAGTAAGCCCATCTTGGGGTCGGCTTCCAGGCCATCAGCCAAGCGGAATATTTGTTGGTAGTACCAGGCTTGGCCACCAATGACATTAATGAGCTTGAGGGGCAGCACCGGGCTTGCGGGTGAAAACAGCCCTTTGGCAGCCAAACGGAGGGTGTGCTCATACGTAGCCACGCGATCAATGTTCCCGCTGAGTAAGTCGTTGACGGTGTTGGGGTCGGTGCAGAGGGGGCGCCCCAGACCGATGACATCGCAGTCGCCGGCTTTTAGTGCCTGCTCCATGGCCTCTCGGCTGCGGAAGCCGCCCGTGACCATCAAGGGCATGGTGGCGACTTGGCGAATTGCCGCAGCGTATTCAAGGAAGTAGGCCTCGCGTTGGCGTGTGCTGGTGCGAACCGCCACCGTTTCCGTTTTGATGGAGTCGCTGCGTCCGGTGTGGCCCAGCAGCTTGGGCTGCTCGTAGGTGCCGCCAGAAATTTCTAACAGATCCACCTGCAAGTCATTCAACCAGGCCACGACCTGTAGGCATTCCTCGTGAGAGAACCCCCCTTGGCGGAAGTCATCTGAATTGAGCTTGATCGCAACGGGGTAATGCGGGCCGACAGCCGCCCGTGTCGCACGTACCGTTTCGAGCAGAAAGCGGGCGCGATTGGCTAAAGAGCCGCCCCAGGCATCGGTGCGTTGATTGGTGATGGGCGATAAAAAGGACGACAGCAAGTAGCCGTGCGCCGAATGAATTTGCACGCCGGTAAAGCCCGTTTTCTGTGCGACGCGAGCGGCATGGGCATAGCGCTGAATGAGGCCGAGAATCTCTGCTTCGGTGAGTGCTCGAGGTGAGGCGTAGTTGCCCATGAGATCGAGTTTAACGGCAGACGGCGCAACAGGATGGCGGGTGACATAGCGCGGCGATTGACGACCCGCGTGATTGATCTGCATCCACAGTTGGTTGCCATTAACGGTGCCTGCCTCGGCCCAGGCCTGCAGTCGTGCCATGGCCACGCTGTCTTGCTCGGTCTCTAACGTAATCACCACATTGCCCGGGCGCTCTAAGACCTCACGATCCACTTGCACATTACCGGTTATGAGCAACCCTGAGCCGCCTTCGGACCAGCGGCGATAGAGCGAATTCAAGCGCTCGGTGGCGCGTTGCTGGGCATCGGCCAGGCCTTCGGTCATGGCGGCTTTAGCTAGACGGTTTGGAAGCGTGACACCGCAGGGCAGGGTAAAGGGTTGTGCAAGTAAGTCGTGAGTCATGGTGAACAGCCTAAAATTGAGTGGAGACGACGAAGGGCTTAGCCTATCCAAAGCAGCGCGAGTGACAGGGCGCCGGCATAAAAAATGGCCACGCTGACAGCGCAGAAAAGGCGTACCGGCAAGGTCGAGCGACCGTGCTGGCGCCATATCCAGAGGGCGGCCAAGACCAGAAGCATCTCTGGAATGAGGGGGTAGAGCGCAAAGCCAGCGATTTGCTGCACGTCTTGGGCATGCCACAAATTCATGGGGCGGGCGGCCCATTCCCACGTCAGGAAGGCGGCTAAGCCACCCACCGCGCTAACGCTGTATGGGAAACGAGTGGCTTGCGCTAGCCAGCACAACGGCCAGAGCAGCATGATCCACAAGCCCATGAAGTAGATCGGAACGGCACCGCCGAGACGATAGATACCGTGATCTGGGAAGGTGAGCGTGCCCATTTGTTTCACCAGCATCCAGTCTGCACAGGGCAGTGCGATGGATAAGGGCAGTAAAAATAGCCAGAGATTCAGGCCTTGGCGATGCCCTCGCCAATAGCACATGAGCGGCAAGGCTAAGTTGTAGGCCGCGGCCAACAGCAAAATGGCCCAGCCCAAGGTGGCGCCTTGCGACAGCAGCGCACTGGGGATGGCCAGGGCAAAAAATGCGAGGTGAAAGCGCAGGGCATCCTGCACACCACGATGGCTGACAGTGGTCATGTTGTTTGGCTCCGAGCAATGTCCGCCATGCCATCGGCGAGTGAAATTTTCGGGGTATAGCCCAGTTCACGCTGAGCTTTGGCAATACTGTAACGATGGCGTCTTAAAAGAAACTTCATGGCCGCGGGGCTGGCCAACGGTTTTTGGCCGAGCAGCTTGAGCACAGGCGCACTGGCTGCCAAAAAGGCGTTAAGCGCCCAAGCGGGCAGTGCCGGCACACGTTTTTTGCCCGCCATTTTAGCGTGATAGGCAAAGAAGGTATGGCAAGGCGTGGCGACGCCGTCACTGAGGGTAAACACGGAGCCGCCCTGCGCTTTTTCCAAGGCCAGAAAAATGCCATCGAGCAGGTTGTCGACATGCACATGATTGATCACCCCGCGTCCGAAATCCGGCAACACGAACAGCCCCCGCCGAATCAAGTCGATGGGACGCTGCACCCAAGGTACGCTGCCTGCGCCATAGACATCGCCGGGCCTTATCACGATCACCGCAAAATCGGCGGTGTTAAACGTCAGGGCAACTTGCTCGCTGGCCAACTTGGTGTCGTTGTACACATTGCCTTGCCCGTTTAACGGGCCGTCTTCGGTGACATCGGCCGGATAGTCAAAGCCATAGACCATGACCGAAGATAAATGCACCAATTGCTTCACGCCCTGCGACTGCGCTACCCGGCAGACACTGCGCGTGCCTTCCACATTCACCCGCTCATAAGCCTCACGGGGACCGTCTTCCTCCACAATGGCCGCGGTATGAAAAACCACATCGGCCCCGGCAAAGGTGGCCTGCAGTGTGGCTTCATCATTGATGTCGCCGACGGTAACTTGGATGCCTAACGCATGCGCGCGTTCTGCCGCGATGAGCGAGTGATCCATGCCTTGAACCTGCCAGCCCAGCGCCAGTGCGCGTTCGGCCATGCGCAATCCAATGAAGCCGCCGATGCCGGTAATCGCAAGCGTTGTCATGAGGTGATTTCCTGAGTGAATAGGGTGGGGGGCAGGACGGCGCTGCCACGTATCAAGGCGTAAAAAATCCGAATGATTTCATGGCTTAGCTGAGTGATGCTGGGCGGCTCGGGAACGGTGAGCCATTCGGCCAGGAGTTCATTGATGCCCCCCACGAGGGCTACGCAAACGAGGTGGTAGTTATGCGCGGGCAACTCGCCTCGGCTGACCATGGCATTGACGAAGCCTTCTATCACCCCAGCCATGTCATGAATGGCCGCACGTCGTCGCTTTTCCATGGCGGCGCTGACACCAACGGATTCCAGCACACCGACCCGAGCGAGTCGGCTATCTGCCAAGTAGTGGGTAATCAGTGCTTGCATGGCACGGGGGATCTTTTCTTCGAAACTTTGCTCGGGGGCATGAATGGCCAGCAACGCGGCTTCACGCAGATCCTGCAAGATGCGGTCGTAGAGGTCGGTGAGCAGGGCTTCACGCGAGGGGTAGATGGCGTAGAAGTGACGTGCTGTGACCTTGGCCTCGGAACAGAGCTGTTCGATGGTGGTGCGCGCATAGCCTTGCCGCGCAAACAGTTCCAAAGCCGCCGCGAGTAGGCGCTGTTGGCGTTCTGCTCTGCGTTGTTCAGGCGCTACACCACGATACGCGCGAGCCGGTTTTTCAGCATCGCGAGGCGTGTTGGGTAGCGCAGCATCGGTGAACATCACAGCCATAAGTTATTTTGACAAGATTTCTTGTTGGATTTACAGTCTGCCACAGATTGCTCGTTTGGCAAGTCAGCTAGGCGTGATTTTTATCCGGATTGTTGAGGACTAGGCATGACCGTTTTGCAGCCCCTGAAACACTTTGATGGCACGCGCGATGCCCGTCGCCCCATGGCTCGCGTCGACAATGTGCGTGAAGCCGCCAAGGATTTTCGCCGCGACATGTTGGCCAAACCCAAGGTGCGCTTTTACAAATCCTTCGAGCTCGTGCGCGTCCCGTATCCGGCCAAATTTGCCTACCTCAATGCGTTCAGTTTGCCGACGCCGTTTGTGCATTTGTGCAACCGTTTGAGTGTGATTCAGTTTGATTCCAGTGAAGGCCTTAAGACGCTGCTGGTCGGGCCTTCAGACTGGGAGCATCAACGCGAAACGCCGTTTTTTGCCCAGCTAGATCAACAGGCCGGGCGATTTACGGGTGTGATGGATAAGCTCATCGTTCGCAAGACAGCGACCGTGCTGGACTGCCTTAAAAGCATTGGTCTTAGCCCTGAGGACGTTGACTACATCACCTATGATCATTTGCATACGCAGAATGTGACGCGCTGGCTTGGTGGTAACGGCCAGTCCGCGCTGTTTCCAAATGCCAAGCTCTTGGTGATGCGCGAGGAGTGGGAGAGTGCGCAGGCGCTGATTCCGTGGCAGAACCAATGGTATTGCCCGGATGGCATCGCCGCCGTGCCCGAGAGCAAGCTGATCTTGCTCGACGACAGTGTGGCGCTGGGCGATGGCTCGGTGGCCATTATGCGCACCAAGGGGCATACCGAAGGTAATCACTCCATTGTTTCGCACACCGACACGGGCCTAATTGTGACCAGCGAGAACGGCGTGAGTTTAGATGCCTACGAGCCCAAGCATTCCACCACGCCCGGTCTCGCGGCATTTGCGAAGCAGACCGGTGCCGAAATCATCATCAACGGCAACACCATGGAATATGTGGTGGATCAGTACATCTCCATGGTTCAGGAAAAGAGCGTGGCCGGCCCGAATCCCAAGGATGAGCGCTTCCCGAATGTGGCGCCGTCGTCGGAAGTGAGTGCGTTCTGGCTCTTCCCCGGCACCGCGCCAACAGCCACCGTGGGTGAGCAAGAGTTTGGTCAATTGACCTTGAAATCAGGAGTCGCAGCATGAGCCTGCATTGGATCGTTTCAGGGGCAGCCTCGGGCATTGGTCAGGAGTTGGCTAAGCAACTGCTGGCGCGTGGAGATCGTGTTTGTGCCTGTGATGTTCAGCCTGCCGGTTTGCAGGCGCTAAAGGCATTGGCCGGTGCGTCTGCGCAGCTGCGCGTGGAAACCTTAGACGTTCGCGATGCCGAAGCTTGGAAAAGCTTAGTGGCTCAAGTTGAAGCGGAGGATGGCGCAGTCGATGTGCTGGCCAACATTGCGGGTGTGTTGAAAGAAAACTGGGTGCAAGATGCCACGGCAGCCGAAGTCGATTTCCACTTCGACATTAATGTGAAAGGTGTGATTTTTGGCACTCAGGCCGTCTTGCCCAGCATGCTCGCGCGCGGTCAGGGCCACATCATCAATATTGCGTCGCTGGCAGGTTTGTCGCCGGTGCCCGGTATCGGTCTCTACAGCGCCAGCAAGTTTGCTGTGCGCGGCTATTCACTGGTTGCGGCCATGGAGCTTGCCGACAAAGGCATCGCCGTAACGGCCGTGTGCCCGGACGCGGTGCAGACACCCATGCTAGACATCCAACAAGGCAAGCCGCAGACCGCGCTGACCTTCTCCGGCCCGCGCGCACTGACGGCGCAAGAAGTTGTTGCCGCCATCCTCGGGCCTGTACTACGGGATCGTCCGTTTGAGATTGCACTGCCGGCTTGGCGAGGCACTACCGCGAAACTAGCGGGTAATCTGCCACAGCTCGGCAACAAAGCCATCGGCCTGTTCCGCAAAGCCGGCGAGCGCCGCCAAAAGCTCCTTCAAGCCGGTAAAAGCAGCACCGAACGCTAACGCTTTCACCTCACCCGCGCATCCCCGACACGGGAAAACCGTCATGCGCCATGGATGGCGCATGAGAGCCTACAGGGACGTATTCACGGCGTGTTTTCCCGTGTCGGGGATGCGCAGGTGGCGGAGTTCAGCCCGGTCCCAACGGCCAGCCCATGCTCAGCCAGAGCGCAAGCAGGCCGCCCCAGCCAATCAACAGCGCTAGCGAGTAAGGCAGCATCATGGCCATGAGTGTGCCGATGCCCGCTTTCGGCTCGAAGCGCTGGGCAAAGGCCACGACCATCGCAAAATACGGCATGAGCGGAGTGATGATGTTGGCGACGCTGTCTCCGACGCGATAGGCCGCCAAGGTGCCTTCAGCCGGAATGCCGGCGAGAAAGAACATGGGGATAAATATGGGAGCCATCAGCGCCCATTTCGCCGAAGCCGAGCCAATCAACAAATCCAGCGTGACTGTGAATAAAACAAACATCAGCAATAACACCACCGGCGACCAATCCATGGTTTTGAGCTGTTCAGCGCCGGTAATGGCAACGAGTTGCCCGATCTGGCTCCACTGAAAATAGGCAACAAATTGCGCGGCAAAAAACATCAGCACCAGATAGCTGGCTAAGGTTTTCAGGGTTTCCTCTAAGGCGGGAATGGCATCGCTGCTGCGAGCCCAACGCTGGCTTACCCGCGCATAGAGAATGCCGGCAATCCCCGCGTAAATAGCGACCAATACCACCACGCCTTTGATTAGTGGCGACTTCGCGACGCTGCCATCTTCCCCGCGCAAAAAGCCATCCGCAGGGAGCAAGCCCGCGAGCGCGAAGGCCAGCACAGCCAGTGTCCACAGCAGTACCGCACGGGCTCCGCCTAGGTGCAAATGGCTATCGGCAAGCTCATCGGACGCGCTCATCGCAGTCGATGCTGTGGCCGACAATCGAGGCATGACAAATTGATGATTGACCCAGGACACGATCAGGGTTACCCAGAGCGTGGACGCCAGCATAAAAAAGTAATTCGCGGTGACAGCCACTTCCGCGCCAGGCTTCACCGTTTGCAAGGCTTCGCTGGCTATGCCGGCAAGCAGGGCATCAACGGGGCCAATCAGCACATTGGCAGAAAAGCCGCCTGAAACGCCAGCAAAGGCGCAGGCAATCCCGGCTAAGGGCGGCAGCCCTGCGCGTTGAAAGAGCAGGCCGGCGAGGGGGATGACCACCACGTAGCCGGCATCCACGGCAATGCTTGACAACACACCGGCCAGTGCAACGACTGTTGGCAATGCGCGCACACCGCTGAGGCGAACCAGCGATGACAGGAGACCTGCGAGTAAGCCTGAGCGTTCAGCCAGCCCTAAGCCGAGCATGGCCACCACGACATTGCCGACAGGCGCAAAACTGGTGAAGTTGGTCACGGTGTCGTTGAACAAATGGTTCAACCCGATCAGAGAGATCAGATTAACGGCGGAAATGGTCTTGCTGCCATCCGGCCAAGTGGCTTGCCAGCCTAGGCCCGCGGCAATGGCGGAGGCAATCAGCACGATGCCGCAGAGCCAAACGAAGAGCCACGCTGGCGGAGGGAGACGATTCCCTAACGCCTCAATGCGATCCAGAGTTCGTAAAAAACGAGTTGATGCCATGTTTAGCTACCTGAGCCTAAAACGGTGTAGGGAATTAATGCGGATGCCCAACTATGACGCAGCCACAAGAAGCCCGACAAAACCAACGCAAGCATAATGATGAGTGTCGGCTCCCAGTGCTTAACCCGGGTAAAACCTGAGCCGCGGTACCACGACCAGCGCAGACCCGCCACAACTGCCGTACCGAGCATGACGCCGGCCATCACATCACTGATCCAATGCAGACCCAAAAAGGCACGTGAAATTGAGGTAAAAATAATGAGCGTAAGGCTCACGGCAAGTGCCCAAGGCTTGAGACCGGGCCAAAAATCGCGGGTCATAAAGACATAGAATAAACCCCATAGCACGGTCACGGAAAAGGCGTGATCACTGGGGAAGGAGGCCTCGTCGCGCATGGTAAAGACGGGCTGTGGGCCTGGATGGGCAAACACTGTTTGCAGCAGTGAGGGCAGGAATAAACACAACAGGCTGGCCACAACGGTAAAACTGAGAGCCCGCCATTCGCGGCGCAGCAGCAACCAAAATGCCACGATGCCGCCCAAGGTCATTAAGGCGCGGTTATCGGCGAGCAACGTAAATGCCGTAAACAACCAATCAATACCGGGCTGTCGGAGGCGGGTGAACTCCGTTGTGACCCATGCATTAAGGTCGGCTAGAAAGGGTAAATACAGAGCCAGCGAGATAAAACCCACTAAGCCGACGCTGCCTACCAGTAAGGTCATAAATTGGTTTTCTGGAATGCCATCGGCGCAGGCAAATACCCCGTGGTTATGCGGCGCATGTTGCTGTCGCCAACGCCGTGTGAGGCTGTTAAGGCGGGGCAGTAACCAAACCAACGTCCCAATAGTAATGAGAATGGCGCCCACAAAAAGGAGCTGATGCTTGCCGGGTAGCAGTGGGTTGTCGATGGCAGCACCGGCAAAATAGCCTGGCAAAATATTCGGCGGAGCCCAAAGCAGGGCGGAAATGACATTAAAAAAGAGGAAGCGTGGAAATGGCATCTGGAAAATGCCAGTCGCCAGAGGAACAAATGCGCGGATAGGACCAATAAAACGTCCAAAGATCAGGCTTTTGCCGCCGTGTTTTTCGACAAAAACTTTACTGGCCGCCAACCAATGCGGATTTTTCCGAAAAGGCCAGACATGCTCAATGCGGTGTTTAAAGTGATGCCCGATGGCATAACTGATGCCGTCGCCGACGATGGCGCCCGCCACCGCATAGAGCAGCACTTCATAGACATTAATGCCGATATGTCCGGCCAATAAGGTCAGACCAATCATGACCGGAATAGCCGGAATAATGGAGCCGATGACGGCCAGTGACTCAAGTGCGGCAAGGCCAAAAATGAGTAGCAGTGTCCAATCCGGATTCTGCGTTAGCCAGGCCCACCAGGTTTCAGTCATGTGCATAGGAGCTTAGGCAAATGGGCAAATTGCCTGCACCCTACTCAGCTGAGGCCGTGGCTGCAAGTAGGATTGTGGCAGGGAAGCAGCTGCTGGCTAAAAATTGGCCAGTCTGTAAGGTCAAACGTGGCTTCCCTGTGCTCACGGGATAAATTACTGAGTGCGAATAAATGCCCCAATTTCATCCAGTGCCGTGTCCGCCTCTGCGATCAGTGCATTGAACATTTGGAAGTTGTGCCAGAGGCCTTCATAGATCCGACAGGTCACATCAACGCCTGCGGACTGTGCGCGCCCGCTAAACATAAGGGCGTCATCCAGCAAAATTTCTTCGCTGCCCGCTTGCACGAGCACCGGCGGTAAGCCACGCAGCTCAGCATAAAGTGGGGATACCCGGGGGTCGTTTTCAGGGATTTTGCCGCGAAAGCCATCCCCTCCGCGACGCAGTGCTTGAGCCGTTACCATGGGGTCGCGACGGGCATTGCGTTTAACGGAAGGCAAGCTCAGCGTGATGTCCAAGTACGGTGAAATCATGACCAGACCGGTGGGCAGCGGCAGGCCTCGGTCTCTTAGGGTGATGGCCAGCGACAAAATATGCCCGCAACCGCCGGAGTCGCCGCCCAGCACAATTTGGTCGCCGCGCCAGCCTTTTTCCAACAGTGCGTGATAGCACGCTAGCCCATCTTCTAAGGCGGCGGGGTAGGGATGTTCCGGTGCGCGTCGGTAGTCCACCATGATGACTTGTGCCATGCCACGCAGAGCCAACTCACTGCCCAGTGCCCTATGGGTATTGGAGGAGCCCGCAAAGAATGCGCCGCCATGGAGATGCAGCAGGACTCGATCCGCACGACCGGGTGGTGAAATACGTTCGACCGGAACGCCTCCTAGCGTTGCCTTTTCTACAATGGCTTCAGCGCGGGGTCGAAAAAGTAGTGCGCCTCCTTCCATGGCCTGGCGAAGCACGGCCAGTGGCAGGGGAAGCAGGCTGGGTAATTTGAAGCTCGTCCGCAGGGCCGTTTTTACCAAGCTGTGGGCGATAGGCTGCGGCAGTCTCATGCGGTTTTTCCTTTTTTAACCGAGCGGGCGAGTTGATTTATGCGCTGTTCATAACTCGCATGGGCGGCATGATCCAGCTGCGTGAGGATACGATTATCGTCGAAGAGTCGGCGGCCCCGCTCTTGCAGCCAGCCAGGGATAACCGTGTAGGCGCGATGTGCAGCCTGCAGATAATCTGGCACTGCAATCATCAGCCGTGGTTTCAGCAGCGCGCCAACCACGGCTTTTGCGACCTGTTCAGGCGTTACCGCGGGGATGACGCTGGCGGCTTTTTCAGTGCCAGAGGTCAGCTCGGTGAGCACTTTTGACGGCATGATGCAGGTGAACTCCACGCCACTGTCGCGATATTCCCCCGCGACGGCTTCCGTCATCCCCACCACGGCAAATTTGGTGCCGGTATAAACGGCAGAGCCGGGTAATGCAAAGCGTCCTGCCAACGAGGCAATGTTAACGATATGCCCACTGCTACGCTGCAGTAAGCCGGGTAAGGCTGCTTGCATGCCATGAATGACGCCACGGAAATTGATGTCGATTTGTGCGTCCGCCAGTGCGGGGTCCTCGTCCAGAAAATAGCCCATGGGCATGATGCCGGCGTTGTTAATCAAGGCATAGAGCGGGCCTAGTGTTGCTTCCGTGTCGGCAATAAATGCCGCAAATGAGGCGCGATCACGCACATCGAGCAGCCCCGCATGAGCCCCGATACGCTTCGCTTCCCGCTCGGCCAGCTCCACATCAATATCACCAATACTCACGCGTGCACCTTGGGCGATTAGGGCCTCTGCAATGGCCAGGCCGATGCCGCGTCCACCGCCGGTAATGGCAATCACTTTATTCTTCAGTGGGCCTTGCAGTGATGTGTTTGTCATTGTTAGCTCCTGACTTAGGCCGTTTGTTTTTTAGTGAGATATTCGTCGAGATTGAACTGACTTAGCTGCCGGCGCATTTCCAGCGTGCTCCAAGGCCAGGCCGTGCTGTTTCGGCCATTCCTATCAATGAAGTAGCTGCTACAGCCACCGCGATTCCAAACCGAATCTTGCAGAGCGGCTTGCACGCGATGGTTGTATTCCGCGAGGCGAATGGGGTCAGTCTCAATGCGGGTGATGCCTTTCGCACGAGCCTGCTTAATGGCGTCCATGATGTAGGCAAGCTGGGCTTCAATGATGAGGAAAGCGGACGAGCTGACCGCGATGTTGGGGCCAAACATGAGAAAGCCATTCGGACAATCTTCGACCATCGTGCCCATATAGCCTTTAGGGCTGCCTTGCCAAACTTCCGCCATGCTCACGCCATGCCGGTTGAACACGCGCTTGGCGATGGGTGGCTCGGCAACTTCGAATCCGGTGCCGAGAATAATGATATCGACATCACGCGAAGTGCCATCTGCGCCGATCAGCGTTTTGCCGCGCACCTCCGCTAGGGCGCTGCTGATCACATTGACATTGGCTTTAACCAGTGCCGGATACCAGTCGTTGGATTGCAGTATGCGTTTGCAACCCAAAACGTAGTTGGGAGTGAGGCGATTTCGCAACTCAGGGTCTTTCACGGTGCGTCGTAAATTGAATAACGCCAGGCGCTGGAATTGCTTCATGGCCGCTATATTTTGCATGCCGCCATTGAGCGTTTCGAAAATGCCAAAGATGGCGCCGCGAACGGTCAGCTGTGCCAAGGGCAGACGCTTAAACAGGCGTTGCACCAGTGGCGGCAAGGTTTGATCCATTTTGGGTAAAACCCAGTGCGGCGTCCGCTGAAACACACTGAGCTGGCTCACCAGGGGCTGAATTTTCGGCACAAACTGAATGGCAGAAGCGCCCGTGCCGATCACCGCAACACGCTTTCCGCGTAAGTCGATGTCATGTCGCCAGCGCGATGAGTGGAAAATGTCGCCACCGAAGCTCTCTAGACCTGGCACATTAGGCAGTACAGGTTCATGCATCGGGCCGCAGGCCATGATGGCGAATCGAGAACGAAACTCGCCTTGGTTAGTTTGGATAATCCAGCAGTCATCGGCATCGGACCAACCGGCGCGTTGGGCTTCATGTTGGAAGCGAACATGTGAGAGTACGCCCGCTTTTTCGGCCGTGGACTGAAGGTAGTTTTTAATTTCGGCTTGGCCGGCAAAGACACGGCTCCAGGCCGGATTAGGCGCAAAAGAGTAGGAGTAAAGCGCAGAAGGCACATCGCAGGCACAGCCAGGATAGGTGTTTTCACGCCAAACGCCGCCAAGCTCATCGGCTTTCTCCAGCAACAGGAAGTCATGAATACCGGCCTCACGTAGCTTGATGGCAGCACCTAGGCCGGCAAAACCTCCGCCCAAAATTATGACTTCATGCATGCAGTGCTCCGTATTCATCCTAAGTGTTCGAAATTGTGACTTGCTGGCCACTTACGGAATACAATGTCATTTAAGGAATATAATGTCAAATTTGGTGAAAGTCGTCATTTTCTGAATGGTCAGTTAAGATTCAACGTATGAGCGAAGATCCCAAGTTTTCCCGCGCTGAGCGCAACCGTATGCAACTGCGTGCAGATATTTTGCAGGCGGCATTCATTGAGTTTTCCGAGCGTGGTTACCACCAAACCGCGATCGCCGATATTGCGCAGCGACTGGGCATTGGTCATGGCACCTTCTACCGTTATTTCGAGAATAAGCGCGATATCTTGCAGCATGTCATTAATGACACGGCCCTGAAGCTCACTGAGCTGTTGGTCGCGGAGAATGCGCCAGAAGCGGTGGATACCCTGGAGGATTACGCCGAACAGTGTCGTCGCATTGCGGAACGTTTCAGTGCGTTTGCCCACGCTAATCCGAAAGTATTAAGACTGGTGCTCATGGAGGCGACATCGATTGATGCCGACATGACCCAAAGCGTCTTAAGGCTGGTCAATACCAGTGGCCACATTACCGCAGCCTACTTGGCGAATGGCGTGCAGCATGGCTATTTGCGGGCTGACCTCGACACCCTGAGTACCGGCCATGCCATTGTCGGCATCATCATGGCGGGGATGTTTCGTTTGCTCACAGAGCCCGATAATGCCGATGTGCTTAAACCCTACTCAGAAGCTTGTGTGCGTCTGTTGATTGAAGGTATGGCCACGCCAACGAGCACTTCCACTTGAACACCCTCGGGCTTCTCCAAACGTCAGCTTTGTTTGTATTGACTGCCGTGGCTGAAATTGTGGGCTGCTACTTACCCTATCTCTGGCTGAAAAAAGCGGGCTCGCCGTGGTTGTTGCTGCCGGCGGTGCTCAGTCTGGCCTTGTTCGCTTGGCTGCTGACCTTGCATCCCGCCGCCAGCGGCCGTGTCTATGCAGCCTACGGTGGGGTTTATATTGTGGTGGCGCTGCTGTGGTTGCGCTGGGTGGATGGCATCACGTTACAAGCAACCGATTGGTTGGGTGCTGGCATTGCGCTTTTCGGCATGGCAATCATCGTGTCGGGCTGGAAAGCGGCTGCCTGAATTCGCTCAAATTGGCACTAAGGCTTCGGTCCAAATGGCGCGCTTGGTCTCGTAGGGCATGCCGGCATGGGCCGGGCTGGTCGAGGGCAGGCGCAACAGCTCAAGCGGCGTGACGAGCACAGGCTGCACCTGCTTGCGCCAGCTGCTCTCGGCCTTGGCGCCGTTGAAGCAGACTCGGCGGATGTGCGGATGCTGTTGCAGGAAGCTGGCGAAGTCATTGACCACGATGCTGGCGTCGTCGATGTCGGCATCGAGGCTGCCGGGGCGATGACAGGACGCTAGTACATCCCACAGGGCAATGCCGTTGGCCTGCAAAATCAAGAGCCGTTCGGCATAGGGCAGTTCGGTCGAAAAGCCGAGCACATCAGCGAGGATGCGCCAGAACGCGTTACGCGGGTGGGCGTAATAGGCCTGCGCTTGCAGCGAGGCTTGGCCGGGCATGCTGCCGAGAATCAGCAGCCGCGCATCGCTACGGGCGACCGGCGCGAAGCCCTGCGCTTGTGCGTTATCAGCAACTGCCAATCACAACACCTTGTCAAAAAACGCGAATACGCGCTCCCAACTGTCTTCGGCGGCGGCCTCGTTGTACTTCGAGCGCAGCGGGCTGTAATCGCCCAGCTCGCGGAAAATGAAGGTGTCGTGGTTGTTCATGTAGGAGTGACCGGCATCCGGGTAGCTCTTCACATCATGCTCCACGCCGAGCTTGTCGAGATGCTTGTTGAGCAGCTTGCCGTGCTTGCCCATGATCATGTCCTTTTCGCCCCAGCCACCGACCACCGGGCAGATGCCCTGCAAGTCTTCGGCTTTGGGCGGCACCATGCCGTAGAACGGGGCCACCACGGCCAGCGGTGCCTGCGCACCATAGAGCAGGGCGAAGCGGCCGCCCATGCAGAAGCCCATCACGCCGACTTGCTGCACATCCAGCTCCGGCTCGATCAGAAGCCACTGGCGCACGGCTTCGAGCTGTTCGAACGCCAGACCCTTGCCGGTCTCGTGCGCGAGCAGCGTCTTGGTCACGCACAGCGGCTTCATCGAGCCGTTGTCGTAGAGGTCGGGCACCACCGCCGGGTAGCCGGCATCGGCGAGACGACTGGCGATGCGGCGAATGTCATCGGTCAGGCCGAAGATGTCATGGATGGCAATCACCGCCGCACGCTTGCTGTTGCGGCGCGCCGGCAAAAACAGCTCGCACTGCATGTCATGACCGTTACTGAGTGACAGGGTGAAGCGGCGATTGGCGACCGTCATGGTGGCTGTCCTTACAGAGTCTTGTTCAGGAATCGGGTGTAGAGCTCGGCACTTTCGGTCGGACGCTCCAGGTGCGGCATGTGGCCAATGCCCTTGAACACGAACACGCGCGAACCGGGAATCTTGCGCCAGATCGAGGCCATGCTGATGTGCAGCAGCTTGTCCTCATCGCCCCAGATGATCAGCGTCGGTACTTTGATCTTGTTCAGCTGGTCATCCAAATTCACATTGCTGATCTGCTTAAAAATGTATTCGTGGCGCGGTACACGTGCGATGGCCTGCTCGCCAACGGCATCCAAGACAAAGCCAGGAATAAACGGTGGTTTGCTCATGGTCATGGCGTAAAAGGTGTGAAAACCGGCGATATCTTTAGCGAAGAAGCCGTTCTTGCCGGCGGCAATTTGCTGACGCAATACGCTAGGGGTAGGGCTACTGACGCCAGAAGCATTCATTAGGCCCAAGCTATGCACTTGCTCAGGATGACGTAACGCAAGCTCGGCGGAAATGAAGCCGCCCATGGAGTTGCCGATGACATCCACCTGAGGGTTTTTTGGCTTCAACGCCTGAATCACAGCACTGACGCGATCCGCTTGCGTTGCCGCATCATAGGTAGCTGTTGGAATGAAGCTGGACTCGCCAAACCCTGGTAAATCCAGCGAGATGATGCAGCGTTCGGCGGGCATCTTTTGCGCCATACGGAACCAGTGCGCGCCCCGCGCGGTGAAGCCATGGATCATGACGATGCAGGGCTCGCTGCTATCGAGCTTGCGCGTAAAGACTTTTACGTCATGGCCATCAACGTTGACGGAGCTAGTCATTAAGTCGGCGCGGAACTGCTCTAAGCCTAAGGCTTTGTCCTGTACCCAAACGCCCACGGAAGCCAGTACGGGTGAGCTAATGGACAGCGCAAGCAGCAAACCGGCTGATTGAAAAAGGGTTCTGAATTGAGTTTGCATAGCGGGCTCCGAAAACGCCGAGAGTAAAAAATTCAAGCTAAATATGGGGGTGTGCCACGCACTCTATATTTGACAGGGACCAGGGTCAAACTAAGTGTTGCGGGTTACACTGTTTCCAGTTACACAAAGTTACACAGAAAAAAATAAGTGCTACATTCGGCGGCGTTGGCAAAGACCAACAAGAAGCGCGAGAAAAATAATTAAAGCCTAGCGGACTTCACGACCATGAATCACACGCTATCTGATCGCGGTAGATTTGCCGTGCTGTGCTACGAGGCCATTGGACGGGCCGGTTACAACGCTGACGATTTTTTAGCCAGACTGGGGTATTCCGCTGAGCAATTCCAGCAGCCGGATTTTTGTTACCCCCACGATCGAGTCATTCATTTTTGGACAGCGCTTGAGCACTTTTCCGGCGACCCAGACATTGGTTTATGCATTGGTCGGCATCTGCCGTCGTCCCGAGGCAGTGTGCAAAGTTGCTTGTTTCTCGGCGCGCCAAATTTTGGAGATGCCCTAGTCACGAGCTTTAAGTTCATGCGCTTATTGTCCGATGCCATTACGGTTGAATTGCATGGCTTGGGCGACACCAGCTATTTGCATCTGCAGTCGCGATGCCCGGATGTGAATGCTTTCAGGCACTACACCGAGTGTCTGCTACTGGGGTTCATTGCGTTTTATCGGGAGGTTACCGGCAACCAGTTCAAGCCGACCCGCATCGATTTTGTTTGTGAGGCCCCAGTCAATATGGCTGAACGCACCACGATCTATGATTGTTCTTTGCACTTTGGCTGCAGTGAAAATCGCATTTATTTCGATACTGCCGTGTTGGCGTGCAACTGTGGTTATGCAGAGCCTGAGCTCTTGCGCATGCATGAAAATTACGCCCGTAGTGCGTTGCGCAAAATTGAAGAGCAAGATTTTCTGCTGCGCGTGCAGACAGTAATCTCGAGTTTGTTGCAGCGGGGAGAGGTGACGTTGGAAGCGGCCAGTCGCTCCTTGGGCCTCAACACCACCGAGCTGAAGTATCGACTCAGTACGTTGGGTACGCACTTCATTCGTGAGCGGGAAAACTGCCGCCGTCGCTTAGTCAAAGAGATGTTACGCCGGAGCAATGAAAGTATTTCTCAAATTGCCTTTACCGCAGGATTTTCCGAGCCGAGCACGTTTTATCGAGCCTTTAAGCGCTGGAGCCATGGCGAGACACCGGCAGATTTCCGGGCTCGCCATCAGCGCCACGATGTTTCGCCTAAGCTTTAGACATCAAAAGCTGTAGGTCCCGTAGAAAAGGATACGGTCGCGATCGCGCTCCAGGTATTCGCGAATATTAGAGCCGAACTTTGCTTCATAGCCGGCACCCAACTGCAGCTGATTGGGGAAGCGCAGCACCAGGCCGACGTTGGCTATTCTGCGACCTTCAATAAAGTTAGCCTGTGGCGCTGGCGTAATACCTTTTAAATCATGGAAGAAGATGATGCTGGGCTCAAACACAGCGCCTGGAATCAAATTGTTATAGGCAAAGCGAGCCACGGCGCGGTAGCCGTAAGACAGTTCGGTTGGGCGATTCCACGTTTGCTGTGTGGGATTCTGTCGTCGTGTGTCTGGCGTACCTGAGGCAGTGCCCGTGCCATCGGCGCCCGGACTGGTATGCGTATTTTCGCCTGGCCCATTCAGCGGCAGTTCCTGTGACCCGGTCATGTTATCGATATAGGTCGCGCCGAGTTCGAGAATCGTCGTCATGTCGTCTGCGCCAAACGGATTATGTGGAAACAGCTTAAGAAATGACAACGAAATGTTATGCACGGGGAAGCGTTCGTAGCCCTGTACATACTGATTCCCTTGAACTTGAAAGCCACGATATTTTTCAATGTAACTTGGCAATGCATTTTCGCCACTGGGAATAGTTGTGCCGGCCATGAGGGGCGAGTTTGGCACTGCAATTAAATCTTGCGTTGGTAAAGCAGGTTGCAGCAGTGAAAAGAGTACATCCGTCGTCAAAATTTGCAGCGGCATATTGGGGCGATAGGCGTACTCACCTGACAATGCAACACCCAATACGTTGGTATTAAAACTGAGACCAAACATGTCAATATTTTCAGGGTAATCGAGAAAAACCTTTAGGGTATCGACAGTGAGTGGGTTTTCACCACCTGGTGCATTCGCAAAGCCTCGGCAGTCACTCAGGGCATCCAAGAAGGCAAGGTTGCCATTTGGGCTACCATTGAGGTTTCGACCACTGGATCGATGCCAGCAAGATTCGTCCGCTGCAAAGCCACTTAAGTAAGGAAATGGGCTGTGGTAATGCAAATAGTGCAGACTGATTTCGGTGCCATTATTAAGCCAGTCAGCAACATAAGTTAAACGACCGCCGTATTGGCCTTTATCCGAAGCGTAACCAAATTCGGGGGGGAGCACCTTAGGGCTATAAGACGTTCTCGTAATCAGTCCATTGTTTCCGTAAGCCGTAGGTACTCGATCCGGATTTTCCTTCTGGTTGCCAAGACCTAGCGTTAGGTAGTCGTTATCCACGGGATCTAAGGTGGAAGCGAAGCTACCATGAGGGGGGGCGCGAACGCCTTGCCATTCAAGCGGAGCAACCAGTTCGAGAGATAAGCTGTCGAGAATCGGAAAACTTACCACGGCCATATTGACGGGCGTAGATACGTCACTGAGCTGGAAGCCGGGACGAACAGCGGCATTGGCATCGAGTGGGTTGAGTTGATTCAGGTTATGAAACAGGGTCAATAATGATTCGCCCCAAGGGAGGACTTGCCGGCCCACTTTCAAGTTAATGGGTAAGCCAAATACCTCTGGTGTGTACTGAAAAAAGGCCTTACGCAACTCCGCGCGTCGCGCGTAAATATCGACCACATTCTGATCGCGTGGGGTGCGTTCCGGTTGGTAAGTGCTGTCCGCGTGAAACTCTTCAAAATTCGCGTTCACAGGGTCGTAGTAGAAAAGACCGGAGAACTCAACTTTCAGATCACCGCGTTGCAGCTTGATCTCGGGCGAAATACGAATGGCAGAGTCGGTAATGTCGCCTTTGTCGTAATTCCAGTTGCCATCGTCCGAGTTAGTGCCGGTGAATGCCCCTTTGGCATTGATCAAATCGCGATTGCCTTGCACGCTAGTACAGCCATTGCTGGCTTGGCCTGCGCTGTCATTGCCATCACAGAGACTCTCTTGGCCGGGAATGGAGAGTTTGGCGACCTGATTTAAGTCACGATCTTCGGCACGAAAGGCCACGCCGGCTAATACATTGGTTTTAACATTAAAACGGATGCCTGCTAATTCGCCTTCGAGCGCCCAGGATGGGGTCGCAAACGTCAATAAGCAGATCACCCACACTAGTCCGCTTCTTATCATTTTTATGCTTCCGGACACACTGGGGACGGTGGTTTTTTACCATTGGCATCTTTTGCAGGGGTATGCCAAGGTGGCATTGGCCGGCGAGAAATTAGTTGTTCGCCGCAAGGCCAATTCATGACTATCCGCAGCTTCGTACACTGAACGACTACATTGTGCTGCATGCCTGTAACGACAGCGCTTAGATCAAAAAAATGGCAGGAGAATAAGAAGAATGAACCAACTTTTAAAAGCGAGCCTATTGCTACTCGTATCTGGAGCATCCTATGCCAGCGTTTCGGCAGCAGAAGCTGATCGTTTAGGCAAAGATCTCACGCCGGTTGGCGCTGAAATGGGGGCATCGGCGGATGGCCTCATTCCTGCATGGAAGGGAAAGAGCTTTTACAGTCAGGCCCAGTTGGACATCAATCGACCTGCATTGGTTGCGATGGGGCGTAATAACCCAACAGGGGCCTATGCCCTGCTGGCCGGTAAACTGGCCGATGATAAGCCCCGTCTGACCATCACTCGCGCCAACATGGCGCAATACGCCACCCAGCTCACCGAAGGCCATAAGGCCATGTTCCGGTTGTACCCGTCTTACAAGATGAATGTGTATCCCTCCGAACGTACCGGGTTTTTCCCCGAGCAGATTTACGCGGCCACTAAGAAAAACGCTACATCAGCCACGCTGCAAGGTACGGATGATCTGAAAGGCGCCGCGATTGGCTTCCCATTCCCTATCCCGAAAACCGGCGCTGAAGTGATCTGGAATCACCGCCTAAAGTATCGCGGTAATGCGGTGCGTTTGGTGAACAATTCCGCCATCGTCTCGCAGGACGGTGGCATTCAGCAGTCGCGCTTTATTGCGGATGTAAAGTTCGTTTACGCCAACTACAAAAATCCAGCACCGGCAGACAACAAGCTGGCCTTGTATTTCTTAGCCAAGAACCAAGCACCCGCGCGTGTCGCTGGGCAGACTACGCTGGTTCATGAACCCATTATGGGCTCGCGTTCGGCATGGTTGTTTGATCCGGGTCTAGGTCGTGTACGTCGCGCACCGGATGTGGGCTTCGATAACCCGACGTTGGGTGCGGATGGTGAGCAATTCAACGACCAAGTGGACACGTTCAACGGCTCTTTGGAACGTTATGACTGGAAGCTGTTAGGCAAGAAACCCATGCTGATTGCTTACAACAGCGTGCGTATGTCGTCACCAACACACAAAGTGAAAGATATTCTGACCAAAGGCCACGCCAACCAAGATCACGCTCGCTATGAGCTGCATCGCGTCTGGGTTGTTGAAGCAACGTTGAAAGCCGGTCAGCGCCATCAGTTCAAAAAGCGTCGCTTCTATGTCGATGAGGACTCCTATGCCATTGCGGCTGTGGATTGCTATGACAACCGCGACCAACTGTGGAAGTTTCAAGAAGCGCATCTGGCCACCGTTCCGTTCCTGCCAACGGTTTCGCCAAGCCCAGAGTTTATTTATGACTTGCTGAGTGGCCGTTACTACGCAACGGGTCTGTTGAATGAAAGTGAGTTCAGTGACTGGACCATTGATTTCAAAGACAGCCACTTCTTGCCGCAGAGCATGTCCAAATAAGGGTTTAGATGATGTTGAAATACCTGTTGTGTGCGGCTTTGCTGACACTTTCTGCGGGCGTCAGTGCTGCGACACCCGCAGGCCACGCGGAGATCATGCCCAAAGCGACATCTAGCACTCTGCTCGATGTCGTGGCGCTGCCCAAGGGCTTTATTGCCGTCGGTGCGAGAGGTCATATCCTCAGCTCAAAAGATGGTGTGAATTGGACTCAGCGCTCGGTGCCTACGCGGGCCATGCTCAATCGAGTTATTGCCCTGACGGATGCCCGCCTCATTGCGGTCGGTCATGACGGTGTGATCTTACGCAGTGTTGATGGAGGTCAACGCTGGACCTTGCAGCATCAGACCATTTCAGATCAACGCCCGAACACCCTCTATGATGTGGCCTTTGTTTCTGCGCAACGGGGTTACGCGCTGGGCGCATTTGGTCTCATGTTGGTGACTGAGGATGGCGGCACGACGTGGCAGCCCGTAGAGAATGCGCTGTCACTTTCGGGCCTGCATTTGAATGCCATCGCTAACTTAGGTGAGGGCGGGCTGATTGTCAGTGGTGAGCGCGGCTTGTTAGGCGTTTCGCGTGATGGCGGTCTGACCTGGAAATTGTCGGCACCCGCGTATGCAGGCTCGTATTTTGGCGTATTGCCCACCTCGGGGAATACTGCGTTGGTCTATGGTCAGCGCGGTCGTTTGTACGCAATTGATGACATTAGCCGTCTGCAATCAGGCGATCCTGCCAGTTTCGATCCGCTCATTACCCCTAGTCCGGATGATGCTCAAGCCTTGAAGCTGGGTTTTCGACGCGTCCCGACGCCCGTTGAGGCTTCCCTTTTCGGTGGCAGCCTGTTGCCTGATGGTCGTGCGGTCTTCGTTGGGGCAGATGCCACGACATTGGTAGTAGATCCTGCGTTTACCTCCGCGACCTTGCTTAAGCATAAGGGTTCTGCGACCTATTCCCGTGTTGCTCGCCAAGGTCAGCACTTGCTGGTGGTGGGTATGCACGGTGTCTCTCGAATTAAGCTGCCGGAGCTCGCCAAGTGAAAGAGTCTCTCGTTCTCTCCGAACGCACCCGACGTATTCTTGCAGTCATTGAGCCGCTGGTCTTTGCAAAGCGCAAACTCACGCTAGGCGTTCTTGGTTTTATTACGCTGATTCTGCTGTATTTCGGCAGCCATCTGGCACCCGATGCCGGTTATGAAAAGACCATTCCGCTCGATCACCCCTACATGGAGGTCTATAAGAAGTACCAGCGTGACTTTGGTGGCGCCAATATTGTGCTGGTGGCGGTGCAAAACACGCGTGGCGATATTTATCAGCCGGCATTCCTAGAGAAGCTGCGTAAAGTCACTGACGATGTGTTCTTCCTGCCCAACGTGGATCGCGCGCGCGTGTCGTCGCTGTTCACGCCCAGCACGCGCTACATTGAAGTGGTTGAAGATGGTTTACGTGGCGCCGATGTGATTCCGGCGGACTATCAGCCCACCCCTGAGATGATGGAGCAGGTGCGCTCGAATGTCCGCAAGGCGGGTATCGTGGGGCGTCTAGTCTCTAACGATGAGCATGGCGGCATGGTGTTTGCGGAAATGCTGGAGGTTGATCCGGTTACCGGTAATCGCATTGATTACAAACAGGTAGCGGATCAGCTGGAGGCGATTCGCGGCAAGTATGAGAAAGATGGCGTCACCATTCACGTCATTGGCTTTGCCAAGGTCGTGGGGGATATGACCGATGCAACGGGCCAAGTTTTCATCTTTTTCTTGCTGACGCTGCTGCTGACCACCGGCCTGCTGTGGGTTTATTGCGGCAGCTTACGGATGGCGGTGATGCCGCTGGTCTGCGCCCTCGTGTCGGTGATGTGGAACTTTGGTTTGCTGGTGGTCTTCGGCATGGGCTTGGACCCCTTCGCGGTCTTGGTGCCCTTCTTAGTTCTGGCCATTTCAATTTCTCATGGTGTGCAATATGTGAATGCGTGGGTGACGGAAGTGGATGCCGGCAACACCAGCCTGGAAGCCTCGCTCATCACCTTCCGACGCTTTGCCATTCCCGGCACGATCGCTTTGCTGACCGCCGTCATTGGCTTCGTCACCATCATGATTATCGAGATTCAAGCCATTCAAGACATGGCCTTGAATGCGTCGCTGGGCTGTCTCGCCATCATCATCACCAACAAGGTACTGATGCCGATCTGGCTGTCGTATATGCCGGTGAGCAATGCCAGTCAGTTTAAGGAAGCACAGCGCGTTCGTGAGCGCCTGCTCGACCCGTGCTGGCATCAGCTGAAAAAGCTGACGCGTCCTGTGCAATCGAAAGTGGTTATTGGTGGCGCCATTTTGGTCACGATCTGGGGGGCTTGGCATTACCAAGACCTGCATGTGGGGGACATCCAAAAGGGCGTGCCTGAGCTG
This sequence comes from Perlucidibaca sp., assembly GCF_057084925.1. NCBI lineage: Bacteria > Pseudomonadati > Pseudomonadota > Gammaproteobacteria > Pseudomonadales > Perlucidibacaceae > Perlucidibaca > Perlucidibaca sp. Next base: position 4,689 of record NZ_JBXMRC010000023.1, on the reverse strand, counting down.
CGTGCAGACTCACGCTACAACCAAGACACTGCCACCATCGTCGACAATTACGTACTCGGTGCCGATATTCTGAAAGTCATTGCTGAGGCGGGGCCCGATGCCTGCATCAACTATGAATGGATGGAGGAAGTGGATCGCTTCGCGTGGCGCATGGAAAACGTAGAGGGTGTGGCCAAGGCCTTCTCTGCACTGACCTATGCACGACAGGTCTATGTTGGCTTTAACGAGGGCCGCCCTCACGCAGACGTGGTGCCGCGTAATGCCCAGTCCTTGTCTCGTGCCACCAGTCTGCTGCCCAGCAGTGCCGGTTTGTTTAATGCCAATTGCAGCGCCTTGCCGGTATTCATTTACCTGAAAGACCACAAAGCGGAGACGCTGGAACATGTGGTGAATGCGGTTAAGGCCTTTAATGCGGAGCGTAAGCCCAATGGCATGACCTTCCGACTGGCGACGGGCAACGCGGGTGTGATGGCCGCGACCAACGAAGTTATCCATGCCGATGAAAAGCAGGTCGTGATTGGCGTGTTCCTCATCATCGTGCTGTTTGTTTGGTTGTCATTCCGTGACGCGGCGTCGGTGCTGTCCATTGGCTTGCCGCTGGCGATGGTGTCGGTGCTGGCGTATGCCTTTATGGCCCTGCTTGGCATTGGCCTCAAGGTCGCGACGTTGCCGGTACTGGCGATGGCGGTGGGCATTGGCGTGGACTACGGCATCTACCATTACGCCATTCTGCAAGAAAGCATGGGCATGGGCATGAAGCTGGAAGAGGCGCATTACCGTACCTTGCAGCGATCGGGTAAGGCGGTGATTTTCACCGGTATCTCGCTGGCACTATCGGTCGCGATGTGGATGTTCTCGGAACTACAGTTCCAGCGCGATATGGGTATGCTGCTCGCGTTTATGTTCCTCGCCAACATGGTGGCCGCGGTATTGCTGGTCCCCGCAATTACCCGCTACATGATTCCGCATCATATTCGCGACTGACGCTAGTGATGCATGCTGCCGTGATCCCTGTGCTCATGGTTCATTTGCTCGTGGTTCACGGCAGCCGGCGTCATCGATGACTCATGATGATGCTGGCCGTGTGGCATGAGCTCCGGCCCGATGATGGTCCAAAGTCCGAACAGTATGACCAGCGCACCAGCGGATTGGCGTGTGCCGGGCCGCTGAAGTACGCGTCGTAATTGGGCGGATGCTGTGCCCGTGACCAGCAAGGTCGGTAGCGTACCCAGACCAAAAGCGAGCATGACCAGTGCAGACTGGCTAGGTTCGGCGCGTGTGATCGCTAGCGCCATGGCGCTGTATACCAGGCCACAGGGTAAGAAACCCCAGAGCATGCCAGCGGCGAGTGCCTGACCCGGATGTTTGATGGGCAGCAGGCGTTGACGTAATGGCGCCATCCAGCGCCACAGCGGGCCACCCAGACGCTCTAGCGTGGCGAGAGCTTGAAACCACCCGGCCAGGTAGGCGCCGAGTAACATCATGAAGAGTCCGGCAAACCAGCGGATAGCCGTGCCAACCCCACCGAGATTTTGTAAACCCAGCAACAAAAAACCTGCCAACAAGCCCAGCAGCATATAGGTCAGTAAACGACCACTGTTGTAGATCAGCTGCCAACCGACGAGGGCGACGCCGTGGCGTGAGCGCTCGGGCAGAGCGTAGGTAAAGGCACTGCTGAGGCCGCCGCACATGCCCACGCAGTGGGTGCCGCCCAGCAGACCCATGACAAAGGCCGTAGCCAACCAACTCAGATCCATCATGGCAATTTGTCTCCCGCCTCGGTGGACGACTTGGTGGCCTCAGTGAGGGTACGCTGGCGATCACGATCATCCAAAATGATGCGATGTGCGGGGCCCTGTAAGTCATCGTACTGAGCATTCCGCACGGCCCAGGAAAAGAACCAGACAGAGGCCACGAGAAAAAGCAGGCTTAGGGGAATAAGCAGGTATATGACTTCCATGCGGATGTCTCTATGAGCGGTTATTGACGCTGGCGTAAGCGCAGGGCGTTGATGACCACAACCAGTGAACTTAAGGACATGCCCAGCGCGGCCAACCAAGGCGGTACAAAGCCCAAGGCAGCCGGCGGCAGAATAGCGAGATTGTAGCCCACGGCCCAGCGCAAGTTCTGCTGAATAATGTGAGCGGTGCGATCGGCCATGCGAAACGCAGGCAGCAAGGCGGGTAAGCGATCGCCGAGTAGAACCGCGTCGGCCGTGGTTTGCGCCAAGTCTGTGCCCGAGCCCATGGCAATGCCGAGGTGGGCTTGGCCCAAGCTCGGGGCATCGTTCACGCCGTCGCCAACCATCACCACAATGGCGCCGCTGGCTTGCAATTGCTCGATCGCCTGCTGTTTGTCCTGCGGTGTCATGGCACCATGGCAGTGATCAATACCCAGTGCATCAGCCACTTGTTGTGGCACGGCGGAATGATCACCGGACATCAAATAGGTTTGTAAGCCGCGTTCGCGTAAGGCCTGGATCACCGGCAACGCCTCGGGCCGCAATTGATCCTCCAGTGTGATACTGGCGAGCACGATACGCGGGGCATCTTCAGCATCGATGGATTGGCGGGTGAGGTACAGTGTTAAGGCAGACTCATGGGTTGCCGAGCTTTCTGCACAGGCAAACCGAGCATGACCTAAGCGATAGATAAAGCTTTCATGCGAGGCGGATACGCCAGAGCCAGCGATTTGGCTGGGCGGTTCGATAAATGGCGTGGCCACCGCGTGTTCTTGCTGGGCGAGGGCGGTAATGGCTTGGGCAATGGGGTGCGCGGAGCCAGCCTCAAGACCTGCCAACAAGCTGAGTACCTGCTCACGCGGTAAGGCCTGGGTATCGAGCTTCTTCACGATGAGCTGTGCTGTTGTTAGCGTACCGGTCTTGTCAAACACCACATGAGTGGCGGCGGCTAACGTGTCCAAGACATGGCCACGGGTAAGCAAGAAGCTTTCTCGCGCTAGTGTGTGTGTGGCCGCCGTCAAAGCCGCGGGTGTAGCCAGAGAAAGGGCACAAGGGCAGGTGGCGACCAATACGGCCAGCACCGCCCAAAAGGCATGGCTGGGATCAACAAACTGCCATCCCACATAGGTCAGCACGGCCAGTACCAGCACGCGTGCCACAAAGAAATGCGCCATGCGGTCCGCTTTTTGAGCAATCAGCGGCTTTTCTGACAAGGCACGTGCAAGCAGTTGCTGCAGCGTGGCCAGCACAGACTCTTGGCCCACGCGCGTGACTTCAGCTTCTAGAACTTGCTCGCCGTTGATGCTGCCACCCAGTAAGTCGTCACCGGGCTGTTTATTGACGGGCAAAGGCTCGCCGGTAATGAAGGCTTCCGAGACACTACTGCTGCCATGGAGCACCCGTGCATCACAGGGCACAGACTCACCGGCGCGTATGAGAATGACATCGCCCGGTAATAAATCATCGCTGGCCACCGTTTGCCATTGACCATCCGCTAAACGGCGCTGGGCAAGACGAGGCTCCAGCGTCATCAGACTGGCCGCAGTTTCTCCGGCATGCTGTCTTGCCTTCAGCTCTAAATAACGGCTGGTTTGTAGAAAGAAAATAAACATACAGACCGAATCAAAGTAGGTTTCTCCACTTTGGGTCACGGTGGCATACCAGCTCGCGGTGTAGGCAAAAATCAGCGCGATGGAAACAGGCACGTCCATAGTCAAACTGCGGGCTTTTAGGGCATTAACGGCGGCGCGATAAAAAGGCCATCCGGCGTAGAAAAAGACCGGGGTCGCCACCACGCCAGAAATCCAGCGCAAGTAGTCGCGATATTCATCACTAATGCCTTGAAAGGCACCGATATAGAGCCCTAGACCATACATCATGGCTTGCATCGTGCCCAAACCAGCTAGGGCGACTCGAATGAGCTGCGTCCTTGCCTCACGCTTGAGCTGGGCAGCATGGGTGTCGGCTTGGAATGGGCGGGCACGATAGCCCACCGTTTCGAGTACCTTCAGCAAGCTGCTCAAAGGCCGCTCGCTGTCATCCCAAACTAAACGCAGTCGATGATTACTGAGATTCACAGAAGCTTGGGCGACGCTGGGCTCTTGCGTTAAGCGGCGCTCAATCAGCCAGGCACAGGCCGCACAGCTGACGTTCTCTAAACTGAGCTCGGTGCAGGCATAGCGGCCTTCACGGTGTACAAAGTCAGTTTGTGCTGCAGGGTGGTCATATCGCAGGAGGTCTTCAAGCGCTTCGGGCAAGGCGGCGGTGGGGCTGCTGCTATCTCGTTCTTGGTAGTACGACGATAAACCACTGGACACAATGCTTTCTGCAACGGCGACACAGCCGGGGCAGCAAAAAGTTCGCCGCTCGCCAAGCACCAGGGTGTGATAGCGGGGCGTATGCTCTGAGCCAGACCCTTCCGGATTGGGCAGGTCGCAGTGATAGCAGTTACTCACTCGGGTTGTAGGCGAATGCCTTCCTGTGACGGTAAGCGGCGCGTACCTGCTAAGCGCCAATCGCGGGTGGACAATTCAATCTGGAAGACGCCATCGAGAGGCTGCGCGAGCTGGCCACGATAGCTGTTGCCCATCAGACGTTGTAAGACCAATTTCTGGTCCTTACCACTTTGCGTGCTATGCACAAAGTTCAGCTCAATACTGGGCGCTTCAATCGGTGCTTTGGCATTCAGCGTCAGCAGTACTTCGCCTGTGGTGTCATCAAATGTCATG
>NZ_JBXMRC010000022.1:0-136640 GCF_057084925.1 Perlucidibaca sp. | reverse complement strand
GGCTGACCAGAGCAAGGTCACCTTGGGCAACACCGGTGCAACCTTTAGCGACAAGGACGCAGAAGCGAACAAGACGGTGACCCTGAACGGCACTTCGCTGAGCGGTGTGGAAGCCAAGAACTACATTCTGGCCACAACCCCGGTCACGACCACGGCCGACATCACCAAACTCGGCGGCGTAAAAGTCATTGCCGATAAGCAGTCCAAGACCGTTGGCGCAGCTGACCCCAAGCTGACGTTTACTGTCACGGGCTTACTTGACGGTGATGTACTGGCAGGTTCACTCACGCGTGAAGCGGGTGAGGCCGCGGGCTTGTATGACATTACGCAAGGCAGCTTGGCTAACGAGAACTATCTCATCGATGGCTTCACGCCAGCCCAGCTCACCATCAGCCAGCCGATTGCCGATGTGGCCATTGCCAATGCCCAAACTCTAGAGCCCAAACTCGACCTGCAAATCGAGCAAGAGGCGATGGAGGAGCGCAGCGGCGATGTTGCACCGTTCATCATCGCGGCAAATCAAACCCGTGCCAGCGGCCCGGCCCAGCTCATCGTGGTTAACGGCGGCATTAAATTGCCAGCTGGTCAGCAGGAAGAGAATTAATCATGACCTTGTTCAAGGATGCGTTCATGTTGCACACCCGTACCCCGCTGGCCTCCGCGCTGTCGCTGGCCTTGGCGTTGCCCCTGTTGAGCAGTGCCACGCTGGCTAACGCAGCACTCCCCGGCATCGCCCCCGACGCTGGCCGCCTCACTCGCGAACTGCAAGCGCCGGTGAAAGCACCCACACCCGGCGTTACCGTGGCGCTACCGTCAGTCAGTCGCGATAGCGTGATGGCCGGTGGCCCAGCCGTGGTCTTAAAGTCCGTGAACTTCACCGGCAACACCGTGTTCACGACAGCTCAACTGCAAGCCTTTGTGCAGCCAGCCTTGGGTCAATCACTCGACCTCGCCGCGCTGTACAACTTGGCTGATCAGGTGTCGGCGTACTACCGCGACCAAGGCTATGCTTTCGCCAAGGTCTTTGTGCCGCAAAACGGATTTCGCGATGGTGTGCTGACCTTACAGGTGTTTGAAGGCAACTACGGTGCCCGCACCGCCAAGGCCGACAGCCCGCGCCGCTCTGCGCAAGCGCAGCGCTTCCTGAAACCCTTGAAAGCGGGCACCCCCATCTACGCCCCAGACTTGGAGCGCCAAACCCTCATCCTCGATGACCAGCCCGGCTATGATGTATTACCCGTTATCAAGCCCGGCAGCGCCATCGGCACCGGTGATCTCGAGGTCACCCTCACGCCGACGCCTAAGGTCAGCGGCAATGTCAGCGTGAGCAACCACGGCAATCGCTACACCGGCTACTACCAAGCCCGTGCCAATGTGGTCATTAACAGCCCCCTGATGTTCGGTGACCAACTCACTTACAGCGTCATGGCCAGCGATGCCCGCCTGAACTCAGCCAATGTCGGCTACAGCCTGCCGCTCGGCGGCAGTGGTCTGCGCGCTACGGCCAGCTACAGCAGCACGGCCTATCGCCTGGGTCGTGAGTTCGCCAACCTGCAAGCCAGTGGCCGTGCTCAGACCACTGCTGCGGGCATCAGCTATCCGCTCATTCGCAGCCGCACCGCCAACCTCACGGCCTCGCTGCAAAGCCAACACAAACGCTTCTTCGATGAACAGCAGTCGGTGAATGCCCGCCAATCCCGCCAAAGCAAAAGCACGGTGCTAGGCCTCAACTTTGATCGCAGCGATCGCCGTGGTGTGACCTATGGCCAAGTGGAATGGGCTAACGGTCGCTTCAGCGGCCCCGTACCCGACCTGGCGCTCACCAATGGCCGCTTCAGCCGCCTCAACGCCGATGTGGTGCGCCTGCAGCGCGTGTTCGACAACCTCAGTGTCTATGCCCGCATCAACGCCCAGCGCGCCGGTGAGAACCTCGACAGCTCAGAGAGCTTCAGCATCGGTGGCCCGAACTCGGTACGCGCTTATGTCACTGGCGAAGGCACCGGCGATGAAGGCCAACTCGGCCAGTTCGAAGTACGCTACCAAGCCAGCAGCAAGCTCGCCCCGTTCGTCTTCTTCGATGCTGGTCGCGTTCGCCTAGAGCACAAGCCCACCAATGCCGGTAAAAACCGTCGCAGCCTCACCGGTGCCGGTGCGGGTGTTCGCTACAGCCTCGGCCCGCTCAATGTGGAAGGGGTGCTGGCTCACCGTCTCACCGGCGGAGAACCCGAGACCGACCCGCGCGACAACGCCATCACGGCCTGGTTGGTGTTGAGCTATGCGTTTTAATTAGAGAGCGGAGGAATGATTGTCGAGAGTAAAGATGCCTTACTTCCGACAATCATTCCCCTGCGTTTTCCAGCTCAGAATCGTTTTTGCCTTATCCACTTCAAAGTAAGTTTGGCAGCGCAACAAACCCACACGATCACCAAAGCCAAAACCCACGCCGGTACCAAAACCACTACCGCGTGAGCCGGTAAATATTGACGTTGAAATGGTGGGTGCCACGGTATAGCTACCTTGCTTATCCCAGACATACACGAGATTGCCGGTCGGCGATTCAAAGCTGCCCGATGGGTAGCCCCAGGCGTCCATCACCACCTTAATGTTGGAGCCGACCCAGCCTTGCAGTTCATTTTCGTAGCGTTCGCGGGTGGCGCAGCCGGTCAACACCAGTGCGCCAAGGACGAGGGCGAGTGCGTTGCGAATAGTCTTCGTGCGTTGCATGACGAATCTCCTGCTGCGTAGCGAATGTCAAATCGTGCGAATGCTACAATAGCCCTAAAATGGCTGCACATCGAGTGCACGAACCTGTCTTGAGAGTATCCATGTCTGACTTGAAGAATGACCGCTTTCTGCGCGCTTTGCTGCGACAACCGGTAGATCGCACGCCCGTTTGGATGATGCGCCAAGCCGGACGCTACTTGCCCGAGTACCGTGCAACGCGCGCTCAGGCCGGCGACTTCATGAAGCTCATGATGAATCCGCAGCTGGCCTGCGAAGTGACCTTGCAGCCGCTGGATCGCTACCCGCTGGACGCCGCCATTCTGTTCTCCGACATTCTCACCATTCCCGATGCCATGGGGCTGGGCCTGTATTTCGAGACCGGCGAAGGTCCACGATTTGCTAAGACCGTGCGCTCACAGGCAGACGTTGATGCGCTGCCCATTCCCGATCCCGAAAAAGACCTCGGCTACGTTATGGATGCCGTGCGCACGATTCGCCGCGAGCTCAATGGCCGCGTGCCGCTGATTGGCTTTGCCGGCAGCCCGTGGACGCTGGCGACCTATATGGTCGAAGGCGGCTCATCGAAGGATTTCCGCGCGGCGAAGACGCTGATGGTGACGCAGCCTGCCGTGCTGCACGCGTTGCTGGCCAAGCTCGCGCAATCGGTCACGTCTTATTTGAATGCGCAGATTTTGGCGGGTGCACAAGCTGTGCAGATCTTCGATTCCTGGGGCGGCGCACTGTCGCACGCGGCGTATCAGGAGTTCTCGCTCGCTTATATGCAGCAGATCGTCAACGGACTCATTAGTGAACATGATGGTCGTCGCGTACCGGTGATTCTGTTCACCAAGGGCGGTGGGCAGTGGCTGGAGGCGATGGCCGAGACGGGTGCCGATGCCCTCGGCCTGGACTGGACCACCGACCTAGGCCAAGCGCGTCAGCGCGTGGGCAGCCGTGTTGCGTTACAAGGCAACATGGACCCATCCATGCTGTTTGCACCACCGGCGCGTATTCATGACGAAGTGGCGCGCATTCTCAGTAGCTACGGTCAGGGCAGTGGTCATGTCTTCAATTTGGGGCATGGCATCGATCAGCATGTCGATCCTGCTCACGCTGGCGCGTTTATTAACGCCGTGGTCGAGCTGTCGGGGGCGTATCACGCTGCTCTTTAAGTAGAACCGCCTAAGTTCCGCTACACTCGGGGCATAACGAGAAAAATCGGGATGCCCCTTCATGAATTTCTTTTCCAGTGCGCGTGAGTTTGGCCGCCTGCGCGAGCTTATCTCCATCCTGCTTAAATATGGCTTTGATGACCTGGTGCGCTGGCTGCATCTAGAGAATCGTGCCGGCTTACTAAAGCGTTGGTTGCGCCAAGATCTGCCCCCCGATATTCGCCGCTTGCCCAGCGAAGCCCGTGCTCGATTAGCCTTGGAAGCCATGGGGCCGACCTTCGTGAAGCTCGGCCAAATTCTCGCTACACGCGTGGATTTGCTGCCAGCCGAATGGATTACCGAATTAGAGAAGCTCCAGGATCAAGCCGCTGCCGTGCCTTTTTCCCAGCTTAAGCAGCAATTGGAACGCAGTTTGGGTGCCAAGGTCAGCGCCTGCTTCCGTGAAATCGATGAAAAGCCGGTGGGTACGGCCTCCATGGCTCAGGTGTATCGGGCGGTGACGCCGATTGGCCAAGAGGTGGTGCTGAAAATTCGCCGCCCGGGTGTGGAAGAAAAGATTCAGGCAGACCTGCGGCTATTGCGCAAATTGGCCGAGATTGCTGAGGCGCAATCGCCAGAGTTACGGCGCTATCAGCCCATTGAAATTGTGCAGGAATTCGAGGCGTCATTACTGCGCGAGCTGGACTTTACGGTGGAGGCGCGCAGTGCCGATCGCATGCGGGAAAACCTGCGTCATTTAGATTGGCTGGTGGTGCCGCGTATCTATTGGGAATGGACGTGCGAAGACTTGAACGTGCAGGAGTTTATTCGCGGGATTCCGGCGAAAAGTATTGAAGAAATTGATCGAGCTGGACTGAATCGCAAACTTATTGCCCGTCGGGGAGCGCAGGCGATCTGGAAAATGATGCTGGAGGACGGGCTCTTTCATGCCGACCCGCACCCTGGCAACTTCCTCATTCTGCCCGGTAGCCGCATCGCCATGCTCGATTTCGGCATGGTCGGCAAGCTCACCGCGACGCGGCGCGATCAGCTCATCCGCATGATTCGCGGTGTGGCCCTGCAAGAGCCCGATACCGTCACCCAAGTCTTGGTTGAGTGGTCGGCGGGGCGATACATCAATCGCGAAGGTCTGCTCTCGGAAGTGACCACGCTGATTGAGCAATTTGATGGTGTTCCCATGGCGGAGCTCGACATTACGGCCTTGCTCAATGCCATCGCGGCGGTGTTGCGTAATTACAATTTGCGCTTGCCCAGTGAGTTAACACTGCTGGCCAAGGCCTGTGTGACCTTGGAGGGTTTCGGTCGCCTTATAGATCCGAACTTTCAACTCATGGACGAGGCCATGCCGTTGCTTAGGCGCACATTGGCGAATCGCTACAGCCCAAAAGTGCTGGCCCGTGCCGTGCGTTCGCGCGCGTTGGATGCGGTGGAGCGACTGTATCACCCGGGCACGCAAGGGTTGCATGGCAACGGCGGCAACTATGCCGGGCCGCCGCCTATGCAAGTTGAGGAGCTATCCAAACTGGTTAATCGCTTAGAGCGCGCCAGCCATCGCCAAGCCCGCGCCGTGCTCTTGGCGGGCCTGTTTTTGGTCAGTGGCATGATGATGCAGCTCGAGCAAGGGCCGCATATTTTGGGCATGCACGTGTTGGGCTTGCTCAGCCTTATCGGCTGTACTGGTTATTGGCTGTGGATGCTCACGCAGCTGTGGTGGACGGAGCGTGGGCATCGCGATTGATGCCCTAAAACCTAAGCAACAAACTGAATGCTTTCGTATTCGCTGAGGTCTATTTGTTGGCGAGCGAGCCATAGGTTGTAGTTGTCCTGCATTAGCAACCAGCTTTCTGGCGACCGTCCGAGCACCTTGGAGAGCTTGAGCGCCATTGCAGGAGATACATCGGTCTTGCCATTAATGAGCCGGCTCACGAGTCCTGGGCTCACTTTCAGCTGGCGTGATAACGCATTCGAACCTAACGCGAAAGGTTCCATGTAAACGCGAGCAATAAATTCGCCGGGGTGCATGGGCTTGTGCTGTTGAATAGTCATTAGTGGTAATCCTCGTAACTCACTACATAAGCGTGGCTATCGATAAATTCAAAGACGACACGCCAATTGCCGCTCACCGTAATTGACCATTGCCCGGCTCGATTGCCTTTCAGTTCGTGCAAGCGCCAGCCTGGCAAGTCCATGTCGTCGATCATCGTCGCGGTATGCAAGGCTTGTAATCGTTCTTCCAAGCGACGCACATGACTCGGCTGAATACCTGTGGTGCTTCCCGTGGTGAAGAACTTTTCCAATCCCTTGTGCTTGAAGCTCTTGATCATGATGCCATCCTGGCAGATTGTTTACTGATGTGCAACAGTGCATGATGCCAACATCTTAGCCATGCCAAGTCCGCATCACAGGCTCCGGAAAGGTCATGGTGAATTGCGGGATCTTTACCGCCGCCAGGCAGCGACCGCGCGCGAGATCGGGAAACAATTCGGGGTCAAAATGCCAGTCCAACACTTTCGCGGCGCGGCACTTGCCCTGCGCGCTAGGGGCGAGGGTGAACACCTTGCCTTCCCAGACTTGCGCAAGCGTGCGCCACGCGGCGGGCAGCCAATGAGCCGGCAGCGGCAGGGCTGGGCCGCTACTGCTTAGGGTCATTTCGGCAATGCGGCGACCGTCATCGGCAGTGAGCACGGCGCGATCGATGCCTTCGTCATTCAGTGATACCGCGAAATCACAACGATCTTTGGGGATGCCCCAGTTGCGCCGGCCATTCAGTACAGAGGCCTGCGAAGACACATAAATGCGCGAGATGCTGGGCTGACGCTCACCGTTGCCGAAGTCGAATGTGCCGGGAATAAACAACAGTTCTTGATAGGGGCCGACGGCGCTGCTTTGGTAGTCCACCAGCATCGCCAATGACAGTGGGCTGCGGCGGCTTTTACGCAGGCCCGTGGGCGTGAACGGACAGTTGGCGAGCACGTCTTCCGGCATTTTCATCAGGAAGGCATAGCCTTGGCCGCTAAGTTGCCAGGGGGCTGGCACGAGTTCGAGGGCCGGGTTGGCAAGGAGCAAAGATGTCATGACGAGGGCAGTTCCTGCGAGCAAGCGAGCCGATTCAGTTCGGCGGGTCGCAGGAGCTTGCCTATTCGTGACTAATGGGTCAAGCCTCAGCCGCCGAGACTTTCCCAGCGCTCCAACAAATGCAGCAGGCGCTCGTCGATCTCGCTCAGGCGCTGGCTCAGCTTGGCAGCTCGGGTGCTGTCGCTGACGTAGAGCGAGCCATCGGCGAGGGCGGCATTAGCGGCCACTTGCTCAGCTTCCAGTGCGGCGATTTCGGTGGGAATGCTGTCGAGTTCGCGCTGCTCCTTGTAGCTGAGCTTGCGTTTGGCCGGGGTGGCGGCTGCGGGGCTGGCCGCGGTATTTGCGGCCATCGGGGCCGCCGGCTTGCCGGGCAGCGACACGGCAGTTTGCGTCGGCCGCTGGCGCAACCAGTCATCGTAGCCGCCGACGTATTCATTGACCTGGCCATCGCCCTCGAAGACCCAGGTGCTGCTCACCACTTCATTGAGGAAGGCGCGGTCATGGCTGATGACCAGCAGCGTGCCCTGATAGCTCACCAGCAGCTCTTCGAGCAGCTCCAGTGTTTCCACATCCAGGTCGTTGGTGGGCTCGTCGAGGATGAGCAGGTTGGTCGGGCGCGTGAACAGCTTGGCCAGCAGCAGGCGGTTGCGCTCGCCGCCGGACAGCGCCTTCACCGGCGTGCGCGCACGCTGCGGCGAGAACAGGAAGTCCTGCAGATACGACAGCGCATGCTTGCGCTGGCCGTTGATCTCGATGAAGTCCGAGCCTTCCACCACGTTGTCGATAACGCTGCGCTCGGGGTCGAGCTGGGCACGCAGCTGATCGAAATAAGCCACTTGCAGCAGTGTGCCGTGGCGTACCGAGCCGGCATCGGGCTCGATTTTCTGCAGCAGCAGATTGATCAGCGTGGTCTTGCCGACGCCGTTGTCACCGATCAGGCCGATTTTGTCGCCGCGCATGACCACGGCATCGAAATCCTTCACCAGCGTCAGGCCGCCGAGGGTTTTGCTCAGACCGGTCGCTTCCATGACCAGCTTACCGGAGCGTTCGGCATCGCTGATGGCGAGGTTAGCCTTGCCGACCCGTTCGCGACGCGCGGCGCGATCCCGGCGCAGCTGCTCCAGTGCGCGAACACGGCCTTCGTTGCGGGTACGGCGCGCCTTAATGCCCTGACGAATCCAGACTTCTTCCTGCGCCAGCTTCTTGTCGAAGACCGCGCTCTGATGCTCTTCGGCAATCAGCTGCGCTGCCTTGGTCTCCAGGTACAGCGCGTAGTTGCCGGGAAAGCTGCGCAGCGTGCCGCGATCGAGCTCAACAATACGCGTGGCCACGGCCGCCAAAAAGCTGCGGTCATGGGTGATGAATAAAAGTGTGCCATTCCAGCCCAGCAGGAACTGCTCAATCCACGTAATGGAGCGGATGTCGAGGTGGTTGGTGGGCTCGTCGAGCAGCAGAATATCCGGCTCGGTAATGAGTGCGCGCGCGAGTAGCACGCGACGTTTACGACCGCCGGATAAGCTGGCGAAGTCGGCATACGGGTCCAGCTCTAGTCGCGTGGTGATTTTCGCGACCTTGGTTTGAATTTCCCAGTCTTCGAGCTGACCGACCATGTCCGGATGCTCTTGCAGGCCGCCGGAGACGATGTCTTCCACCGTGCCGACCCAGTCGCGAGGCACTTCTTGCATCATGGTAGCGATACGCAGGCCCTGCTGGCGCACCAGCTCGCCGCCATCGGGCAGGATCTCGCCGGCGATGACTTTGAACAAGGTCGACTTGCCTTCACCATTACGACCGATGACGCAAACACGCTCACCCCGGTCCAGGCTGAACGCCGCCTTATTGAGCAGGTGAGGGCCACCAAAGGCCACAGAAACATCACGCAGGGAAAGCAAAGCCATTGAATTACGCCGAAGTGCTGCAAAAGAGAGCGCGCATTCTAGCAAACCTGAGCTGCTCATAAGCCGTACAATTACGCCTATTGGCAAGTCAAAGGCGAAATGCAGAGATGGATGCGCGAATTACGGAGCTAGAAGTGAAGCTAGCCTTTCAAGATGATCTGCTGGAGGCGCTGAACCGCACCGTGGCACAGCAACAACAGCAGATTGATTTAATGCAGGCGGAAATGCGTCTGCTCTATCAGCAGATGAAAACCTTGCAGCCGTCACAGATGGCTGACGAGGCGGACGAGCCGCCACCGCCGCACTACTGATCTTATTTTTTGCTGACCCAGGCCCAGAGCATTTGGCATTGAATCGGCTCTTCGCCGGATTCATCGGTAACGGTGACCGGAACCAGCAGCTCGCCTTTGGGATTGCTACGAATCATCGCCACTTGCTCTTCGCTGAGCGATGCCACTGCACGCATGTCACCCACGGTGCGACGCTTAAAGTCGACGTGTAGGCTTTTGATGAGTGGCAGCTTGTCATCGCTGAGGTTCACGCCCACCACAAAGCCTGTTGCGGTTTCGGCGAGAAGGGCCATCGCGGCCGCATGTACGCCCTTGATGTGATTTTGCACCGGGCGACGATTACGAATGGAGACGACCACGCGTGTCGGCGTCACTTCTTCGTATCGCAAACTGCTGGTGCCCACAAACGGCACGACCTTGCCGAGAATAAACGAGAGCGTGGAAATGCGCAGATTGCTGGGCAGCTTGGCTAAGGGGCGCATGAGGCGAGTTAGGTTGTTTTCGATCATCTGCATGGTGCGAGCTCGGTTAGACAAAGTGGCTACAGCTTGCCCGAAAATACGCGGTCTTGGACTGGCTGAGTTGACGCAAACTGACACCGTATCGGTCAAGTCGAGCTCTGTTATGCTGGCACCATTGTTTTAGCGAGAACGCGACATGTCGGCGAATTCCCCGCGTTTGGTTACCATCGCGGCCTATCCCAGAAAGCTGCTTAAACTGTGTGAAAGCCAGTGGCAAATTCCGCCAGAAAAGCTCTTGAGCGCGACGCAGCTCAGTGCAGAGTCTTTGGCGAAGCCTGAATTATTGGTGCCAATCAGTGAGGTATTTGCGCTGTTTGTGCGCGCTCAGCAACTCACGGCAGCGCCAGATTTATCCCTGCGTTACGCCCAATGTTTGCCGCCGAATGCTCACGGATTGCTGGGCCAAGCCACGCTGACCGCCGCGAATCTGCGCGAGGTCATTGCGCTTTATTACGAATACATGGCCACGGTGGCTCCCTTTGTGCTGATGCATCAAAGCCAGCGTCGAGACCGGCTGACCTTGGCGCTGGAGTTGTTTAACGACTTACCCATGGATGAAGCGTTTGTGATGACGCTGCTGTTGGCCACGGCATTTAATATCTGTGAAGGTTTGCTGGGCGAAGAGGCAGAGCGCCTGTCGGTACACTTGATGAGTCCGCCCCCTTCATTTGCCGAGGCCTTACTGAGCCATTGCCGAGGTGGCGTGCATTTCAATGCCAGCTTCAATGGCCTGAGCATTCCCAACGATATTTTGGATCGCCCCATCGCCAGTGCCGATGCGCAAGCCCATGCCGACATACTGGCAAAAATTAATGCCCGCATGGATGTGTTGTTAGCGCGGGGAGCCTTTACCGATGGGGTGCGCCATGCGCTGAGCCAGCAGCGTGACGCACTGCCCAGTTTGAACGAGATGGCTGTGTTGCTGGGATTGCCTGTGCGCACATTACGAGCGCGTCTCAGTCAGCAAGGGGGTAGTTATCAGCACTTACTGGATGAGGAGCGTAGCCGTCGTGCGCAACACGCCCTAGCCAACACGTCGGCCTCGGTTAAAGCCATTGCCACTAGCCTAGGCTTCCGCGATAGCTCGAATTTTTCACGCGTGTTTCGGCGTTGGACAGGGCTGACGCCGCTGGCTTATCGGCAAGCACAGCGGCGAGTTGACGTTAGTCTTTGAAGTTATTGAACTGGAGCGGCAAGCCCAGTGTCTGCTGACGCAAAAATGCCATGACGTCTTGCAGGGCATCACGCTTCTTATCAGTCACGCGCACTTTGTCGCCCTGAATGCTGGCTTGGACCTTGTAGCCATTTTCCTTGAGCAGCTTCACGACCTTTTTCGCGGTGTCGGAATCCAAGCCATCTTTGAGCTTGATGACTTGGTTCATGTACTTGCCCGACGCCTCAATTTTTTGCGGGTCCATGACTTGTGGATCAAGCTTGCGCTTCATCAGGTGCGCTTCCAGCATGGCGCGCACTTGATCGACCTGAAAGTCTGACTCCGCACTGAGTTTGATTTCCTTATTTTTTTCATTGAAGTCAACCTTGACCTCAGAGCCACGAAAGTCGAAGCGTGTGGCAATTTCTTTTACCGTGTTTTGCACGGCATGATTGACCTCGAAAACTTCGAGTTCAGACACAACATCCATGGATGGCATGGTAGCTTTGCTCCCGATAAAAATTCCGCCTGCATGATACCTGAGGTCCTGCACGATGAAACCGGCTGTCTTACGTTGGATGATGAACCTGTACTTCCCTTTTCTCGGGGCTGGCGTACACATAGAGCGGATTAACGACGATTACACCGAAATTGATGTGCGCATGCGCCTGACGCGTTTTAACCGCAATTACGTCGGCACACAGTTCGGCGGTAGTTTGTACAGTATGACCGACCCCTTCTACATGCTCATGCTCATGCAGCATTTAGCGAAAGATCATGTGGTCTGGGACCAGGCTGCGCACATTGATTTTATATCGCCCGGGCGCGGTACGGTTTATGCCCGCTTTCGACTTAGCGTCGAGCAGATTGCGGACTTTCGCGCCCAAGCAGCGACAGGTAAAGCGATACGCCCGGTCTTGCCCGTTGAAGTGGTCAATGAGGCCGGCGAGGTCGTTGCTCGAGTCCAAAAGACGCTCTATATCCGCCTAAAGCCTGCGTTGCGTCCGCCAGCGGCGGCTGAAATCAGCGCACCGAATCAGCCCGTGGAGAACTAAATCATGGCCCTGCGTTTTCGTATTTTGCCGGTGACCCAATTTGAGCAGAACTGCAGTTTGATCTGGTGTGACAGCACGCGCGAAGCAGCACTGGTGGATGCCGGTGGCGACATAGAGCGCATGCTGGCGGCCGTGGCCGAGGAAGGCGTGACACTGACCAAGCTGCTGGTCACCCATGCGCATATCGATCATGCCGGAGCCGTTGCGGAATTAGCCGAGCGTCTGCATTTGCCTATTGAGGGGCCGCATGTGGGTGATCAGTTCTGGATAGACCGACTCGAAGATCAGTCGCGCATGTTCCGTTTTCCGGCCTCGCGCCCGTTCACGCCGACGCGCTGGCTGGAGCAGGGCAATGAAGTTTGTGTTGGCGCTGAGACCCTGCAGGTGCGGCACTGCCCTGGCCATACGCCGGGTCATGTGGTGTTTATCTCGGAGGCCGCGCGCGTGAGTTTTGTGGGCGATGTGCTGTTTGCTGGTTCGATTGGCCGCACAGACTTTCCCATGGGGCATCACCAAACCCTGATCGATGCCATCCAGCGCGAACTCTGGAGCCTGCCCGATGACATGCAGTTCGTGCCCGGCCACGGGCCGATGTCGACCATCGGTCACGAGCGTTTAACCAATCCGTTTGTGGCGGATCGACGAGGCTAATCGAGAGTGATTCGCAGCGGTAATTTGGCAGCTGTTTGGCGATCAAGTAGTACTTCATGGCAGGGCGTGAACCGCTCTGACCAAAGAGGGGGTAAAACGGCTTGCGACAGATGTTGAGGGTAACGTGAAATGACAACAGTCCGACCGTGCACTACTTTTCTCCAAGAGATGGGGCGACGCAACTTTATCAGCAGTAAACCGAATAAGCTTTCTACTGGACTACTGGTTTGCACGAGTAAAACATCTATGCGTTGGCGATCTTCACTTTGTCGAAGACGCACAGTCGTTGCGGTGTGGTAACTGTCGTCAATTTGAACGAGAAATTGCGCCTGCCCAAAATGACTCCATAAGGCTAGCCAGAAGCGGACTTTATCTCTACGACGAGCAGCGCCTAGGCTGGGATGAAAGCACCAAGCGCCCCACCCAATATCGATACGGTGAGCAGCAGTCGCTACAGTATCGCGAGGCGATGGCTCCGGCTTAACACGGAGCGCATGTAATAAATCACGCCCCGCCGTGGTCATGAGTTTATAAGCCCGTAGTTCACCACATCCACGCCCGCAAACTGCAAATCGGCGTGATACGACGAGCGCACCATGGGGCCGCTAGCGATATTGCGGAAGCCGAGCTGTCGGCCATAGGCGGCATAGCGGGCGAATTCATCGGGATGCACGAAGCGATCCACGGGGGCGTGCGTTTTCGATGGCTGCAGATATTGGCCAATCGTCACCAGATCCACATCGTGCGCTTTTAGATCTGCCAGCAGTGCCATGACTTCTTCTTCCGTCTCGCCAATGCCGACCATTAACCCGCATTTGGTGGCAATGTCGGGCCGTTCCTGCTTGAAGCGCTGCAGCAGCTGCAGCGAGTGCTGGTAGTCGGAACCGGGGCGGATGGCCTTGTACAGACGCGGCACGGTCTCGATGTTGTGATTGAACACATCCGGCGGGCATTCGCTGATCAGGCGCAGGGCGATGTCCATGCGGCCACGGAAGTCTGGCACGAGAATTTCCATCTTCGTGTTGGGGTTGAGCTTGCGCACTTCGGTGATGCAGTCGACAAAGTGCTGTGCGCCACCATCCTTCAGGTCGTCGCGGTCAACCGAGGTAACCACTACATACTTGAGCTTGAGATTGGCCACGGTCTCGGCGAGATGCCGTGGCTCATCGGCATCAAGTGCATTGGGGCGACCGTGGGCAACATCACAGAACGGGCAGCGACGCGTACAAATATCGCCCATGATCATGAAGGTGGCCGTGCCGCCACCAAAGCATTCGGCTAGGTTTGGGCAGGCGGCTTCTTCACAGACGGTATGAAGCTTTTGTTCACGCAGCAGACCCTTGATGCGCTGCACTTCGCCCGGATTTTTCACGCGCACACGAATCCAGTCCGGCTTACGCGGCAGCTCATCGGTGGGAATGATTTTCACGGGAATGCGTGCCATTTTTTCGGCACCGCGCAGCTTCACGCCAGTCTCGATGGGGGCGGGTCTGCTGCTGGGTTGGCTGGCCGGGTGAGTGGCTACCGGGGATAGATTGCTAGGTTCGCTCATGACAAATCTCAATTAGTCCACGAAGTGTAGCGCAACCTGTCTGCATAAGGCCAAACGCCAATAGTCGATGCGTCTGAAAATCCAGTAGGCTAGGCATCTGAGGACGAATGCCTTGAGCAATGAGAGAGTAGTAATGGCAACGCGATACGATGCGGTAGTGATTGGTGCGGGTCCTGCCGGCGAAGGGGCGGCGATGAAGCTGGTGAAAGAAGGGCGTCGCGTGGCGGTCATTGATCAGCTCGGCGAGGTCGGCGGCAACTGTGCGCATGTCGGCACCATTCCCTCCAAAGCGCTGCGCCAAACGGTATACAACCTGATGCGCTTTCGCCGCGACCCCTTACTTTCACGCATGGCCGATATTCGCAGTGTGCCGCTGTCTCAGGTGCTGGCGCGCGCGCACAAAGTCATTGAGACGCAGGTCAGCACGCACCATCGGTTTTTTGAGCGCAACGACGTGGATCTTTATTTCGGGCAGGCGCGCTTCGAGGAGCCCAATCTCATTTCCGTGTTGACGCCCGAAGGCATTACCGAGCGTATCGGTTTTGAGCATGCTGTCATTGCGACAGGCAGCCGGCCCTACCAGCCGCGTGATATCGACTTTGGTCATCCGCGCGTGTTCGACAGCGACAAAATTCTGAAGCTGGACTACGCGGTTAATAAACTGATTATTTACGGTGCCGGGGTGATTGGCTGTGAGTACGCCTCGATTTTTGTTGGCCTTGGCTACAAGGTCGATCTGGTCAATACGCAGCCACAGTTGCTGTCGTATCTCGATGATGAAATTGCCGATGCACTCTCGCACTATCTGCGCGACTTGGGCGTGCTGATTCGCAATCAAGAAGAGTACGAGCGCGTGGAGACCACCAACGATAGTGTGGTTTTACACCTGAAGTCGGGTAAGAAAATTAAGGCCGATGCCATTCTCTGGTGCAATGGCCGCGCCGGTAATACAGAGACATTGGCGCTAGAAGCGGTGGGCTTGCAAGCCAATAGCCGCGGACAAATCGCCGTGGATGAACAGTACCGCACCGCCAATCCCTCGGTGTTTGCCGTAGGCGATGTCATCGGCCCGCCCGCGCTGGCTTCCGCCGCCTACGACCAAGGTCGCTGTGCCGCCGCGCACATCACCGGCAGCCTAGATGTGCCGCATGTGGACGAAGTGCCCACAGGCATTTACACCATCCCGGAAATTTCTTGCTTGGGCAAAACCGAGAAGCAGCTCACCGATGCCAAAGTGCCTTACGAAGTGGGGCAGTCTTTCTTCCGACACTTAGCGCGAGCGCAAATATCGGGCGATGTGGTGGGGATGCTGAAAATCTTGTTTCATCGCGACACGCGTGAGATTTTGGGGATTCATTGCTTTGGCAACAACGCGGCCGAGATTGTGCACATTGGACAGGCCGTGATGAATCAGCCGGGTAACGCTATCGATTACTTCGCCAACACCACGTTTAATTATCCGACCATGGCGGAGGCTTATCGGGTAGCTGCGCTTAATGGCATGAACCGCTTGTTTTAAGCGGCTCATGCGCGCGGCATGCGCTTAGGCGTTGCGCTGGTACATCCAGCGTGCAAAAGCACCGGCTGTGAAGAACATAAATACCCCGTAAACCGCGGCTGGAATCACCATGGTGGGCGATACCATCGCACCAACGGCCATGGCGAGCGTGGTGTTGTGTACGCCCAGCTCGATGCTGACGGCGGTGGCCTGGCGGCCATTCAGGCCGGACACAATAGACATCAGGTAGCTGATGGTCATGGCCAACACATTCAAACTCGCCACGGCTAGACCAACGACAGTTAAGTTTTCAGCGATGTGGGTGCGCTCACTAAACAGCGCGGCAAAAACCACCAGCACGAAAAACACCATGGCAATTTTCTTGGCGAGTGGCTCGTTACGCAGCGACCATGCTTCAGCTTTGGCGCGAACCAGCATGCCTAGGCTGAGCGGAATCAGGGTGATGATGAGCACCTTCACCACAATGCCAGACATGTTGAGCTGAACGGCGAGCTCGCCGGTCATGAAGTGGTCGCTGGCGAGGCTAAGTATCAGGGGCGTTAGGATCACCGCAGCCACACTGCTGATGGCGGTCATGGAAATGGAGAGAGCCGTGTCGCCTCGTGCTAAGTGGGTCAGCATATTGGCGGTGGTTCCGCCGGGCGATGCACCAAGCAGTACCATGCCAACGGCAAGTTCAGGCGGCAGCTTAAAGACAACGGCAAGCAAAAAAGCGAGCAGCGGCGAAATTAAGAGTAGATTGAGCAGGCCAATGCTGATGCCCTTGGGGTACAACACGACGCGTCGGAAGTCGGCCAGCGTAAGTGCCAAGCCAAGACTAAACATAATGATAAATAGTGAAACGGGCAGCAGCAGGGTAATAAAAACGCTATTCATGATGGGTCCGGTTTTTGTTGTTATGACCGGATAGTGGCGGGATTGCGCGTTGCCTGCAAGTTGCAGGCAACGATGAGCTTAGATGCCAGTTAGCGGTGTTTGCTGGCTAGGCGGAATGCCCACAGGGCGGCGCCCCGTCACGGCCATGACAACGGCGTTTTTAGCGGCGAAGGGATGCGCGATTACCGGGCTCCAGACAATATCTTTCTGGCTTGAGCGCAAGCCGATGCGGCCATAGTCCAGCCAGCGCCCGAGTAGCGACTGATGCACCCAGACATCATCGATGTCGGCACAGGCAAGCAGGCGGGTGCGACCGCCGGCAATGCCATCCCGCAAGAGCAGCGTGCGGTTGGAGACAACCAATAAGTTACTGCTCTGACGCAGCATGGCGAGGAGTCCGAAAAGGCTGAAGGCCATCCAGCCGCCACCGCCACCCTGAGTAATCATGGCGAAACCAGCTAGGCTCCATAGCGCCCACCAAACCCCCAGTAATGGCGAGCCGTGGGTTGAGAAAAACGGCTGATCCAGCTGAGGTTTGGGGATGGCATTCGATGCCGCTAACTTGAGGTGGGACACACGCGCCACATTGCCACGCGTGCCAAACTCAGGCAGCGGGCTAGTGGACATGCCGTCGCTCAGGGCATCCAGTGTGCTTAAACGAGTTAGTGCGTGTTTGTGCCAAGTGGACATGAGCTGGCGTCCTTTCTGTGGAGATGTACTGAACTTATGCCTTGTGCGCGTAGAGTGAAACTGCAGACGCGTTGCTGTTTTGTAAGAACTTGCAATTTCGACTCAAAGAAATCGGCCCAAAAAAAGCCCCGGAAGACCGGGGCTAAGCTGTGTTGCGTTCACCGTTCAGGATGAATGGGTTGGCCTGACTTAGAAGTTGTAGCGAGCGGTGAAATGCAGTCGATCCAAGTCGCCCTCAGCCCCGCCTTCAACTTTTCGTGTGGCATGTAGTCCTTCTACGCCCACATCGAGCTTGGGGTTTACCGCATACATCAAATTGATTAGTCCGGAGGTCACTCGCTTCGTCGCATCTGCCGTGGCGGAATGGGGGTTGCTTGCAGAGAACAAGGAGAACTGTAGGTTGCTCCGTAGCTTATCTGTCCAAAAATGACGATAAGTGACATAGCCTGCGCTAATGCTAATTAAGTCCAGCTCGCCAGTGACCGTATTTAAAGTGGCGTCATTACTGGTGTTGAGAGACATGTAGCGGCCAATCCCGTCGCCGTGGGTGAGCATGAAGCGAATATCGTCCTTTTGCCCCACCTTGACTTTGCCGGAGACCGAAACGCCGTAGGCAGTTTGACTGTCACCGGTATTGGTTGCACCTGTTGGGTTTTTGACGCGTAGCTGGCGCACGAGCGCAGCGCTGGACAGGTGTCCAAAATCACCTTTGTGCGTATAGCGCGCCACGATGTCTGGTACGGCGCTGTCGTTGCTTTCAACAGGCGCTGCTGTGCTTGTAGGGCCGTTGTCTGTTGAGCCGCCCACGACGGTTTGGCTGTTTTCTAGGGCGAACTGCCAAGGCCCACGGGTGTAGCGGAGCTGTGGCTGGCGGCCAAACACAGCACCGTCGGAGGACCCTACAAAATCAGCGGTTTCTGGCAGCACGCCAAGGTCTTGAAAGGTCGTCCATGCTTGACCTGCCATCCACCGGCCGTAAGTAAAAAAGGCTTGTCTTAATTCAGGGCTATAACCATTGCTGATGCGTTCATCGCCCTGTGTTGAGCCAAGGAAGTCCATTTCGATATGACCCTTCAGCGCACTGTCACCCCCCACTGGGGTTTCAGTGGTGACAATGAAGCGTGTTTGCTTGGCATGAAGATCGAAAAACTGACGCGATTTGCCATTACTCATGGCGGTGGCACCTGCGCCACCAAAAACCGGGATTTGATTGGGGACATAAAAGTCACGACCCACGGTGCGACCTACTTCTCCTGCTGAGAACTGAGAGGAGATGGCGTCTAGTTTTACATAACCTTTGAAGCCAACCTGGGTCTCTCCTAGCTTCAGGCCTGTTGGAGTGGCAGTTACGGCGACAGCGGGCGAGGGCTTAGGCGAGGTATTTTCCGTAGCGCTATTAATTTGCTGCTCTAGTTGGGCGAGGCGTGCTTTCAGTTCAGCAATGTCGCTGTGTGTATCTGCCCAACTATTAACGGGTAGCAATGCAAAGGCTAGGGGGGTGAAGCGGCAAAGTTGCATCAGACGGCTCATGATTCTAACTCTCCAGCACTAAGGGTTTTCGATGTATAGCGATAGCTCATTAAGACTGGCTATTAGCCCTTAGTCTCTAAGACCTTGTGCGAATGCCAACTGGAAGGGTGAATTTCGACCAAAGACTAATGCGCCTGACTTGTAAGTCAGGACATACTCGCAGCATTCAATGGCGGATTGCCGAAGGAGTTCTTCATGAGTGAAATCAAAACCTACGCCGTACCTAACGATTACAAAGGTGCGCGTAACTCGGCTGCTGACTACGAGCGGCGTTATGAATTGTCGGTGACAGATCCCGAGGCGTTCTGGGCGGAAGAAGCGACACTGCTGGATTGGATGAAACCATTCACTCAAATTAAAGATGTGTCCTACAAGGTTGAGGACTTCCGAATTCGCTGGTATGCCGATGGCGCGTTGAACGTGTCCACTAACTGCTTGGATCGTCATCTCCAGGATCGTGCCGGCAAAACGGCCATTATCTGGGAGGGAGACAACCCCAATGAGAGTCGCTACATCAGCTATCGCGAATTGCATGATGAAGTCTGCCGCTTTGCTGGCGCGCTGAAGGCCAAAGGCGTTAAAAAGGGCGACCGCGTGACGATTTACATGCCGATGATTCCGGAAGCGGCTGTGGCCATGCTCGCCTGCACGCGCATTGGGGCAGTGCATTCCGTGGTATTCGGAGGCTTCTCGCCGGACTCACTGGCCGGTCGCATCGAAGATTGCCAGTCCACCATCGTGATTACGGCTGATGAAGGCCTACGCGGTGGGCGCGCCATCCCGCTGAAAGCGAATGTGGATAACGCCATTCGCACGCCGGCAGGCAGTGGCGTGAAGACCGTCATTGTGGTGCGCCGCACTGGCGGCTCGGTGAACTGGGAGGCTGGCCGCGACCATTGGTATCACGATCTGATGGCGGGCATGAGCGCAGATTGCCCGGCGGAAGTCATGAATGCCGAAGACCCGCTATTCATTTTGTACACCTCGGGCTCTACCGGTAAGCCCAAGGGCGTGATGCATACCACCGGGGGCTATTTGGTCTATACCGCCAGTACCTTCGCCAATGTCTTTGATATTCGCGAGAACGATGTGCACTGGTGCACTGCTGATGTGGGTTGGGTCACCGGGCATAGTTATGCGCTTTATGGCCCGCTGGCTAATGGCGCCACTACCGTGCTGTTTGAAGGGGTGCCGCAATATCCGGATTGGAGTCGTTTTGGCCAAGTGGTAGATAAGCATGGCGTGACCATCCTCTACACGGCACCCACCGCGATTCGCGCCATCATGCGTGAGGGCGATGCCCCTATGCTGTCCACGTCACGCAAAAGTCTGCGCTTGCTCGGCTCTGTGGGCGAGCCGATCAATCCTGAGGCGTGGGAGTGGTATCACCGCGTGGTGGGCGATGGCCGCTGCCAAATTGTTGATACCTGGTGGCAGACCGAAACCGGCGGCGTATTGATCTCGCCGCTGGCCGGTGCGACTGCGTTGAAGCCGGGCTCGGCCACCTTGCCCTATTTTGGTGTGCGACCCGCCATTGTGGATAACGAAGGCCAGGTGCTGGAGGGCGCCTGCGAAGGCAACCTCGTCATTCTCGATTCCTGGCCGGGTCAGATGCGCTCGGTCTATGGCGATCATCAGCGCTTTATTGAGACCTATTTCAAAACCTTCGCCGGTGTTTACACCACAGGCGATGGCGCCAAGCGCGATGCTGACGGCTATTACTGGATTACCGGGCGTGTCGATGACGTGCTGAATGTGTCGGGCCACCGCATGGGAACCGCCGAAGTCGAAAGCGCGCTGGTCTCCCATAAGGCGGTCGCGGAGGCAGCGGTGGTGGGCTTCCCGCACGACATCAAAGGTCAAGGCATTTATGCCTATGTCACGCTACAGGCAGGTGCTGAGCCTAGCGAAGCGCTGCGTAAAGAATTGATCGCGCATGTACGTACGGAGATTGGGCCGATTGCTGCGCCGGACATGATTCAGTGGGCGCCGGGCCTGCCAAAAACGCGTTCGGGCAAGATCATGCGCCGCATTCTGCGCAAGATTGCCGCCAACGAGTTCGATGGTCTCGGCGACATCTCGACGCTGGCCGACCCGTCGGTAGTCGAGAGTTTGATCAAGAGCCGTAAAGCGGGCTGAGGCAAACCTGAGGTGGGAGGCGAGCATGAAATTCATTATCGCGGATGATCATCCGCTGTTCCGTGATGCGCTTAAGCGGACAGTGGCGAGCTTGTTCCCGATGGCTCAATTGATTGAGGCCGACACCACTGCAAGCTTGCAGCAGCGGCTCGAGGCCGCAGACGATTTGGATTTACTGCTACTGGATCTGCACATGCCGGGCAGCTCGGGATTTTCAGGGCTCGTTCATGTGCGGGCGCGTTACCCTTCGTTGCCGGTTATTGTGGTGTCTGGGAATGAAGAGCCTAGCGTAATGCGTCGAGCCATTGCCCATGGTGCCAGTGGTTATATACCCAAGTCCTCGTCTTTGGAGGAAATGGCTCAGGCCATCGCGGGTGTGTTGGACGGCGATGTCTGGCTGCCGGCCTCGGCGGCGGGCTCACAGCAGACGCAACTGGCGCCGGATGAAGTCGATATTGCTGAGCGTATCCGTGATCTCACACCCCAACAGTTTCGCGTGCTCATGATGCTGGCGGATGGCTTGTTGAATAAGCAAATTGCCTATGAATTGAATGTCTCAGAGGCGACTATTAAGGCGCATATGACGGCCATTCTGAGAAAGCTTGGAGCATCGAATCGGACACAGGCTGTGGTAGCGGCTGCCCGACTGCAGCTTGATCCGAGTATGCGTATGGTTGAGGTGGTAGAAGAGGACTGAGTTAATCGGTGCGCTGCGCACTGACCAACACATAATGCGCCCTCTGCCATCGGAGCCAG
Source organism: Perlucidibaca sp. (assembly GCF_057084925.1). Taxonomy (NCBI): domain Bacteria; kingdom Pseudomonadati; phylum Pseudomonadota; class Gammaproteobacteria; order Pseudomonadales; family Perlucidibacaceae; genus Perlucidibaca; species Perlucidibaca sp. The sequence continues at coordinate 115,039 of NZ_JBXMRC010000022.1, read as the reverse complement.
TGTCGGCAGAGGGCGGCAGTTCCGGCTATTTTCAGCCAAGCTAGAGCGCGTTTTTTCGTGGTGGGAAGTTCTGCCGAGCGGCGTGCCACGAAGTCGGCGAATCCTTGTAAAACCTCTGCATCCAAACACTCTATACGAATGGCCTCAAAGCCCAGTCGTGTCAGTGTGTGCTCGAGTTCGCTGGCGGTGACAAAGCTGGCCTTAGGGATGCCCGTGAGCGTTGTGATGAGGCGATGTTGTATCTGGCGAAGCATGCCGCTGTGTGAGGGTTTAAGCACCGTGGTAAAGGCCAGGCGACCCTGAGAGCGCAGAAGATTTTTAGCTACGGCAGCAAAGGCACCCAGCGAGTCGGCATGGTAAGCAGCATCCACACAGACCACCGTATCACATCCCTCTGGCGGGAGCTTTGAGATGACGGCTTCCGGCAGGGGCAGCTGATCGAAGCGGCCCTGATGCATCGAGAGGCCTTCTCGGGCATGAGCTGGCCAGCCCGCTAAGCAAGTTGCTTGCAGCTCTATGCCAATCACATGGCCCGCTGCGAATTGCTGCTGCCAAAACAGCAGACTGGCGCCATGGCCGCAGCCTAGGTCGGCTACGCCTTGCCCCGTGGAGGTTATAGCTGCCGCGCCTACGCGCCAAGCGAGCTGCTCGGCAGCCTCCACATAGTTTGTGATGGGCGCCCCATCGGGCCGTTGCCAGCAGCCGAGATTGGTCCATGCCGGCGCTGGCATGGCGTCATCGAGTAGGGTGTGTGCAATGGCGAATGTGGCCATTTCAAGCCGGTCGAGAGGTCGGCAGCACCGCTGCGACGGCTTGTGCCGAGCGGACGGCGGACTCCAGCAGCGGCACACCCGGGTAGGCCCAAGAGCCACAAAAAAAGACGCGACGGTCGGGTTCGGCGTGCAGTTCAGCGAGGGCGGTTTGCACACTGCGCGTCCCCGCATGAACGACCGCACGAGCTAACGGAACACGGGCAATGACGTGCTCGGCCTCAGGCTCGAACGCGGGGTTCCATGTCTGTAGTACCGGCGGCGCGTTATGCAGCGACGGCTCAACCGCATTCACAAGGACTGTGAACATGGGCTCAGTGAACTGGCGGTCCATTTGAAAGTTGAGCGCGCTCCACTCACTGCGACGGCGGGGTAAGAAGCGCGTATCGCTATGCACCCACAGCTCGCCGTGATCGAAGCGAACATCAGTCAATAAGGCGCGCTCGTGGCCATACTCCGTGGCGTCCAGAAAATCGATCTGGTTCGCTTGGGTGGCCACAATGACGCGGTCAAAATCGGCCTGCTCACCGCGGGCATTGGTGACGCGCAACGAGTGTGGCTGATGGTCGTTGCGGGTAACCGACGTCACGGGGCTGCCACTGATAAAGTGAAGGCCGCGAGCTAGGCCGTCGACCAGTGCGGGGGTGCCGCCCGTGAGTCGGCGCAAGGTACTGCCATGCAAGATGGTATCCACCAAGAGCATGAGGTCGCGCGCTGGCCACGCCATGAGATGCGCTTCTCGGCAGGTGCAAATCGTGGTCAAAATGGGCAGCATCAAGCCGCGCCAAAACAGCGGTTGGAATTGCTCCTCAGCGAGAAACTGTTGCAGCAAGCGCGTGTCGTTTGGGCTATTGCGCAGTCGCTCGGTGGCTGCGCGCAGTTGCCGCAGGCCTTGTGCCAGCATCAGGGTTTTGCCATTGAGATGACGCCAGGAGCCAATCCAAGGCCAATTCACGCCGGGCAACCGGCTGCTGCGAAACCAGGTGCTGCCATCATCCCAGCTACAAGAGGTGAAGGTATCGACGGGGAAGCTGCTCACGCCGACTTGCTCGGCCAGTGTCAGCACACTCTGCCAAGCCAAGGGGCTCATGACGCGTAAAGGCACGTCCACCAAGCCGCCATGAATGTGCAGGCTGTGGGCATCCATGCCGCGTTGCGGATGCGCTTCAAATACCGTCACGCGATGACCCGCTAAGAGCGCTAATCTCGCGGCGGCCAAGCCCGCCATGCCGCTACCAATAACGGCAATTTGTTCACTCATGCCCAGCATACTCCGGAGCGTTAGCGCCGCTGCGCACTCAGGAACGCGCGCAGAGCGGCAGGTTTGATGGGCTTGCGGAGCAGGCCTAAGCCCGCCTCACGAACGCGATGGGCTACTGCATCGGTATGGTCTGCGGTCACCAAAGCGCCTGCGCGTCCCACACTGAGTTCGCATAGGAGCAACAAGCCGTCTTCATTGTCGGTAAGATGATAATCGGCCAGTACCACTTGTGGGTCTTTTTCTTGCAGCAGTTGTTTCGCAGTTGGCCCATCCGGCGCGAGAAATACGGTACAGCCCCAGCGACTGAGCAAGGCACTCATGCCGGCCAGTATGTCGGGCTCGTTATCAATGCAAAGTACACGCAGGCCTTGCAGGTTACCTTCTTGCTGAAGGTCAGCAGCCAACGGGTGTTTATGGCTAGGTGTGTGGATGGCTTCGGGCATCAAAATGCTGAAGCAGGCGCCGCGTCCCGGTGTTGAACGAACGGTGACGGGGTGCTGCAGTAGACGAGCCATGCGGTCAACAATCGCTAGCCCTAGCCCCAGACCTTTTTCGCCCCAGGGTGACGCTTCTCCACCGCGTTGAAACTCTTCAAATATATGCGCTTGTTTGCCGAAAGGAATTCCCGGGCCTGTATCCAATACATCAACACGCCAAGTCGATTGACCATTCGTTTGACGCGCACGGAGTCCAATCAAGACACCACCTTCTCGGGTGTAGCGTAGGGCATTATTGATAAAGTTTTGCAGGATACGACGTAGCCATTGCCGGTCGCTGACCACCCAAACCGGCGCTTCCGGCAAATGAAGACGCAATTGCAAGTGGCGTTGCTGGGCCACAGGCCGCACCTGCTCCGCCAACTCGCGCAAAAGGTCGCTAAGGGCAATGGGTTCTTGATGTGGATTGAGTGCACCTGCATCCAGCCGTGAAATATCGAGCAATGCCGAGAGCAGCTCCTCGGCACCGCGTAAAGAGCTATCCACTTGTTTGGCCAGTTGTTGGGCGTCCCCACTCAGGGCGGGATGCAGGCTGAGCGCGGATGAGAATAGTCGTGCCGCATTCATGGGCTGAAGTAAGTCATGGCTGGCAGCCGCTAGAAAGTGAGTTTTAGACTGATTAGCGTGTTCGGCCTGCTGCTTAGCTTGTTGCTGGGCTATCAACGCGGCTTCCAGCTCTGCGGTTCGTTGAGCCACCCTCAGTTCCAGTGCTGCTTTGGCCTCTGAAAGCGCGCTCTCGGTGAGCTTAAAGTGCGTGATGTCGGCGAAGGTGGTAACAAAGCCGCCGCCCGGGATGGGCTGGCCACGAAGTTCAAGGACTTTGCCATCGGCGCGCTGACGCTCGACCACATGAGCACCGCCGTTGCGCATGTGATCCAGTCGTTTCTTGACGTGCGCATCAATATCGCCAGGACCACACTCGCCGCGTTGGGCGTTGTAGCGAATGAGATCAGCCACTGGGCAGCCGGCGTAGACCATGCCTTCAGGGTAGTCAAATAGCTCTAAATAGCGGCTATTCCACGCCACCAGCTTCATCTCAGCATCGACCACGCTGATGCCCTGCTCAATGTGCTCCATCATGGTGCTCAGCACGCCACGATTAAAGCGTTGTAATTGCGAGCTTTGGTCAAGCAATGCTACGACCTGGCCGATTTCTAGGCCGGAGCCGCGCAATGCAGTGGTCAACAAGGTGCGTGCCGATGAAGTGCCCATCGCGCCTGCCAAGAGTCGCTCTGAAAACTGCACCCAGCCCCGGCTGGCAGGCCGACGCAAATCTAAGTGCTGCATGCGTCCACGAGCAAATTGCTCAAAGGCTTGCTGTGTCGCCTCTTGGCCTAGAATGCGAGCAACTAAGGTGTGAAGTTCACGGAGGGGTAGTCGATGCCATTCGGCCGTGTGCAGATTGTCAGCCTCATCCGCGTAGGGATCTAAAAAGGGGGCTGCCTCCAGTTGCTCACGAATGCTGGGTCGGAACCGTAATGAAACGAGTACGAACAACGAAATATTGATGAGCAGCGACCAAAAAACACCGTGCGTCAGGGTGTCCCAGCCGGTGAGGCCAAACAGGGCGTAAGGCTTGAACCAATCGACACCGAATAGACCGTGAGTTAGCCAGTCATTATCAAAGCCGAGTGCGGGCAACAAGGCCGGTAACATCAGTGTATATAGCCAGATGGCGAAACCAGCGATGAGGCCTGCCATGACGCCCTGCCGAGAGCCTCCTCGCCAAAATAGCCCCCCGATCAATGCGGGGGCAAATTGCGCCACGGCGGAAAAGGCTAGCAAGCCCACGGATGCGAGTTGAGAAAACTCGGCTAGCAAGCGGTAGTAGCCATAGCCGAGGAGTGCCAACGATAAAATGGCCCAGCGCCGAATCCATAGAAGTAAGCGTGGCATCGGCTGCCGTCCAAAACGGCCAAAACGCAGGAGCAAAGGCACCACGAGATCATTGCAAATCATTGTAGATAACGCGACAGAGGCGACAATCACCATCCCAGCGGCTGCTGAAAATCCGCCAATAAACGCCAGCATGGCTAGCGCCTCTTCGCCGAGCATGAGCGGTAAGGCCAACACAGCCGTATCTGGGTGTATGCCAGCCAAGCGTGGGTCTAGCAAAGCCATGCAGGCAATCGGCAGTACGGCAAGCGTAATCAGCAGGAGATAGAGGCCAAACCAGAGTGGCGCTTGACGCACTTGTCTAACATCGTGGCACTCCACGACGGCCACGTGAAATTGTCGGGGTAAACACATCATGGCTAAGAAGGCGAGTAAGAGCTGTGCCATGAAGCCAGTAGGGAGGTTGCTGGGGCGCAGGAGTTGATTGAGACGAGCATCAGCTTGCCAGCCGGCCGGAAGTGCTTGCAAGCCACGCCAAGCAAGCCATGCAACGGCCAGTAAAGCGATCAGTTTCACCAGCGATTCAAAGGCAATCGCGAGCATAAGCCCGTGGTGGTGTTCCGTCGCGTCAATGTGGCGTGTACCAAAAAGCATAGCGAGTAGGGCCAGTAAAAGACTGGTCCAAAGTGCCGTATCGTTAGTAGGGAAGGCTTGGCCCAAACCGCCTGCACTCAGGACATCGACACTCATGGCCACGGCCTTCAGCTGTAAGGCGATATAGGGGAGGGCGCCGATAATGGCGACCACAGTGACCATCGCTGCCAGTAATTGTGCTCTGCCGTAACGCGCCGCAATGAAGTCGGCAATGCTGGTGATGGAGCGTGATTTACTGATGAGCACCATGCGCTCGAGCAGGGAGCGACCAAAGACAATAAACAGCAATGGCCCTAAGTAAATGGGTAGGTAGGCCCACCCGCCAGTGACGGTAGCGCCCACGGCACCATAAAACGTCCACGATGTGCAATACACGGCCAAGGTAAGGCTGTAGAGCAAGTTTTTGTGGGAAGTGGATAGGCTTTGGCTACGTTCATCACCCCAATAAGCGATAACAAACAGCAGGCTGATATACAGCAGCGAAATAAGCGGCAGCAGCCAATGTGGCATGCCTAACTCCCCAGCGACAGCCGTTGAATAGATTCTCTGCGACTATGGTGTAAGGCTGCGCGAGCGTCTAGCCCGTGGGGCTTAGACGAAAGTCGAGTTGTGGGAGGTATTGCTGAAGCCCACCCACGGCGGCAGCACGCGCTTGGGCCATCAGAGTCGCGTGAGCCGGCACAAAGTCGCGTAATTGGCACATGCTCAGTCCCGCATAGCCGCAGGGATTGATGCCACGAAAAGGGCTGAGGTCCATGTCGACATTGATTGAAAAGCCGTGATAGCTACAGCCGCGTCGAATGCGCATGCCTATCGAGGCAATTTTGCGACCGTCAACGTAGACCCCATGCGCCGAGCGATCGGCGACTGCCGCGATGCCAAAGCTGCGTACAGCCGCTGTTAGGCCATCTTCAACGGCCTCGACAAAGTGCCGAGTACTGATGCCTAGCCGGTCAATATCCACTAACAGGTAGCCCACGAGCTGCCCCGGACCGTGGTAGGTGACTTGCCCGCCGCGATCGGATTGCACCACCGGAATATCGCCCGTGAGCAACAGGTGCTCGGGCTTGCCTGCCTGACCTTGGGTGTAAACCGGCGGATGGTCGAGCAGCCATAGTTGGTCTGGGCTGCTTTGATCTCGCGTTTGCGTGAGGTCTTGCATGGCCCGCCAGATGGGCTCGTAATCTCGCCGCCCTAGCCAGCTCGTGTGCAAGACCGCGCGCATCAGAGCACCTTCTTGATCATCGGTTCGGCGGCGAGATCCGCGTAGAGACCGTTGATCTGCTCCTTGCGCTCGACGCGGAATAGCGCCCGTACGGACACATAGGTGCCCTTGGATGACGGCACGATATCGAGGCTGGCCGGGTCAAAACCAGGCACATGGCGACAAATGATGTCGGCGACTATTTGCGCCATCGGGAAGCGGGTTTCCCCCATGACCTTGAGCGGATAGTCCATGGGGAACTGCCAGAGTTCCTCATGCAAAATATCAGTTGGTTTGCGTTCCATAGCGAATCTCTCGTTTAGAACAAGTTGCTCAGGAAGCGCTTCAAGTGGTGCCACAGGCGAACCACGAAGTTGGTTTCCTCCACAGCTTCCATGGCGACCACATCTTGTGTGGCGATGGTTTTGCCATCCAGCGTCACCACGACTTCACCGACTTTCTGACCCTTGGCAATGGGGGCTTCCAGGTCGGGCATCAAGCGAGTCACGGCTTGGACTTTGTCTTTCTGGCCACGGGGCAGGGTGATAGACAGATCACGATCCAGACCGGCTTTGACGAGGTCTTCCCGACCAAACCACACCTGCGCGTCGCCCAGCACTTTGCCTGCAGCCAGCGGCTTAATGGTCTCGTAGCTGCTAAAGCCCCAGTTAAACAGCGCGCGTGTTTGATCGGCGCGGGCCTGCATACTGTTGGTGCCCATGACCACTGAAATCAAACGCATATTGCCGCGCTTGCTGGAGGCCACTAAGCAGAAGCCGGCATTTTCCGTGTGACCCGTTTTCAGGCCATCCACCGTGGGGTCGGTGTAGAGCAAGGCGTTACGGTTGCCCTGCTTGATGTTGTTGTAGGTGAATTCTTTTTCCGCGTAGATCGGGTAGTACTTGGGGTTATCGCGAATGATGGCCTGAGCCAAAATCGCCATGTCACGCGCGGTGCTGAGGTGGGCGGGATCAGGCAGGCCAGTGGCATTCATGAAATTCGTGTTTTTCATGCCCAAGCGTTTAGCTTCTGCATTCATGATTTCGGCGAACGCAGGCTCTGAGCCGCCAATGTGCTCTGCCAAAGCTTTCGAGGCATCGTTGCCGGACTGAATAATGACGCCACGAAGCATGTCGATGACGGAGGCAGAGCCGTTCAATGGCAGGTACATGCAAGACTCGGCACTGGTGCCGCGACACCACGCATGCTCGCTGACCAACACAGGGTCCGACTCTTTTAGGCGACCGTTCGCCAATGAATGCTCAACAATATAGCTGGTCATCATTTTGGTGAGTGACGCCGGCTCAAGTTGCACGTCGGCATTGCTGGCGGCCAGTACGCGTCCTGAGTCAGCGTCCATGACCACATAGGATTTGTTTTCCAGTGCAGGCGGGGAGGGCACAACAAAGGCGTTAGCAAAGCCACTGCTTAGCAATACAGCAAGGAAGGTCGTGGAGAGGATGCGGTTCATCTGAAGGGTCCGAACTAGTGATCTGAATGCAGTCATTCTAATGCAGGTAAAACAGCGATGGCACAGCGATTGCTTAGCTTCGGCAAAATAGCCAAAGGTTTTTCTGATGTTGCGTGTGCTTTTACTCGGTGAGCCTGGTACTCGCTCCGATTCGCTCGGGCGCTTGCTGCTGGACGCTGGGCACGCGGTGGAAACCTTGCCCGCGTCGCGCCTGATGCATCTCGAAGCATTGGTGACGGCCATGCGCCCCAATGTGGTGCTTGTCGACTACACCGACCCCTTACGCGACAGCGTGGAGCAACTCTGCTATGCCCCGTTCGGGCTCGACACCCCCTTGTTGTTATTAGGCCAAGGCTTAGATCAAGGCTTATCGCAGCGCGTCAGTCGTGCGGGATTCGCGGTTTACACGGGCTTTGGCAGTGATGTGGTGCATTTGGCGGCCTTGCTGCCGGTCTTGGATGTACTGGTGTCGCGCGAGCGCACCTTGCGTGACGAGGTCGACAGCTTGCGACAGGCATTGAGTGATCGGCGGGATATTGAGCGTGCCAAAGATTGGCTAAGCGATAGTCGCAAATGCAGCTCCCAGGCGGCTTTCGAAGCATTGCGGCAAAAAGCGATGGAGCGCGGTGAGAGCTTGGGGCATGTGGCTCGGCTGCTCTTGGCGAAGGCCGGCGACATCAGCCCGGGATAGCACTAAGCCATTTTTTGTAGAGTTGGCACAGTTTCTGCTTTAACTCAGATGTGCAGTTCAAGCCTGTACAAGCGACAACGGGTTCCCTCACGTTGTCGTCACAATTTGACTGATGTGACTCGGTAACGAGTGACATTTCGGACAACGGCGTCCGTATCGCGAAAGCGGTGCGGGCGTTTTTTTTTGAATTGAAGAAATGGCCCACAGGCGGAGTACGGACATGAGTGAAGACAGCAAATCAGTCGCCGAGACCTTAGTCAGCAATCGCCGCGACTTTATCAAAAATAGTGCATTTTTTAGCGCTGCAACCCTGGCGGGAGGCGTGGGTATGACGGTATCAAGTGGGGCGTGGGCTGCCGGTAGCGACAAGCCTGAAAAAACACAGGTGAAAGTGGGTTTCATTCCCCTCACTGACTGCGCCTCCATCGTGGTGGCGGCTGCGATGGGTTTTGATAAGAAGTACGGCATCGAGATTATCCCGAGTAAAGAAGCAAGCTGGGCCGGTGTGCGTGACAAATTGGTGAATGGCGAATTGGATGCGTCGCATGTGCTGTATGGCTTGATTTACGGGGTGCAGCTGGGCATTGGCGGCATCAAAAATGACATGGCCGTGCTCATGGGCCTAAACAATAACGGCCAGGGTATTACGCTATCGCGTCAGTTGTTGGATCAGGGCGTGAAGGATGGCCCATCGCTGGCCAAACACATTAAAGCCAACCCGCGCGAATACACCTTCGCCAACACCTTCCCGACCGGAACGCACGCCATGTGGCTGAATTACTGGCTGGCCTCGCAGGGCGTGAACCCGATCAAGGATGTTAAGAATATCGTGGTGCCGCCGCCCCAGATGGTCGCCAACATGCGCGTCGGCAATATGGACGGCTACTGCGTTGGTGAACCGTGGAATGCCCGCGCCATTGCCGACAATATTGGTTTTAGCGTGGCCACCTCGCAGGATGTTTGGGCGGATCATCCGGAGAAAGTGCTGGGCGCAACCGCGGCGTGGGTTAAAGAAAACCCCAACACGGCACGCGCTTTGATTGCGGCGGTGCTGGATGCGTCGCGTTGGATCGACAACCCCAAAAATCGCCCGTTGGTGGCCAAATTGATCTCGGATAAGTCGTATGTGAATGCCCCTGAAGCAGTCATTGCCGGTCGATTCCTGGGTCAGTACGACGACGGCATTGGGCGCAAGTGGCAGGACAAACACAGCATGGCGTTTTTCCGCGATGGCCAGACCAATTTCCCCTACCTGTCCGATGGCATGTGGTTCCTGACTCAGCACAAACGGTGGGGCCTGCTCAGCACTGATCCGGATTACCTCGGCGTGGCTAAGCAGATCAACCAAATCGATTTGTACAAGCAAGCGGCCGCCATGGCGCGGGTGCCTGTGCCCAAGCAGGTGATGCGTAGCAGCAAGTTAATTGATGGCAAGGTTTGGGATGGCAAAGACCCTAAAGCCTATGCCGCGAGCTTCGCTATTCGCGCCTAAAGCGAACGACTTAATAACGAAGTGGAACCGTTATCTGCGAGGGCGTTTGCGCCCTCGCTGGGAGAGATTTATGTTGAAATTTTCTGCGGCACTGCCGGCCAATATCGCCGCTGAATCCATCCGCATGCGCCGGCGTAAATTGCAGGCTCACGCCATGCAGGTTTTGCCGCCTCTGTTGGGCGTCTTACTGTTCCTCCTGGCCTGGCAAATGCTGGCAGGCTTTCGCAGTGACCTGCCGGGCCCCGGAGCAACGTGGGATGCGGCACTCACACTTTTTGCGGACCCCTTCTATGAAAACGGCCCGAACGACATGGGCATTGGCTGGAACGTGCTGCACTCGCTGGCCCGTGTGGGTCTGGGTTTCGGCATGGCCGCTGTGGTGGGCATTCCCTTGGGCTTTATTGTGGGCCGATCGGCGTTTATCTCCGGCATGCTGTCGCCCATCATGGGGCTGTTAAGGCCGGTATCGCCATTGGCCTGGCTACCCATTGGCTTGCTCGTCTTTCAGAAGGCTGAGCCGGCGTCGATCTGGGTCATCTTCATCTCCAGTATCTGGCCGATGATTCTCAATACCGCTGCCGGTGTGCGCCAGGTGCCGCAGGAATACCTCAATGTGGCGCGCGTGCTCAACCTCAGTGAGTGGAAGGTACTCACCACCATTCTCTTTCCTGCCGTACTGCCTTACCTGCTGACGGGTGTTCGACTGGCTATTGGTGTGGCGTGGCTGGTGATTGTCGCTGCTGAAATGCTCACCGGCGGCACCGGGCTGGGCTTCTGGGTGTGGGATGAGTGGAACAACTTAAACGTGGCACACATTCTGATCGCGATTTTTGTGGTCGGCCTAATTGGTCTGCTGTTGGAACAGACGCTGGTGTTGTTGGCCCGTCGTTTCGAATACTGAGCCGGAGAATAGTCATGAGCTTGTCGAAAAAATTCGTTGAAATCTCCGATGTGGGCATGACCTTTGAAACGGCCAAAGGCAGTTTCACCGCCCTGAAAAATATTAACCTCACCATTGAGCAGGGCGAGTTCATTACCTTGATCGGTCATTCAGGGTGTGGCAAATCCACGCTACTGAATTTGATTGCTGGCCTAACGCTTCCCAGCACCGGCCATTTAGTTTGTGCAGGCCGCGAAATTGCGGGCCCTGGCCCGGATCGCGGTGTGGTCTTTCAAAATCACTCGTTGTTGCCGTGGCTAACCTGCTACGCCAACGTCTACCTCGCCGTTGAGCGTGTTTTTTCTGCGAGCGAGAGCAAAGCGCAATTGAAAGCGCGTACCGATGCGGCGCTGGCCTTAGTGAGCCTAAGCCACGCGGCACAGAAGCGTCCGAATGAAATCTCCGGAGGCATGAAACAGCGCGTGGGCATTGCGCGGGCCTTGGCCATGGAGCCTCGTGTGCTGCTCATGGATGAGCCGTTTGGTGCCCTCGACGCACTGACCCGCGCCCACCTGCAGGATGAGCTGCTGGCTATTGTGGCCAAGACACAGTCTACGGTCGTTATGGTGACTCACGATGTCGATGAAGCCGTGCTGCTGTCTGATCGTATCGTCATGCTCAGTAACGGCCCGGCAGCGGTCATCGGCGACATCCTAACGGTTGATCTGCCGCGCCCGCGTGAGCGCCTCGCCTTGGCAGAAAATCCGGCATACCACCAGTTGCGCGCCAGCGTGCTGGAGTTCCTTTATCAGAAAGAAAAACGGCCTGCGGCCTGATTTTTGCTAAACCCCTGAACTTGGAGATGTGATCATGAAAAAACTGATTTTGACTGTGTCGCTGATGTCGCTGGCCATCGCCGAAGTGCACGCAGCAGATGTATTCACCGATGCCGTAAAAGCGGGCAAGGCGACCTTTCAGGTGCGCCCGCGTTTCGAGTTTGTTGATGATGATGGCATGGCCGCTGCTGACCCTGCGAAGGCTTTTATTGTGCGTACCGTGCTCGGCTACAAGCTGGCACCGATTGCCGGCATCACCGCCTACGCCGAGGCCGAAGACATTCGTGCGTTGGCTGACGATTACCATGTTCCTGCCGTGCAGGTGAATACGAAATATGCCACCGTGGTCGATCCCGAAAATACGGCGATCAATCAGGCTTGGCTGGCGGGTTACGGCTTCAAAATCGGCAAACAGAAAGTGGTCTACAACAATGCCCGCTTCATTGGTGATGTCGCTTTCCGTCAGGACGATCAGGTGTTCACCGCGATCAGCTACGAGAAAGCCAAGCTGCTGTCTTGGCTTGATGTGCAGGCCAGCTACGCCAACAAGGTGGCCATGATCAGTGGCCAGGACGGCGACATTCGCCTGCCCATCGTGAACCTGAAGGCGCGCACGCCGATAGGGGCGAATGTGACCCTGTTCTGGGCGGGTCTGGAAGGCAAAGAAGCGGTTGGTCAGCCGTTCTTGCTGGCTAATGCGGGCAAAGACAAGAGTCGTGAGTATCGCTTGCTGAAAGTGGATGGCAAGAAGGGCAAGTTCCTCTATGACCTCTCTTATGGTCAGCAGCGTCAATATGCAGATTCCGTTGAGGCGGTCGTGCCGAATGCCACCTATCGCGACATTCAACTTGGCTACGACTTTGGGCCGGTGCTCGTGAAGGTTCAGCGTGAAGCGCTGGAGCATGGTTTTCAGACGCCTTTGGCGACATTGCATGCCTTCAACGGTTGGGCCGATCGTTTCTTGGTGACACCTGCAGGCGGCTTGGTGGATACCAATATCAAGGCTTCCGGCAAAGTAGCGGGACTGGGATTGGCACTGGCGGTGCATCGCTTTAAGTCCAACGACAGCAGCAAGCAGTTTGGTCAGGAAATTGATGCCAGCGTAAGCAAGACCTTCACGCCAAACTGGTCAGCCATGGTCAAGGTGGCTCAGTACGATGGCAGTGGCGAAGATGCCTCGGCCACGACCAAGGATGTCGTCAAAGCCTGGGCCCAGGTCGACTACAAGTTCTAACGCCCCCGAAAAACTACCCCTGAAACAAGGGCGGCGAGGGCTAACACTGGCAGAAACCTTCATGCGGCAAGGATGGCGCATGAGAGCCTACATGGACGTACTAGCGGCGTGTTTCAGCCGGTGTTGGCCCTCGCTGGCCGATGTTCGGAGCCCAGCTGATTCGAAGCAACAGTTAAGGCATCAGTGCACGAACCAACCAAGTAACATGCCCAGCCACGGCCACCAGCGCCAACCACTTCCAGAACCTCACCGGATCACGCTCGATCCATGGCAGGCGCTGATTCGGCGTCAGACTTGGATTCGGTCGCTCCAAATCTAGCAGCAGCTCGCTAAGCGCCTCGTAGCGATTGTCGGCATTGATGGCGCAGGCCTTGCGCAGGGCTGCATCGAACCAGAGCGGCAGATGCGGGTTGTACTTGCAGGCACTGACATAGCGCAGCTGATGAAACGCCGCTGGCGTCTGAGCCTGATCGTAATCTTCACCATAGGGGTGCTGGCCGGTCAGTAACTCATAGAGTGTCACCGCCAAGGAGAACTGATCGGCCCGCGTGTCACGAGCCAGCCCCAGCGCATATTCCGGCGCGGCGTAATCAGCTGCACCCGGCCGATCCAGCACATCGCGTGGAGATGACTCCTGCAGACTGGCGACGCGCGCCGAGCCGAGGTCGATGAGCTTCAGCGTGCCATCGTTGCAGAGCAGGATGTTGTCGGGCTTCAGGTCTTGATGCAGGGTGTCACGGCGATGCAAGGCGCGCAGACCGGCAACGATCTGGCGGGCAAAGCCCACGACCACGGCAATATCCACCCGCGCTTGGCGATTATGCCAGCCTGCCAGCGACTCACCTTCGAGCCAGTCCATGATGTGGTACAGGCATTGAGGCGCTCGTGTGGGCGGATGAATGCGAATCAGGTTTTTGTGCGTGATGCGCTGGCCTATCCAACCCTCAATGGCGAAGTGCGAACGATAGTCTTCGTCATCCTCGAACTGCACGCTGGGTGCCTTCAGTGCGAAGAGTTGGCCGGTTTTGCTATCTCGTACGCGGTAGAGGTGGCTGCGTGGGCTGGCATGCACTTCGGCTTCAATGAAGTAGCCATCCAGCGTCTGCCCCGGCAGTAAGCTCGGCGGAACTGGCAAGCGTGACTGCTGCTGGCCGAGTTCGTCATGAGTGTCCAGCCCGACCGACTCCACCCGTGCGAGCTGGCAAGACAGGTTGTCGTTGCTGCCTTGCGCGAGTGCCGTGGCGAGCAGCGTATCGGCCAGTGCTTCCAGATCGTGCTGCTGTTCGCGCAACAACTGCTTTAGCTGCGGGTTGGCAATAAATCCGTGAACCCCGTCACTACAGGTCATAAAAAGGTCGCCCACTTCAATGTCACTGTGGCGATAGTCGATGTCGACACGCCAGTCCATGCCCAGTGCGCGGCTCAGGTAAGTCGTGTCGGCATTGATGCGCGTGCAGTGATCCTGAGTCAGCGGTTCCAGCGTCTCGCCGCGCAGGCGATACACGCGGGTATCGCCAATGTGCAGGATGTGTGCGCTACGGCCACGCAAGACCAGCGCCGTGAAGGTCGTCAGCCAGCCCTGATTCTCGGCATGCGCCTGACCACGGCCATGCAGCCAATGGTTGATGGCGGTCACCACGCGCTCGCCCGCGCTCTGGATCGACCAGGTGTCCGGCGTTGCGTAATAGTCGCTGAGAAAGCCTTGCACTGCGGCTTCGGCGGCTTGCCGGCCGGCATCGGCACTGCTGACACCATCGGCAATGACCAGCGCGGCACCACGATGGCGCTCGCTGGCATCAGGCAAACGAATGCCCAGGGCATCCTCGTTGCCGGGCTTGACGCCGGCAAGGGAGCGCTGGGCAACGCTGAGTTGAAGTGTCGCGGTACTGGTTTGGGCTGAAGTCACATTAGCTCACTGCAATCATTTGGACATTGCCATCTTCATCGACCTCTACGATATGCCCACGCGGCTCATCGAGAAAGTGTGCGGCAGCAAAGGCGACGGCTGACAGCCCGGCGATAACAAAGAAGAAGGTCATCGGCGAGACGAACGACAGCACGGTGAGCAAGAACACGCCACCGACGTTGCCGTAAGCACCCGCCATGCCGGCGATCTGGCCAGTCATGCGGCGCTGAATCAGCGGCACCACCGAGTACACGGCGCCACAGGCCGCCTGCACGAATACGGAGGTGCCTAGCGTCACGACGACCGCGAGTGCGATGCCCCAGCCCGCATTGACCTGCGACAGCAGCGCGTAACCGCCGGTTTGAATCGCCAGGCAAGTCATCAGCACTTTGCGACGACCGATACTGTCGGAGATTAGGCCGCCGGCCGGACGCGCCACCAAGTTCATGATGGTGAAGGAGCCGGCCATGAGGCCGAGCATCGCGGGCGTCAAGCCAAAGGTCTCGCCATAGAACATCGGCAGCATAGACACTACGGCGATTTCGGAGCCGAAGCAGGCCATGTAAGCGAGGTTGAGAATGGCGACCTGCTTGAACTTGTAACGTTGGGTGCTGGGGATGACTTCGGTCATCAGGTGGCGATTGACCTGCCAGATTTTCCACGACTGCCAGACCATCAAGAAAGTGATGATGCCGTAGCAGATTTCGGTAAAGGTTTGGCTAATGATGTCGAGTCCGGTGGGCGATAAGCGCCAGGCCAGTACATAAAGGATCAGATAAATCGGCAGGTTGACCAGCATGTAGAACACCAGATCACCCTTGCTGGTGACCTCCAGGCCGCCGGTCTTCTTCGGTTTGAAGTAGGTCGCGCCTTTCGGGGTGTCGCGCACATTATGGTAGAACACGCCGCTGTAGAGGATGGCCAGCACGCCGGTAAGGGCGATGGCATAACGCCAGCCGAACTCGCCACCAAACACGCTGACCGCAATGATGGGCATGGAGATTTTGGCGACCGCCGCACCAAAGTTGCCCCAGCCACCGTAAATGCCTTCAGCGATGCCGACTTCGCGAGCCGGGAACCATTCGCTGACGAGACGGATGCCGATGACGAAGCCGGCACCCGTGAAGCCGAGCAGGAAGCGCATAACCGCGAGCTGTTCAAAAGTCTGTGCCGCCGCGAAGCCTAAGCAGAGGAAGCCGCAGACCAGCAGTAACACGCTATAGCTACGACGCGGACCGTATTTATCCACGAGCATGCCAATCAGGATGCGCGCCGGAATGGTTAGCGCCACGTTCAGAATCAGGAAGGCTTTCACCTGATTATCGGTGAGCATCATGGTTTCTTTGATCATCGGCATCAGCGACACATGCGCGAACCAAATCAGGAAGGTGATGAAGAAGGCCATCCAGGTGTAGTGCAGGGTGCGAATGCGCGGTTCCTGCCAGTTCAATAACGGCAAGGGAAAACGAAAGGCCATGAGGTAGGTGCTCCAAGATCGACCAGTATCGGTGTGATGCGCTTTAGCAAGTGCCATGCCATAAATACGCAAAACAGCACCAGCGCAGTGCATGGCATGGCTCTTGCTTTGGGCACGGCATTACTTCGTTACTGGGAATAGGGCATATGACCCGAATGCAACTGGTGGTCATCGGCAACGGCATGGCCGGTATGCGTACGGTCGAGGAGCTTTTGCAGCTGGCACCCGACAAATACGACATCACGGTGATTGGCCGTGAGCCGCATGGCAACTACAACCGCATCATGTTGTCGCCGGTGCTGGCGGGTGAAAAATCCTTTGAAGACATCGTTATTCATCCCCTGAGTTGGTACGCCGAGCGCGGCATCACGCTGCTGGCCGGCCACACCGTGACGGCGGTGGATCGTGTTCAGCGCCGCGTCACAACGGATCAAGGCAATGACGTGAGCTATGACCGCCTGTTGCTGGCCACAGGCTCGCTGCCCTTTATGGTGCCGTTGCCCGGTCACGACCATCCAGATGTCATTAGTTTTCGCGATATCGCAGACGTTCGCCGCATGTTGGCACCCACTTCAGTGCCGGCTCGCGTCGCCGTGCTGGGTGGCGGATTGTTGGGTCTGGAAGCGGCCAATGGCCTGGTGAAGCAAGGCATGAAAGTCACGGTCGTGAATGATGCCGCCTATTTGCTGAATCGCCAGCTAGATGAGGAAGCCTCTAAATTATTGCGCTCAGCCCTTGAAGCCAATGGCATAGCGTTCAAAGTCTCGGCCATGAGCTCGCACATCAGCCATCAGGCAGAAACGGGCAAATTACAGGCTTTGCACTTCAAAGATGGTAGCGAGCTGCCCTGCGACTTATTAGTGATGGCCGTGGGTGTGCGCCCTAATGTGGCGCTGGCGCGGTCCATGGGCTTGCAGGTCGATAAAGCCATTCTGGTCAACGACACCCTACAGACCTTCGACCCCCGTGTTTATGCCGTGGGCGAGTGTGTGCAACATCGTGGTGCACTTTTTGGTCTTGTCGCACCTTTGTATGACCAAGCCAAAGTCTGCGCCAATCATCTCGCTGAAATGGGCATTAGTCGCTACATCCAAAAACCCACGGCCACCACCTTGAAAGTCAGTGGTGTGGCGTTATTTTCGGCCGGCGACTTTAACCATGAGGCGGCGGATAAGCTGATTTATCGCGACCCTGCGCGTGGCGTCTACAAAAAGCTGTGTGTGGCCGATGGTCGTTTAGTGGGCGCGGTGCTGTATGGCGATACGCAGGATGGCGCTTGGTATTTTGATTTGATTCGTGAGGGGCGCGACGTTAGCCACCTTAGGGATGACCTGTTATTTGGTGCTGGGAGCGAACATGTCGCAGCCGCTTGAACGCGTGGGCGGCACCGTGCTGCTCGACGCTAATCGTATTGCCTTGGCGGATGCCGAAGGCGCTACACATACCACCTGCGCATACTGTGGCGTGGGCTGTGGCGTGATTGCCACGGTTGAAGATGCGGCCACTCGGCAGGTTCGCATTGATGGGGACGGTGCGCATCCAGCCAATTTTGGTCGGCTGTGCTCGAAAGGTTCGGCGCTGGGCGAAACGCTCAGTTTGGAAGGGCGCCTGCTGTACCCGGAAGTGCGCGGTCAGCGCACCAGCTGGGATGAGGCCGCCAATACCATCGCCAGCGAGATCCGTCGCGTGCAGGCGCAGTACGGTCGTGATGCCGTCGCCTTCTATGTGTCGGGTCAGCTGCTGACCGAGGACTACTACGTCGCCAATAAGCTCATGAAGGGCTTTCTTGGCACCGCCAACATCGATACCAACTCACGTTTGTGTATGTCGTCGAGCGTGGCGGGGCATAAGCGCGCTTTTGGTTCGGACACTGTGCCGAATAGCTACGAAGACTTTGAGTTAGCGGATCTCATCGTGCTGACAGGCTCTAACACGGCCTGGTGTCATCCGGTGCTGTTCCAGCGCATTAAGGCCGAGAAGCTGCGTCGGCCCGAGCTGCGTATCGTCAATATTGACCCGCGCGCCACGGCGACCAACGAAATTGCTGACCTGCATTTGCCTTTGAAGCCCGGCAGCGATGTCTGGCTGTTCAACGGCCTGCTCGCGCATCTGGCGGCGCAAGGCGTGATCGATCACGACTATCTGGCGCAGCACACCACCGGCTTCGGCGTTGCGCTGGCTGAGGCCAAGGCCAGCGCCGGCAAGCTCTCGCAAGTGGCCGATGCCACCGGTCTCGACGAAGATGCCATCGCCCAGTTCTATCGCTGGTTTGCCAATACGCCGCGCAGTCTGACGCTGTATTCGCAGGGCGTGAACCAGTCCAGCGCGGGCACCGATAAGGTGAATAGCCTGCTCAACTGCCATCTCGCCACGGGCCGTATTGGTAAGCCTGGCAGTGGCCCATTTTCACTGACGGGCCAGCCCAATGCTATGGGCGGCCGCGAAGTGGGAGGGCTCGCCAACCAGCTCGCCGCGCATATGGAGCTAACCGACCCGGCGCATCTCGACCTCGTGCAGCGCTTCTGGCAGGCACCACTGATTGCCCGCAGCAACGGCCTGAAGGCGGTCGATCTATTCGAGGCGGTTCACAGCGGCAACATCAAGTTGATCTGGATCATGGGTACTAACCCCGTGGTGTCTATGCCGGATGCTGATCGCGTAAAAGCGGCGCTGGCAGGTGCTGAGTGCGTCATTGTCTCCGACTGCATAGCCGACACCGACACCAATCGCCTGGCCCACATCAAGCTGCCCGCTCGTGGCTGGGGTGAGAAGGATGGCACTGTGACCAACTCCGAGCGCCGAATCTCCCGTCAGCGCGGCTTTCTGCCGGCGCCCGGTGAGGCCATGCCGGACTGGTGGATCGTCACCCGCGTGGCTCAGGCACTGGGCTATGAGGCGGCCTTCCCGTATGAGAGCGCAGCGGAAGTATTTGCAGAACACGCGGCCTTGTCGGGCTTTGAGAATGCGCCCGATGCCATTCTGCGCGACTTTGACATCAGCGCCTTGGCGGGCTTGGATAACGAGCGCTACAACACGCTCCAGCCCGTGCAATGGCCTGTCCGCTTAGGCCGCCCGGATGGTCAAACGCGATTGTTTGCTGACGGCGGCTTCTTTACGCCGGACCGTAAGGCGCGCTTATTACCCGTGAAGCCCAAAGCGCCCCACAACCCGACCTGCGCGGAATATCCCTTTGTGCTTAACACCGGCCGTATTCGCGACCAGTGGCACACCATGACACGCACGGGCTTAACGCCGAGGTTGCTGGCGCACATCAGCGAGCCTTTTGTTGAAATGCACCCTCGCGATGCAGCGGCCCATGGCCTGCGTGACGGCGAGCTGGCACAGCTCCGTACTCGCTGGGGGCAGATGTTGGCGCGCGTGCAGTGCCATAGCGGTCAGCAGGAACGCACCGTTTTCGTGCCGATGCACTGGACTGGTGCGATTAGCACGCAGGGTCGAGTCGGGCCACTGGTCAATCCTGTTACAGACCCGTACTCCGGCCAGCCTGAAAACAAGCATACGCCCGTTGCTGTGATGCCTTGGCAGCCCGCCTGGCAGGGCTTTTGGCTGCATGTGGATGACACTGAGCTACCGGAAACGGACTATGCCGTGTCTATTCGCGGCGAGCACGGCTGGCGGCATGAACTGGCTGGTAGCCAAGTCACTGATTTGCAAGTACTAGCGGATCGCTGGCTGCCATTAACCGACGGTGAATGGTTGGAATATTCAGACTTGGCACGCGGATTGTATCGGCGTGCGGAGATTCGGGACGGTCGCTTGCATGCGGTGCTGGTTTTGGCCACGCAAACCGATGCCGTACCCGAGCGGTCCTGGCTTAGCGGCCAATTGGGCCAGCCCGTTGATGATTTGATGCGTCGAGGCTTGCTGTCAGGCCGGCCCTCGGACCCCGCGAGCGATGTGGGACGCACCGTGTGTGCTTGCTTCAGTGTCGGTGAGAAAACGATTCGTCGTGCCATCGCCGCTGAGGGTCTGGAAAGTGTTGTTGCCATTGGCCGTTGTTTAAAGGCCGGTACAAATTGCGGTTCTTGTCAGTCGGAATTGAAAAATATTCTGGCCACGTGTGGAGTACGATCATGAGTCACAAACAGCGCGTCGTTGTTATCGGTAATGGCATGGTTGGCCATAAGTTTCTGGAACAACTGGTGGAAGATAGTGCCGGCTATGCTGAGCTTGAAGTTACGGTACTGGCTGAAGAGCCACGAGCAGCCTATGACCGCGTTTATTTGTCGGCCTACTTCAGTGGTAAGACCGCAGAAGACCTGAGTCTGGTTAAAGGCAACTTCTTTGCCGACAGCGGCGTCTTTCTTCACCTGAACACAAAAGCTGTCGCCATTGATCGTGAACTCAAGCAAGTCACGGTGGCCAGTGGCGAAGTCGTGGCCTACGACAAACTGGTACTGGCCACGGGCTCCTTCCCCTTCGTGCCGCCCCTGCCGGG
Source organism: Perlucidibaca sp. (assembly GCF_057084925.1). Taxonomy (NCBI): domain Bacteria; kingdom Pseudomonadati; phylum Pseudomonadota; class Gammaproteobacteria; order Pseudomonadales; family Perlucidibacaceae; genus Perlucidibaca; species Perlucidibaca sp. Next base: position 94,371 of record NZ_JBXMRC010000022.1, on the reverse strand, counting down.
CAAAGATCGCGAACATTGCCTGGTCTACCGCACCATTGAAGACTTAGAAGCCATCCAAGCCGGCGCAGCCGTATCGAAAGTTGGCGTGGTGGTGGGCGGTGGCTTACTCGGTCTGGAAGCGGCCAAAGCACTGCGCGATCTCGGCTTAGAAACGCATGTGGTGGAGTTCGCCCCGCGACTGATGGCGGTTCAGGTTGATGACGGCGGTGGCCGCGTGCTGCGTCGCAAGATTGAAGCCCTCGGTGTGCACGTGCATACCGGCAAAAATACCCAAGAAATTGTCGATGGCAAAAGCGCCCGTCATGCCATGAATTTTGCGGATGGCAGCTCGCTGGAAACGGACTTGATTCTGTTCTCCGCCGGCATTCGCCCCCGCGATGAGCTGGCACGTCAGTGCGGGCTGGTTATGGGTGAGCGCGGCGCCATCGTGATTAATGATCAGTGCCAAACCTCCGACCCCGATATCTATGCGATTGGTGAGTGCGCGCTTTGGAGTGGCCGTATCTACGGTTTAGTCGCGCCCGGCTATCAGATGGCCCAAGTCGCTGCCGATCACATCATGGGCAAAACAGAAAGCGCCTTCCGTGGCGCAGACATGTCCACCAAGCTCAAGCTCATGGGCATTGATGTGGCCTCCATTGGCGACGCCCATGCCGCGACGCCTGGCTCGCTGGCCTACACCTATGTGGATGAAGCCGCTGAGGTCTACAAAAAGCTCGTGGTGTCTGCCGACAAAACGAAGCTGCTGGGGGCGATTCTGATTGGCGAGGCCGAGGCCTATGGCACCTTGCTGCAGCTCATGCTCAATGAAATGACGCTGCCCGCTAACCCAGAAAGTTTCATTCTGCCCGAAAGCGCAGGCGGCGCACCGGCGCTGGGTGCCGACGCCTTGCCAGACACGGCTCAGATTTGCTCTTGCAACAGCGTGAGCAAGGGCATGATTTGCAGCACGATTGCAGCGGGAACCTGCGATCTGGGCGAGCTAAAAGCCCTGACCAAAGCGGGCACCTCGTGTGGGGGTTGCACCGCCTTGGTCGGCCAAATTCTGAAAAGCGAGCTGGCTAAGCAAGGCATTGAAGTTAAGAAAGACCTCTGCGAACACTTCGCCTACTCGCGTCAGGAGCTTTTTCACCTGATCAAAGTCGAAAAAATCACGACCTTTGACGAGCTGCTGGAAAAGCATGGCACGGGTGAGGGCTGTGATATCTGCAAGCCCACCACGGCGTCCATTCTGGCCTCGACGTGGAATGAATACATCCTCAAGCCTAGCCACGCTGGTTTGCAGGACACCAATGATTACTTCCTCGGCAACTTGCAGAAAGATGGTACGTACTCGGTCGTGCCGCGTATGCCAGCAGGTGAAGTCACGCCGGATGGCCTCATTGCGGTGGGTTCGTTGGCGAAGAAATATGGTCTGTATACCAAGATCACCGGCGGCCAGCGTGTGGACCTGTTTGGCGCGCGTGTTGAGCAGTTGCCGCTGATTTGGGAAGAGTTAATTGCTGCCGGCTTTGAAACCGGCCATGCCTACGGCAAGTCGCTGCGTACGGTGAAGTCTTGCGTGGGCTCCACCTGGTGCCGCTACGGGGTAGGCGACTCAGTTGGCTTAGCCGTGCGCTTAGAGAATCGCTACAAGGGTCTGCGCTCCCCGCACAAGATTAAGTTTGGTGTGTCCGGCTGTACCCGTGAGTGTGCAGAGGCACAGAGCAAAGACATCGGTGTGATTGCCACTGAGCGCGGTTGGAACCTGTATGTCTGTGGTAACGGCGGCATGCGTCCACGTCACGCCGAGCTGTTTGCCAGTGATCTCGATGAGGCCACGCTGGTGCAGTACATTGACCGCGTGCTGATGTTTTATGTCCGTACCGCCGATCGCCTGCAGCGCACCAGTGTTTGGCGCGAAAACTTGGAGGGCGGTCTCGACTACCTGAAGCAAGTCGTGATTGAGAACTCTCTCGGCTTGGCTGATGAGCTGGAGAAGGACATGCAGGCTGTGGCCGACACCTACCAGTGTGAGTGGAAAACCACCGTTGAAACACCTGAACTGCGTGCTCGCTTCAACAGCTTTATCAATGCTGTCGACGTGCCCGATGACAACATCGTTTTTGTTGAAGAACGTGGTCAAATTCGCCCCGCCACGCCCGCCGAAAAAGCGGTTGATCGAATTGCGACGGTGTCGTTATGAGTGCCGCTAAGGAAATGAATATGGAACACGCTGTTGCGGTATGTACGAGTGACAAGGTTCAGGCTGGTGTTGGTGTCGCGGCACTGGTCAATGGCAAGCAAGTGGCCATTTTCCGCCTACGTGATGGTTCGCTGCATGGCATCAGCAACTTCGATCCCTTCTCGCAAGCCAATGTCTTGTCTCGAGGTATTACCGGCAGCCTGCAGGGGCGTGCGGTGGTTGCCTCGCCGGTCTACAAACAGCACTTTGACTTGCTCACCGGAGCCTGCTTAGAGGATGAGTCAGTGACGATTGCGACATTCGCCGTGATTGAGCGCGACGGTGAAGTTTTGGTCATAGGCGACTAAGCCAAGGACTGATAGGCTCAGTCCCCTAATGTTCCTGAGTAGGGTCTGAGCCATGTCACCAGTTCGTGTTGAGCATAAAGGGTCTTGGGTAGAAGTCGTTCTGGCGCGTCCAGAAAAGCACAACGCGATTGGCATCGACACGTTATCGGAACTGATTCGCGTAGGGCAGGAGCTCCGCAAAGATCGCGACATTCGTGCGGTGATTATTCGTGCTGAAGGCGCTAGCTTTTGCAGTGGTCTAGACATTCCAGGCTTCATGAAAAAGCCGTCGAAAATGCTCAGTAACTTCCTTCGCCCGCTCTGGCGCAATACCAATAACTTTCAAGAAGTAGCCTGGGTTTGGCGTCGTATTCCGGTGCCCGTGATTGCCGTCATGCACGGTCGTTGCTATGGCGCTGGCGTGCAAATCGCGCTGGCAGCGGACTTCCGTTTCGCCACGCCAGACTGTGAAATGTCCATCATGGAAGCCAAGTGGGGCCTCATTCCCGATATGTCCGGTACGGTTAGCTTTCGTGAAGTGATGCCCTTGGATGTAGCCAAGAAACTGTCGATGACGGCGGAGGTTTTTTCTGCTGAGCAGGGCAAAGCCTATGGCCTAGTAACGGAAACACATGCAGACCCATTAGCGGCGGCACATGCCCTAGTCACGGAAATTATTACGCGCTCCCCGGACTCCGTGGCAGCAACTAAATTTCTGTTCCAGCGTGCGTGGCCGGCATCGGTGAATAAAGCGTTTTGCTTGGAGCGTTGGTATCAGTTGCGTTTATTGCTAGGTCGCAATCAAAAGCAGGCGGTCAAGGCCGCACAAACCAAGCAGCCAGCGACCTACGGTTCGCGTAAGGTTGGCTGCTAAAGCGCGTTGTTATTGCGGCTTCAGTGCATTAATACGAAGAGGCTCTTCGGCGAAGTCCATACGCGATGCACGGATGCTGCGCACTAACAGTTGCACATCGAGGCTAGACGCTAACGGCCCGACAATGACCCGGTGAGCTTCAACAGGCGCAGGGCTTACCGACAAAATCACGGGGATGCCCATCGGTAAACGCTTCATCAGCTTCGCTTGTAGCAACTGGGCGGCGTGTGTGTCGTTATAGTTTCCTAGCATCAATTGATACGCAGGGGCGGTATTCAGGGCGACGCCCGCACGACGACTGCCTTCACGCTCCTCGCCTTTTACCGGCTCCAAGGAAACACGGCCGGTGCCTTTAATGCCTAGCAATTGAGCGGCTGCATACGATAAATCAATGATGCGATTGCCATGGTAGGGGCCACGATCATTGATTTTGACGATGGTGCTTCTGCCATTGCCGACATGTGTGACTCGCACATAGCTGGGTAGCGGCAGGGTGCGATGGGCAGCAGTTAAGGCATGCATATTGAATCGCTCACCGCTTGCCGTTAAACGGCCATGAAAGCCGGGGCCATACCACGACGCTTCGCCAACGTGGGGGCGGCCAACGGCTAAACGCTTGATGCGATACATTTCTCCCTGTGTGCCCAGCGAACGCCACATTCTGCGAATCTCTTCGCTGTCTAATAGTGTGTCTAGATCGTCGTAGGCTTCCGCTTGTACGTCGGGTAGGATTCCCCAGCTTTCGACAGGGGCGTCTACTATGGCCTTTGCTGCTGCTTCTGCTGCGCCCCATTGTTGCCAATTCAGTGCAGCATTTTGGCCTTCGGCGGAGGCGGGTGTGGTGCCGATAAGCTCGGTAATTTGCGCAGGGCTCAAATCGTCTGCGCTAACCGCAGCGCTGCTCAATGTGGTGATGACACACGCTAGCAGCGCGTTAGTAAAACAGAATTGCATGCAGCCTCCTGCGAGACTCAGGGCAGGAGACTGACTCCTGCATTTGCACTGACGGCGACCTGGTCTCGTTCTTGTTTTGCGGCATCGAGTGCCTGCGAAAGCTGCAGTGCGGCCATCGCGTATAGGATGCTTCTGTTATACCGCGTAATCACATAGAAGTTATTAAAACCAATCCAGAATTCGCCGCCGTTCGTCCCTTGTAAGCGAATACCTGAGGCGGGGGTATTGCCGGGCAGGGTTGCTAAATCGCGTGGCACTAAGCCCTGATTGGCCAGTTGAGCCAGCGTGCTCACGGCCTTCAACTCTGTGCTGGTGGCGTTATCGTAATTTTGGCTGGTTAGGCGAGCGCGAGCTGCCACAGGCTCGCCCGGGCGCCAGCCGTTGCCTTTAAAGTAGTTCGCGATGGAGCCAATGGCATCGACCGGGTTGTTGATGAGGTCGATGCGGCTGTCGCCATCAAAATCCACCGCCAAATTGCGCCAGCTCGACGGCATGAACTGTGGGAAGCCCATGGCTCCAGCATAGGAGCCTTTAATGGATAACGGATCCATGCCGTTTTGCTTGGTCAGAATCAGAAACTCTTTTAATTCCTTGCGGAAAAAAGGCGCACGCGGCGGGTAGTCAAACCCTAAGGTGGCCAGAGACTCAATGACCGGGTAGCTACCTTTGTTGTAACCGTACTTCGTTTCAATGCCCAGAATGGACACAATCATGCTGGCCGGTACGCCCGTCGCGCTTTCAGCCCGTGCCAGCTCTTTCTGATACGTGTCCCAGAAAACCAAGCCATCGCTGAGGCGTGATTCGGTCATGAAAATGGGACGGTAGTCGCGCCACTCCTTACTCTTTTCTGCTGGACGTGCAATCGACTCCAAGACCTTAGGCTGTCGATTCACTTGCTCAAAAAGTTTGGACAGTTCGCCCGGGGCATAAATCTTGTCCGCTTCGAGCTGCTCAATGAGAGCGCTGAGCTCTTCATACTGTGAGAAGTCACCGGCTTGTGATGTGCTGGTCAAAAATCCAAATGCGGCGAGTGCGCCATGCCACCAAGTTGCCATTATTGTTCCCTCTTAACCCATGAGTTTGCGATGTGCATGAATGGACATCAGCACGCCGAAACCAGACATCAACGTAATAATGGCGGTGCCACCGTAGCTGACAAACGGAAGCGGCACACCCACTACGGGTAAAATGCCGCCGACCATGCCGACGTTGACAAAGACATAGACAGAAAATGACAGCGTGATGGCGCCAGCCAGCAGGCGACCATACGACGTTTGCGCCTGTGTTGCGATCTGAAAGGCCCGCATCAGGATGCCGGTATAAATCATCATTAATAAGATGACACCAATAAAGCCGAACTCTTCGCTGTAAGCCGCAATAATAAAGTCGGTGTGGCCTTCGGGTAAGAAATGTAGATGGGATTGGCTCCCATCCATCCAGCCTTTGCCAAAAGCACCTCCTGAACCAATCGCGGTTTTTGATTGGATGATGTTCCAGCCATTCCCCAGTGGGTCAGACTCTGGGTCAATCAATGTCAGTACGCGACGGCGCTGATAGTCGTGCATAAAGCCCCAGCCGATGGGCGCGAGCACGACAAAGCTGCCCGCCAATCCCGCCATGAAGCGCCAAGGTAAGCCGCCCAAAAAGAGTACAAAAAAACCACTGGCGAAGACCAAAATCGACGTGCCTAAGTCGGGTTGTTCAGCAATTAATCCAACGGGCACCATAATCAAAGCTAAGGAAATGCCAACGTCCTTCATGCTCAGCGGTTGTGGACGACTTGAAATAAACCAAGCAGCCATCATGGGCATGGCCAGTTTCAAAAACTCAGAGGGTTGCACACTGGTTACGCCGGGAATCGTCAGCCAGCGCTGAGCCCCTAAGCGAATGTCGCCAATGAGCGAAACAGCCACCAGCAGTAGGATGCCGAAGCCATAAAACCACGGCGAGATATAGGCATAGGTGCTGGGCGGGATGCGCGCGAAAATCAACATGACGACGGTGCCAATCAGCATGCTAGAAGCCTGCTTAAGGGTCATGTCGAGATCGGCGCCACTGGCACTGTAGAGGGCTGTTAAGCCCAGCAAGGCCAATAAGGCGAGTAATGACCCTAGAACAGGGTCAATGTATAACTTAGACCAGACATCGCTGCCTTTGCTGAATTCAGCGCCTGTACTCGGCGCCGATCGAAGAAAGCGATTTTGTTGTTCAGTCATTATTCTGTTACCACGTCGGCATATTCACTAATGGGCGGTGGTGCGACAATTCCCATGACTTCGTAATCAAATAGGGCTTTGGCGATGGGGCCGGCAGTCGTGCTGCCATGTTTGCCATTTTCTACAATAACCGCGACTGCGATGGTGGGATTGACCAACGGTGCAAAGCCCATGAACCACGCATGATCGAGATGGCGCTCGTCAAGCTTGGACTCATCGTATTTTTCGTTTTGTTTAATGCCCTTGACCTGGGCCGTCCCGGTCTTGCCGGCCATTTCGTAGCCCTTCATGGTGCGTGCTAAATGGGTGGCAGTACCGCTGCCATGAACGACTCGGCGCATGGCCTCATGCATCTTATCCCAGTCCTCAGGCATGGCGTTAAAGGCGACTCGGGTATTGGGTTGAGGCGCGATAACTACAGGGTTTGGACCTGAGCTGCTCATGACCATTTGCGGACGCAAGTGCTGACCCTTATTGGCGATGATGGCCGTGGATAAAGCCACTTGCAGTGGGCTGGCAGTAAAGTAGCCTTGGCCAATTCCGACCGACATCATTTCGCCGCGATACCACGGCGCTTTCAGACGTTTTCGCTTCCAAGCCACGGAGGGCAGCGTACCGGATTTTTCATTGACCAGATCGATTCCGGTTTTGTGTCCAAAACCAAATTGCGACATCCAATCATGAAAGCGGTCTACGCCCATACGGTCAGACAGCTGATAAAAATAGATATCGCAAGAAATTTCCACGGCGCGTGTTAGGTCAACAATCCCATGGCCGCCTTTTTTCCAGTCACGGAATCGATGCGAGTCTCCCGGCAAGCTGAAGAAGCCAGGGTCGGAAATGCGATATTCCCAATTCACTAGGCCATAGTGCAGTCCGCCTAGGCCTTCATGGGGTTTGATCGTGGAACCAGGCGGGTAAATACCTTGCAGCGCACGATTGTAGAGCGGTCGGTCGGCATGATCTCGTAGACCGCGATAGAGAGCGCCGGGAATGCCTCCGACAAAGAGGTTGGGGTCAAAGCCCGGGTTGCTCACAAATGCTAAAACGCCACCATTGCGCGGATCAATCGCGACGATAGCGCCACGCCGCCCGGCTAATTGCTCGTGGGCAATCTGCTGCAATTTAACGTCCAAGGCGAGTCGTAAATCCGTGCCACGTACTGGCGGTGTGCGCTTGAGGACGCGAATTTGCTTGCCATAGGCATTGGTTTCAACGTGCTGATAGCCCACACGACCATGCAGCGCCGACTCGTAATACTTCTCGATGCCGATTTTGCCGATTAAATTGGTGCCCTCATAAACCGCTGGGTCCAGCGTCTTTTCTTCTTGCTCAGAAATGCGGGACACATAGCCGATAACATGCGCAAAGAGCTCGCCGTAGGGGTAGTAGCGCGAAATTTCAATTTCGGTGGTAACGCCAGGGAAGTCGTAGCGTGCCTCTGAAAAGCGGGCTAAATCTTCTTCGCTCAGGCGGGAGCGTATGGGTACTGAGTCAAACCGGCGGGATACGCGTAAGCGTTTCTTAAAGCGCGCCACTTCTTCGTCACTGAGTTGCAAAACGGGCTTGAGCCGAGCAATCAAGGTGTCGAGATCGCCGGCCGTTTGGCGATTCACGACCAGCGCAAAAACGGGGCGATTATCAGCCAGCAGTACGCCATTGCGGTCGTAAATAAAGCCACGAGGGGGTGAGATGGCCTCGAGGTGGATGCGATTATTTTCGGATAGCGTGAGATAGGTTTCGTGTTGTACTAACTGCAACCAGCCATAGCGGACCAAGAGCAGTGAAAACAAGCTCAGCACAATCATGCCAGCCAAAGAGGCGCGGGAGCGATACAGCGAGGACTCTTTCTGCTGATCGTTTAGCGTGATGCGTTCGGGCTTTTCAGGTGTGGTCATAGCGCCAGTTGGCCCAGTGGCCAGTGCAAATTACTAACGGTGGTAAGGGTGACCTTTTAACAGTGTCCAGGCCCGATACAGCTGCTCAGCCAGCAATACACGCACTAAGGGGTGCGGCAAAGTCAGGCGCGACAGTGACCACTGCTGATCGGCACGGGCACTGGCGGCTGGTGATAGGCCTTCTGGCCCGCCAATCAGCAGGCTGATATTACGACCTTCCTGCAGCCAAATGCCGAGCATTTTAGATAATTCTTCCGTGCTCAGCGCTTTGCCGCCGACCTCCAGCGCGATGACGCGATCCATGCTGCCGATGGCCGCAAGCTGAGCTTCGCCTTCTTTCTCGGTGAGCCGGATAATGTCCGCGTTTTTGCCGCGCTTACCAGCCGGAATTTCCACGACTTCGAGGCGCACATCGTCAGTGAGGCGCTTGGCATAATCGTCAAAACCGGTATTGATCCAGTCGGGCATTTTCGTGCCGACGGCGATCAGTCGAATCTTCATTATTCCGCGGAAAAGTCCGGTGCCGAGCGAGCGCCTTGCGAGCTCCATAAGCGTTCTAGGTCATAGAGCGCACGCGTCGCGGGCAGCATGACGTGAACAATCACACCGGCGAGGTCGATCAGCACCCATTCGCCTTCTTTCTCGCCTTCCATGCCGACGGGCATAAAGCCAGCGGCTTTCGCCTTCACTTGCACTTCATCGGCCAGTGCTTTGACATGGCGCGTGGACGTGCCGCTGGCGATGATCATGATGTCAGTCATGCTGGTCAGCGGGCGCACGTCGAGTGTCACCACGTTTTGTGCTTTGAGGTCAGCCAGCGCGTTGAACGCGGCTTCGTAGAGGTGTTGCGTATCTTTGTCGAGAGCATTCATGAGGATGCCGGGTTCTCCGGTTCACGGTACAGGCCGTGTTGATCAATATAGTCCCGCACGCCGGGCATCAGCCAGTCTTCGGTCTGCCGTTGGTCAGCCAAGGATGCGCGCAGGTCGGTGCTGGAAATGGGTCGCAGCGGAGTATCAAGCAGCACGAGGCTGCCGAAGGGTCGCGATTGTAGCAGCTTAGGGTCGCTAAGTTGTCGATTTTCCAACCAAATTTTCAAGGGCTCAGGGAGTGGCGCGTCGCAGTCGGGTCGACGGGCAATGAGCAGATGGGCGTAATCCGTGAGTTTTTGCCAATCCTTCCAGTGCGGTAGCTGCAGCAGGCTATCGCGCCCCATCAGGAAGGCCAGCGGCAACGTCGGGCCGACGTGGGCGCGCCAGCGTTGCAGCGTGTGGATGGTGTAGGACGGCGGGGCTGACTGCAGTTCGCTGTCATCGAGCTGCCAGTGAGACTCGGCAGTCTCGGCTAGCATCCGTTGCAACATCTCGCGGCGCTGCTCGCCAGAGGCCAAGCTGCCCGCTTTTAGCGGCGACAGCGCGGCGGGTATCCATACCACTTTGCTGGCTTTTACGGCCGCAGCTGCCGCACGGGCGGTATCGACATGGCCGCGATGCACCGGGTCGAAGGAGCCGCCGTAGAGCAGGATCATGCGCCAGCCGTAAAGTCAGCCACGAATCTGGCCATCGCCAAAGACAATCCACTTCTGCGAGGTCAGGCCTTCCAGACCAACTGGGCCACGGGCGTGGATCTTGTCGGTGGAGATGCCGATCTCGGCACCGAGGCCGTACTCGAAGCCATCGGCAAAACGCGTCGAGGCGTTGACCATGACCGAGCTGGAGTCGACTTCGGCGAGGAACTGGCGGGCACGCGTGTAGTTTTCGGTGACGATGGCATCGGTGTGGTGCGAGCCGTACTGATTGATGTGCGCGATGGCTTCGTCAACGCCGTCGACGATCTTGATCGCCAGCACGGGCGCCAGGTATTCGGTGTACCAATCGTCTTCGCTGGCCGCGATACCATCGCCAATGATCGCCAGGGTCTGTGCACAGCCGCGCAGTTCTACTCCCTTGGCACGATAAGTCGCCGCGAGGCCGGGCAGCAGCTCAGCCGCCACGGGAGTATCCACCAGCAGCGTTTCCATGGCGTTGCAGACGCCGTAGCGGTGCGTCTTGGCGTTGATGGCGATGCGCTCGGCCTTGACCGGATCAGCGTCGCGATCGAGGAAGACATGGCAGTTGCCATCGAGGTGCTTGATCACTGGCACGCGGGCTTCGCGCGAGACGCGCTCGATCAGGCCCTTGCCACCGCGCGGCACGATGACATCAACAAATTCCGGCAGCGTGATGAGCTGGCCGACGGCGGCGCGATCGGCGGTTTCCACGACTTGCACGATAGCGCGCGGCAGGCCCACAGCCTCCAGCCCGCGCTGAATGCAGGCGGCGATGGCGTTATTGCTTTGCAGGGCTTCGCTGCCGCCACGCAGGATGGTGGCATTGCCGGACTTCAGGCACAGCGACGCGGCTTCCAGCGTCACATTCGGCCGCGATTCATAAATGATGCCGATGACGCCGAGCGGCACGCGCATCTTGCCGAGCTGGATGCCGGAGGGGCGATAGGTGAAGTCGGTCATCTCGCCGATGGGGTCAGCCAGGGCGATGACCTGGCGCAGGCCTTCGAGCATGCTGTCGAAGCGGGCATCGTCGAGCGCGAGACGATCGAGCAGGGCGGCATCGAGACCTCCGGCTTTGCCGGCTGTCACGTCACGGTCATTGGCGGCAAGCACACTAGCGCGATCGCGCTGCAGCTCGTCGTGAATGGCTTGCAGTGCCGCATTCTTAGTGCCCGTATTGGCGCGAGCGATGACGCGTGAGGACTGGCGGGCGGCAGCGCCAAGGCTGCGCATGTAGGCAACGATATCCATGCCGTGGGTTCCGAAATTAGTTAAGGTCAGATTATAGCGAGCCTGCCCGCGCTGTCGCGTGCATTTACAGAACATTACTTTACAGTGTATGCAGTGCATGACAGTTTTAACGCAAGAACAACACGATAAACCCATAAGAGCGAACGCTATCGCCTAGCAGCCATGAACTCAGCCCCCTTAATCAGTCTTCCCAAGCGATTACCTAGCCTCCGTTATTGGGCGGTATTGGCATGGCTGGTGATGGGGATTTCAGGCTGTGCCTTACAGAGCGGTGGGGGTGGCAAGAATTTGCGTTCGGAGCACGTGCAAACCTGGGTAGGGGAAGTGTCTTGCCCGGGTTGCAGTGAGCGTTGGCTCGCGGTCACGCTATTCCCGGATGGGCTTTTTCGCCTGCGCGAATCTTACGTGGCAGGCAAGGGCGGTGCCGAGGAGCGCTTCTACGATGTTGGGCGCTGGTCAGCAACGCTGGGCGATGCGCGTCGGCTGCTCTTAAAAGGCGCTAGCCAGCGACAGTTTCGGCTCCTGCCGCAGGGCGATTTAGTCATGCTCGATGAGCGAGGCAATGACATCGTCTCGATTCGAGAGTATGTGCTGAAGCGCCAGCCCAAGGCCGATTTGATCACTGACGAAATGCGCTTGCTGGCCCTGTATTCTGAGCCGGCTAATTCGGGCTTGCAGGCGATGGTCACCGAATGTCTCAGCGCGCAAGTGTTGCCCTTAGCGGACTCGCCGGCGGCCGCTAAAATGCTTCAACACATTCAAACGGTTCCTGCTGATCGCCGCGCCCGAGGGCCCGTGCTTGCAGCGCTCACCGCACAATGGCAAGAACCCACAGCGAAGTCGTCGTCGGTAAAGCGCGCGTTGAATATCACCGCTTTCGAACGTTTTTGGCCGAACGAAACCTGTGCTCAGGGGCCGATTGCGCCAGCTCACCCGCTACAAGAAACCGTTTGGCGCCTGAGCAGCATTAAAGGCGTTGCAGCCCAAGAAGCCGTGCTCGGACAAACCGCTCATATTCGCTTGCGTAAAGGGGGGCGCTTAACGGGCACCACCGGCTGCAATCGGTTGCAGGGTAGCTGGCAGCTTAGTGATAACAAGCTCAATTTGACCCGTGTTAACAGCACACGAGCGTATTGTCGCGATGCCATGGCGCAGCAGGAGCGCACTCTGATCGATGTGTTGCGCGAGTCCAAACAGTATCGCCAGGTCGGCCACCAACTGGAGTTGTTGCAGGGCGATCAAGTCTTGGCTCGTTTTGTTGCAACGGAGATGATGTGATGTCGTCCCTAGAGGTGTGGGAATTACTCAGCTATGTCGTGACCGTGGTGGGTTTGCCCTTGGCAATTGCGGTGTTTTTGTATGAGCAGCGCAAGGAGCGGGAAAACGAAGAGGAAGAGGTCTTCCAATTACTGTCCGACAACTACCAAGACTTCCTGAAAATCGCGCTGGAAAATCCCGATCTCAAATTATTCTCCCTGCAACAGGCAGAAGGCTTGGATGATGAGCAGCTTGAGCGTAAGCGCATCATCTTCACCATGTTGGTATCGCTGTTTGAGCGCGCGTATTTGCTCTTATACGAAGATGACATGGCCGCCAAACAACAGCGGCGCTGGTCATCGTGGGAAGACTATCTGCAGGAATGGTGCATGCGCCCGGACTTTCGTCAGGCGCTGCCCGACTTGCTACGAGGCGAAGACCCGGAGTTTGTCGAGTATTTGAAGCGCTTATTGACGCGTAACCTGAGCGAAGAGCCGCTCAGTAAAATACCGCCACCGTTTGCTGGCTAAGCGCCACGACTTCACCGGCTGGTGACCACAGCGTTGAGCGAATGTGGGCATAGCCCTCGCTGCAGCTAATGGTATCGGCTTGATAGGCCCACCAGCCCTGCCCATCTAAATCCTCCTTAATAGGACGATAGCCAACGGCCCATGTCATAGTGCTGAGGTTGGCGGGTCCATTGCAACGCGCCACCACCGCAGGCGGCCATGCATCCACCAAGGCCAGTACCCAAGCGGGGCTCAGATCAATGGCCTCGTCCTCACGAAAACGAATCCAGCCTTTCATATTGCCGCTTTCATGCCCCGTAAAGGGCAGGCCACCTTCACTCCAACGCATATCAAAATGTTGGGTGAATTCCGGCATGAGGCCAGCAATGTAAGGCAGTGCGGGACAGTCTTCAGGGGCTTTCATGTTGGGGCGTTGCGGTGCGGGCTCTGTGAGCTGCGAGCTGCGATCTGCACCATACGTCGCCTGTAACGTAGCCACTACGGCACCGTTTTGAAGCAAGCGAGCCTCGGCTTGCAGGGCCGACTTTCCGGTGCGTAATAACTGACTTTCCACGCAGGCTTCACCGACGGCAGCGGGGCCAATGAAAGCGATTTGGGCAGCTCTCAGGGGGCGGCCTTCGCTTTGCTCAGCATCTAAATGCGTTTGCAGAAAAGCAGCGACTAAGCCGCCATAGGCTGCGCGGCCCTGCCCCCAATGGGGAGGGATCAGCAGGGTTTGCTGGGCGCCGGCTTTTTGCTGCAAGGGCTGTAAAAGTGAGGCGAACGACATAGCGCAGCTCCGAAGGTCAGACAAAAAGAGGACGGCCAGCCATGGCCATTGTTAAGCGCAGCAGGGCATCCCAGGCGCGTTCGGGCGACTGCCCTTTGATGGCTTTGTCCACGTCGATAACACCACTGGTCAAGCGTTGCAGTCGCACCAGCGAGAGGCGACGCAACGCTTGCTGTGCCGGACCTTGGCGCTTGGCCCAAAAGCCCAGTTGATTAAGCGCCTGTGAGGACAGCGCCTGCTGGCCACTTTGGCTCATTTGCTCTGCCGCTAAGGTGAGTGCTCGCAAGTCTTTTTGTAAGGCCCACAGCACAACAGATTCGGCTTGACCTTCACTCTCTAGGCCGAGCAGGAGTCGTGCCGCTCGGCTGGCATCGCCCATTAAGACGGCATCGGCCAAATCAAAAACCGAGTAGCGTGTGCTGTCACTCACGAGGCTGGCAACCGTATCAAAACCGATGTCATTGCCGTCACTGAGTAGGCGGAGCTTTTCTAAGGCCTGCGCTGCGGCGAGCAGGTTGCCTTCGGTGCGATCAGCGAGTAATTGCAAGGCCTCGGCCGGTAGACGAAGGCCAAGGCCTTGCGCGCGCTGGTTCAACCAGCCAGGAAGGGCGCTGGCATCGACGGGGTAAACGGTGATTTGAACGCCATGGTTATCCAGCGCCGTAAACCATTTCGACTTTTGCGCCGCCGCATCGAGCTTGGGTAGCGTGATGAGCAATAGCGTGTCTTCTGGCGGGCGTTGAGCAAAGTCGATTAAAACATCGGCAGCGGCGGCATCGGGCTTGCCGCTAAAGCGTAGCTCGACCAGTTTGCGTTCAGCAAATAGCGATAGCGCTTGGCTGTCGGCAATCAGGGTATCCCAAGAAAAGCCCCGCTCAATGGCATGGACTTGGCGCTCGCTATAGCCGTTTTTTGTAGCGGCCTGACGAATCAGGTCCGTGCTTTCTTGCAGCAGGAGTGGCTCGTCGCCACAGAGCACGTAAACAGATTGCAGGCCATCCATGAGGTGTCGCTGCAAGTGCTCCGGGCGCAACTTCATGGTTGTGTGGGCTGGGCCTGTGGCGTGGGCAGCGCCGTCGCATCGGGTGAAAGTGCGCTGGCTTGGGTGCGCGACAACTGGGTCAGCAGTTGGGCAATGGCCTGCTGGCGCATGTCTTCCTGCAGCGTCGTTTCTTCATCGAACTTACCCACAATACGGGTGTTATCGAATTGGTAGGTGCGGCGCAAGCGGATGGAGCGCTCGGGCTGTGCCGGTACGCCACTGGCGTATTTGAGCTGGTAGGTGAGCTCATAAAACAGCGTGTATTCCGCCGCTTTCGCGAGGCGGTCTACGGTGCTGGTTTGGCGTGTGATGGTCTCGCGGGTGATGCGCAGCTGCATCGGCGCATCGGCTGAAATGACGCCGCCCATGCGTTGGATGCCCGCACTCACGCGATCCTCTAGGGTCGGCACGGTGCTAGCCACAGCGATGGGCTGTAGCAGCGGCGGCAGCGTGAACTGCCCGCGCAGGTGGAAACCACAGGCGCTCAGGGCGACGGTCAGCAGGCTCAGCCAGACTAGGCGCATACGGTGTACTCCACGGTTAACCGGTATTTTCAAACGACGATATTGACCAGTTTCTGCTTAACCACAATCACTTTTTTCACCGGCGCGCCGGCGATGGTTCGCTGGGCATCGGCGTTGGCCAGCGCTGCGGCTTCGATGCTGGCGTTGTCGGCATCCACCGGCACTTCGATCTGGCCACGCAGCTTGCCATTGACCTGAATCATCAGTGTCAGGCTGTCGCGGGTCAGTGCACTGGCATCAACTTCGGGCCAGCGTGCGTTGAGCAGGCCATTGCCATTGCCAAAGGCTTGCAGCAGGGCGTGACTGATGTGAGGCACGATGGGCGCGAGCAGGATCACGGCGCTGTGCAGGGCTTCACGCTCAACAGCCAAAGCCTGACTATGCTGAGCATCGAGCTTTTGCACGGCATTGAGCAGCTCCATCACCGCAGCAATCGCGGTGTTGAAGGTTAGGCGGCGGCCGTAGTCATCGCCCACTTTGGTGATGGTTTCGTGCAGCTTACGGCGCAGCGCTTTCTCGTCGGCAGTGAGCGCGGCTGTATCCAGCGCCGGCACAGCGCCCTTGGCGAGATGGCCGTGCACCAGCTTCCAGAGGCGACGCAGAAAGCGATTCGCGCCTTCCACGCCGGCATCAGACCATTCCAGCGACTGCTCCGGCGGCGCGGCGAACATCATGAACAGGCGCGAGGTGTCGGCACCGAACTGGTCGATCAGCGACTGCGGATCGACACCGTTGTTCTTCGACTTCGACATCTTCTCCATGCCACCGTGGACGACGGGCTGGCCATCGGCGGCGAGCAGAGCGCCGGTGATGCGGCCCTTGTCGTCGCGCGTGAGCGTCACATCGGCCGGGTTGATCCAGTCCTTACCGCCGTTGTCCTGCTCGCGATAGAACGTGTCGGCCACGACCATGCCCTGCGTGAGCAGATTGCGGAAGGGTTCGTCGCCCTGCACTAGGCCTTCATCACGCATGAGCTTGTGAAAGAAGCGCGCATACAGCAGATGGAGGATGGCGTGCTCGATGCCGCCGATGTACTGGTCCACTGGCAGCCAATGCTGCGCGGCGGTCTGGTCGACCATGCCAGTGTCGCACTGCGGCGAGGCGTAGCGGGCGTAGTACCAGGACGACTCCACGAAGGTGTCCATGGTGTCGGTTTCGCGCTTGGCGGCGCCGCCACAGGTCGGGCAGGTGGTTTCGTAGAATTCGGGCATGCGCGCCAGCGGCGAGCCGGCACCATCGGGCACGACATGCTCGGGCAGCACCACCGGCAGCTGGTCATCCGGCACCGGCACATCACCACAGCTTGGGCAGTGAATGATGGGGATCGGGCAGCCCCAGTAGCGCTGGCGGGAGATGCCCCAATCGCGCAGACGGAACTGGGTCTTGCGAGCACCGTGACCTGACTTTTCGAGATCGGCGACGATGGCGTCGAAGGCTGCGCCGAAGTCCAGGCCGTCATATTTGCCGCTGTTGATGGTGATCAGACCGGCCTTATCACCGTACCAGTCCTGCCATTCTGTGCTGTTGAAGTTGTCATTGTCGCTGGCAGTCTTGTAGACCTGTTCAATCGGCAGTGCGTACTTGTTGGCAAAGGCAAAATCGCGCTCGTCGTGTGCGGGTACGGCCATCACCGCGCCTTCGCCATAGCCCCAGAGCACATAGTTGGCGACATAGACTGGCAGCTTGCGGCCATTAAGCGGATGGATGACGAATTGGCCGGTGGCCATGCCCTTCTTTTCCATCGTTGCCATGTCGGCTTCGGCGACCGAGCCGGCCTTGCATTCGGCGATGAAGGCGGTCAGTTCGGCATTGCCCGCTGCAGCTCGTACGGCCAAGGGATGCTCGCCGGCAACCGCAACATAGGTTGCGCCCATGAGGGTGTCCGGACGCGTGGTGTAGACCTTGAGCTGGCCGTCGATGCCGACGCTGTCCACATCGTAATCAAACTGGATGTCGGCGCCGAAGCTCTTGCCGATCCAGTTGCGCTGCATGGTTTTGACCTGTTCCGGCCAGCCGTCGAGCTGGTCTAAGTCATTGAGCAGTTGCTCGGCATATTGCGTGATGCCGAAGTAGTACATCGGGATCTCGCGCTTCTCGACCAGCGCACCGGAGCGCCAGCCGCGGCCATCGATGACCTGCTCGTTGGCGAGCACGGTTTGGTCCACCGGATCCCAGTTCACATTGCCGGACTTCTTGTAGATCACGCCTTTGCGGAACAGGCGGGTAAACAGCCATTGCTCCCAGCGGTAGTAATCCGGCTTGCAGGTGGTGACCTCGCGCGACCAGTCGATGGCCAGCCCCAGCGACTTCAGCTGTGTCTTCATGTAGTCAATGTTGGCGTAGGTCCATGCCGCGGGTGCGACCTGATTTTTCATGGCGGCGTTTTCGGCGGGCAGCCCGAAGGCATCCCAGCCCATAGGCTGCAGCACGTTGAAGCCGTTCAGATGCTTGTAGCGCGCCAGCACATCACCAATGGTGTAGTTGCGCACATGGCCCATGTGCAGCTTGCCGCTGGGATAGGGGAACATGGACAGGCAGTAGTAGCGTGGCTTGCTGCTGTTGTCATCGGCGCGGAAGGCGTCGGCATGGTTCCACTCGGTCTGGGCGGCGGCTTCCACCGCATTCGGTTGATACTGTTCTTGCATGGGGATGACTCACGAAAGCGACGGCGGTCCTGCGGAAAAGGCATTCGCCACAATGCGCCATAGAATACCCTAACATCGCCGCCCTAACGACCCGTGCGTGACAGGAGAAGCACTGTGCTATCGACGCAATTTATCCATTTACCGCTTTTGCCGCCGGGCCTTCAGTGTGTGCTCGCGGTGTTGGCATTGCTTCTGGCGTGGCAAGGTCGACGTTACAGCGCCACGGCGCTGGCTGTGCTCGCTATCGCTTCCATGTATTTGCTGGCTACACCGGTTGGCAGTAGCTGGATAGCGCGCCCCTTGGAGGCTCGCGTGCAGCCGCTCACGGATCTGACGCAGTTAAAGGCAGCCGGATATGGCGCGATTGTTGTATTGGGCGGCGGTCGGACGCCCCGTGCGCCGGAGTTTGCGGGTCTGGATGTGTCGAGCCCTTCAGTATTGGCGCGATTACGCTATGCCGCGCGTGCACAGCGCCAATCTGGCTTGCCGATTCTGGTCACGGGTGGCATGCCGCTGAGCACGCAGCGCCCGGAAGCCGAATTAATGGCGGAGAGCCTGCGCGAGGACTTTGGTGTGCCGGTGCGCTGGCTGGAGCAGGCATCGAAAACAACGGCCGAAAATGCCGAACTCACCGCCGCTATTTTACTGCCGCTGGGTATCCGCCAGGTTGTCTTAGTGAGCCATGCCAGTCATTTGCCACGGGCGGTTAAAAATTTTGAACGTGCGGGCTTTAGTGTGCTGCCAGCGCCCACGCAATTCACCACAGAAGCTCAGGCTTATAGCGTGGTTGAGCGCTGGACACCGCAGCATGAGTCTTTGGCTCATAGTCGTCGCGCCCTGCATGAGTGGCTGGGTTTGGCGCGCGACTCGCTGCGCTAGAAGAGCACTTCGACAGTGCATTTACTGATAGCGCAAGGCATCAATCGGCTTCAATTTAGCGGCACGATTGGCCGGATAGAAGCCGAAGAAAACCCCAATCGCCGCCGCCACGCCAAAGGCCAGCAGCATGGAGCTGAGGGTGACAATCACCAGTAGTTCAAAGGCCATTGCTGCGACATAAGCCCCCGCAATGCCGACGCCAACACCGATAAAGCAACCCACCAGTGAAATAAGAATCGCTTCCAACAAAAACTGCATGCGGATGGCATTTGGCCGTGCGCCAATGGCCATGCGGATGCCGATTTCACGGGTGCGCTCGGTGACCGACACCAGCATGATGTTCATGATGCCAATACCGCCCACCAGCAGGGAAATACCGGCGATGGCCCCCAGTAGCAGCGACAAAATGGCGGTGGTTTCGGCCGCCGTCTTGGCAATGGCAGTGAGGTTTTGCAGCGTAAAGTCATCCTCTGCCTCGGCACTGAGACGATGGCGCTGACGCAATTGATCGCGCAGGTCTTGTTCGACTTGCGGCATCACCGCCTCGCTTTCCGCCTGCACCATGATTAAGCGCACGGAGCTGCGAAAGCGACTGCCGGCGAGCTTGCGCTGCGCGGTGGTGATGGGGATGACGACGGTGTCATCCTGGTCGCGGCCATCGAGGCTTTGGCCTTTGCTACCAAGCACGCCGATAACCTGAAACGGGACGTTACGAATGCGCAGCGTCTCGCCAATGGGGTCGTTGTCGCCAAACAAATTGCTGGCGACTTGCTGGCCAATCAGTGCCACCTGCGCAGCCGATTGCAGCTCAGGCGTATCAAAGGCATAGCCGGAGGTCACCACCCAGTCGCGCAGGCCGAAATAGTCGGCATTACTGCCGATGATGGTGGTGTTCCAGTTCTGTGTGCCGTAAATCACCTGCGCGTTGGACTGCACAACCGGCGCAACGGCAATGACATGACGCGTGTTTTTCAGTGCCGTGGCATCTTCTACCGTGAGGTTGGGCGCACTGCCAAAACCGGTCCGCACGCCGTTTGAACTGGTGGCGCCGGGCAGAATGATGAACAGATTGGAGCCCATGCTTTTGATCGATTGCTCGATGCGCGCCTGCACGCCCTGACCGATGGCAAGCATGGCAATGACCGAGCCGACGCCAATGATCATGCCGAGCATGGTCAGGAAGCTGCGCAGTCGATTGGCTTTGAGCGCGAGCAAGGCTTCGCGCAGCATGACCAGCATCATGGCGTGTTACCCCCGTTTAGCGCAGTGCTGCTCTGCGATGCCGCGATAAGGCCTGTGGTAGTGTCGCCATCCCACGCCTTGTGGCCATCCACGAGTCGAATCAAGCGCGAGGCATGAGCCGCAATATCCGGCTCATGGGTGACTAACACCAAGGTGATGCCTTCATCCTGATTGAGACGCTTAAACAACTGCATGATTTCGTCGCTGGTGTGCGTGTCGAGGTTGCCGGTGGGCTCGTCGGCCAGAATCAGGGCGGGCCGATTAACCAGCGCGCGAGCGATGGCGACACGCTGTTGCTGACCCCCGGAAATTTGCCCGGGCAGGGCGTTTAGGCGCTGGCCCAAACCGACTTTGGCGAGCATGTCGGCGGCGCGTTGTTTGCGTTCAGCGAGGGGTATGCCGGCATAAATCAGCGGCAGCGACACGTTGTCCAGCAGCGTGCTGCGCGGCAATAGATTGAAGCCCTGAAAAACAAAGCCAATGTAGCGGTTACGTAGAACGGCCAAGGCATTGGTGTCGAGCGTGTTAACCGTTTGACCTGCCAGCGCAAAGTCGCCGCCACTGGCACTGTCGAGGCAGCCGAGAATATTCATGAGGGTGGATTTGCCGGAGCCAGAGGGCCCCATCACCGCCACAAATTCGCCAGCCTCAATATGAAGGTCAATGCCATGCAGAATACGCACCGGCCCCAGCCCACTAGGATAGTCTTTAACCAAGCCTTGCAGTCGGATGACACTGGTCATCAATCATTCATCCGGAACTTCATGCCCTTTTTGGCGATTTCTTCCGAGCTAAGCGCCTGTTCAATCACCACCTTGTCGCCAACGGTTAGCGTGCCGCCGGTAATTTCGGTGTACTGACGGTCGGTAATGCCTAGGCGAACACGGATGGGCTTCAAGCCATCCGGCGTATTAATCCAAACTTTGCCCTGCTGGCGCATGCCGCGTGCTTTAGATGATGGTTTGGTGTCGGCAGCCTTGGCTTGCTCAGTATTTTCCTGCTGCACTAGCGTGGCATTTTCTGGGGGGCGGAAGCGCAGAGCGGCGGTAGGCACACGCAAGACATTTTTTTTGCTTTGAGTGTTGATGGTGACGTAGGCCGTCATGCCCGGCAACAGGATTTGATCGGGATTTTCCACTGCGATGACAACGGCATAGGTCACTACGTTTTGTTCGGTTTTCGGATTGAGCCGAACTTGTTTTACCACGCCATCAAAGTTGCGATTGGGGTAGGCATCAACGCGAAATTGCGCGGCCTGACCCACGCGAATGTCGCCAATGTCGGACTCGGTAAAGTAGGCATCAATCACCATCTCACGCAGGTCTTTGGCGATTTTATACAGCTCGGGCGTCTGAAAGCTGGCGGCCACGGTTTGGCCAACATCCACTGCACGCAGTACCACCACGCCAGAGACCGGCGAACGAATCACTGAGTAGCTGAGATTGACGTGATCGCGTTGCACTTGCGCACGGGTCTGCGCGACACGGGCCTCGGCTTCGCGCAGGGCTTGCCGGCTTTGATCTAACTCCTGCGAGGAGGCAAAGCCTTCTTTAGCCAAGGGCTGTATGCGTGACCAGTTGCTTTGTGCCAGGGCTAGGGAGGCTTGGGCACTGGTGAGGTTGGCGCGCGATTGCGTGAGCTGTGCTTGCAAGAGGTCATCATCGAGCTGCATCAGTATCTGGCCGGCCTCCACGCGATCATTAAAGTCGGCGCTATAGGAACGCACGATGCCGGATACCTGTGTGCCTACCGACACCAGCGTGACCGGGCTGAGTTGACCGTTCGCGGCGACACGCTGTGAAATGTCACCGCGATCGACGGCTTCACTGCGATAACGCAGGCCGTCATCGCCCCCGCCACAGGCTTTTAGCCCGATGGCGAGCATCAGGAAAACGACAAGGCTTGCGCCTAACCAGCGTCGGCGAGCCGGCGTTAAAGCGATCATGGATGCATCTCCAAAGTGGCGTCGCGTACCAGTAAGCCACTGGCTTGCGCCAACGACAGGCGGGCACTGGCAAAATCAAATCGAGCGGTTGCGTGCTGTTGTTGCGCTTCAGCCAGGTTGCTTTGCGCTGTCAGCACATTAAGTAAATTGCCGAGTCCGGCGCGATAGCGGGCGAGGGCGGCACGATTCGATTCCATGGCGGCCGTGAGGAGACTGTCGGTGGCATCGATACGCGCTCGTGCGGTGTTTAATTGCTGCCATGCTAACCAAACATCCAAGCTCACCTGCTGCTGAATTCGCGTTAATTCAATATCTTGCTCGGTGCGTTGCGAGGCGGCTAAGGCATTTTGATGGCGTTGCTGAAAGCCAGTAAATAGCGGGAGCGTCGCGGTGAGTGCCAGCTGCCCATCGTCGCGTTGGCTGAGTTCATTGCGGTCGCTGGCGGTGGTGGCACTGAGTGTGAGCGAGGGCCTAGCCTGAGCGGCAATGCGATCTAGCTCAGACTGACTCGCCTCCAAGCGTCGCTGCTGCGCAATAAGGTCTGGCCGACGCGTTTGCGCGAGCGTCATCAGCTGTGAAAGCTGGGGGGGCTGAGCGCTTGCTTGTTGCCTTAACAAGTCTAATTCCTGCTCACGAAAATCGAGGCGAATCACCGTGTCTGCCGGGTATCCCGCCACTATCGCTAACTGGCCCGCACTGGCAGCAAGTTCGCCTTCGCGTTGAATCAGTATCAGTCGCGCTTGTGCTAAGGCGGTTTCCGCTTGGAGTTCATCTTCCCGCGTGGCAACTCCGATTTGCTGACGCTGGCGTGCGGCTTTCGCGGTTTCTTCGGCGGCTTGTAGTGAACTGGCTGCAGCCGTGACGCGTGCCCCTGCGCTGAGGTGATTGAACCAACTTTGCACGGCGTTTAGGGCCACCATTTGACTCAGGCGATCTTGATTGGCTTGTAAGGCCGCCAAGGTTTTCTGGGTGCTATCGAGGTTGGCGCGTCGGCCGCCAAAATCCCAGAGTAGCCACTGACTACTCAAGGCTAAACGCGTTTGCGGATCAGCGCCGGGCAGTGCGCTATCGCCGAACGACTCGCCGATGCTGACACTGGCATCTAGGGTGGGGTAATAGGCCGAGCGAGCGATGCCGACACGCTCGACTTGACTGCGGCTGCGTTGCCAGGCCGCGCGCGTGTCCGGATTGGCGCTGAGACTACGATCAATAAATTGAGCAAGGTTCATTTCGGCGGGAGGCGACAGGGGGGCGGGGGCAGTGGCCCAGCTTAGGCTCGATGTAAGTAGGAGGCAGATAGTTGCGAGCCGCATGGTGAACCTCAGTGTCTAATAGCGAAACCTTAGCACGCGTGTGGGTACGTTGAGCATAAACAGACGCTATGAGGGGTTGCGGGTTGACGCAACTGGTGCAATGAACGCGGAAAAATCAGGTCAGATGTGATATGTTATAAAGTAACAATATCTACCGGGGAAGTGCATGCAGCCTTCAGATAGTCGTCTGCCCGTTACCGTGTTGTCTGGATTCTTAGGCGCGGGCAAAACCACCGTGCTTAAGCATCTGCTTGAACAGCAGCGCTCGCTGCGCTTGGCGGTGATCGTCAACGACATGAATGAAATCAATATTGATGCTCGCTTGATTCGAGAGCAGGGGGCATTGCATCAGGGGCAGGAGCGTCTAGTCGAAATGTCTAACGGCTGCATTTGCTGCACCTTGCGCGAAGACCTGTTGATTGAGGTGGCGGAGTTGGCCAAGGCTGGGCGCTTTGATTATGTCTTGATTGAATCGTCCGGTATTTCGGAGCCTTTGCCCGTGGCTGAAACATTTACGTTCCGGGATGAGCTCGGTGTTTCGCTGTCGGACTTAGCGCGACTCGACACCTTAGTGACCGTCGTCGATGCCCTGTCATTTCCACAGGAATACTTGGCGGCCAATACGCTCCTCGACGTCGGCGCGACCACCGATGAAGAAGACATTCGCAATGTGAGCAACCTGCTCACGGAGCAAGTCGAGTTTGCCAATATCATCTTGGTGAATAAATCAGACTTGGTGTCTCCAGATGACTTAAAGGCCTTGATGGCCGTGCTCAGGCACTTAAATCGTAGCGCCCGCATCATCCCGATTGAGCAAGGCCGAGTAGATAACGACTCAGTCTTTAACACGGGCTTGTTTGATTTTGAGCAAGCTAGCCAGTCGGCAGGCTGGTTAGCTGAGCTGCGTGGCGAGCATGTGCCGGAGTCAGAAGCGTATGGGATTGAGTCGTTTGTCTACCGAGCGCGTCGCCCATTTCACCCCGAGCGTTTTTGGCAATTTCTTCACACCCCGTGGCCGGGGGGTGGACGCTTGTTACGCAGTAAGGGCTTATTCTGGCTCGCCAGCCGTTATGAAGCAGCGGGTGAGATTGCACAGGCTGGCGGGATTTTGCATTACGGTGCGGCAGGTCATTGGTGGGCGTCGGTCGCGCCTGAGCACTGGCCGGAAGACGAGGCCTCGCGCGAAGCAATCTTGGCCGAGTGGGATGCTGAGGTAGGCGATTGCCGACAAGAGATCGTGTTTATTGGCCAGTCGTTGGATACGAAAAATGCCATAGATATACTTGATGCCTGCCTACTCACCGATGCTGAAATGCAGATGGGGCCCGAAGCCTGGGCTGAGCTGTCGGACCCCTTCCCGCAATGGCTGTTAAAAAAGCCGAGCTGAGCTCGAGGGTTATGGCGTTCTGCGCTGCCCGAGTGCGGCGCGAAGAGCCTCTTCTAGACTCGCTTGGCGAAACTCATAGCCTGCCTGAAGCAGGCGGCTAGGGATAACGCGTTGGCCGTCCAGCAGCAGCGTAGACATTTCGCCCATGGCCAGTTTCAGCACGCTGGCGGGCAGTCGAATAAACGCGGGGCGTCGGAGCAATTTCGCTAGTGTTTGCGTGAATTCGGCGTTGGTAACGGGCCGAGGCCCCGTGGCATTGAACGCACCGTTGAGCGAGGTATCGTGTAGTAGGCGCAAAATAATCTGCACGATATCGGCTAGCGATACCCACGACAGGTATTGCTGGCCGGTGCCTAAGGGGCCCGCGATGCCTAAGCCAAAGAGCGGCAGTAGCTTTCGTAAAAAGCCACCGCCGGCACCCACAACAACCCCGGTTCGCAGAAGGCAAACGCGCACGCCGTGGGCTTCGGCTGCGGCTGCAGCACGCTCCCAGCTCTGGCAGAGTTCGTGGACATATTCCACATGAGGTAAGGCACCTTCTTCCAACACTTTATCGCCTTGGCTGCCGTACCAGCCAATGGCGGAGCCAGAAATGAGCACGGCGGGTTTGGATTTCGCGCTGGCGATCCACGTCACTAGAGACTCGGTGAGCGTGACCCGGCTGTCATACAGATCGCGCTTGCGATGGCTGGTCCACGGTTTGTCGGCAATGCCTTCACCCGCTAGGTTAATGACGGCGTCGTAACGGTCATCGGGTGTTAGCTCTGCGAGGGTGCCAATGACGCGTAGGTGGCCGGCAATAATGGCGTCTTGGTGCTTCACCGCGAATTTTGCGGGGCGGCGCGTCAGCACGGTAACGCGATGGCTAGCGCCGTATTCGCTGGGGTTAAGCAGCGTCGGTAACAACAGGCTGCCGATAAAGCCGGTGCCTCCGGTGAGCAGAATATTCATGGCGTCTTCGCAATAGCGTTTTAGAATGATGCCAGTCTAGCGACAGCCGGCGAAAATAGGGAAGGGGACAGGGCGTGATGTTTACACATGCAGAATTTAGAATGCTGATATGACAATTGCTACTCAAGTCATCACCGGCTTTTTAGGCGCCGGTAAAACCACCTTGATTTCGGCTCTGCTGGCACTTAAGCCCGCCGATGAGCGCTGGGCCATTATTGTGAATGAGTTTGGTCAAATAGGTATTGATCAGGTGGCCTGGGCGAAGTCTGGTGTGTGGCTAAGAGAAGTTCCCGGTGGCTGTATCTGCTGCACGCAAAATCTTCCCCTGCAAATCGCCTTGGGCCAAGTCATTGCCGAGCCTGGCATCACGCGCTTACTCATTGAACCGACGGGGCTGGGGCATCCCAGTGAACTCTTGCAGATGTTGCGCGAGCCGCACTGGCAGGCCTATTTGAAGCCCGCCGCGACGCTCTGCGCCATTGACGCGAGGCAGCTCAGTGAGCCGCGCTATACCGACCATGACGTATTTAACGCGCAGATCGATGTGGCCGATGTATTGGTGTTTACGAAGGCCGACGTGCTCAGTGATGAGGCTCGCGAGCAGGCCATTGCCCTGGCCGAGAAACGCCAAAAGCCGCTGCAATTTGCACAGCCGGGGCAGGTAGCCTTGGCGTGGTTGGATGCACCACTGAAAACGCCTGTCACCGTGCGGCGCTCTCTGCTGCATTTGCGGTCAGCTGCTTCAACCCAGGTAGCGGAGCTCCCACCGCAAACACCGCCATTCCACTACCACGAGCTGCGCCAAGGTCAAAGCGTGGGTGGCTGGATTTTGCCCCCAAGTTGGCAATTTCAGCACAACCCTTTACTCACCACCCTGCTGTCATGGCGAGTGGCGGAGCGGGTAAAGGGGGTCTTCCACACCGATCAAGGTTGGGTTTTTTTTAATGCGACCGGACAGGACCTGAGCATTAAAAGCTCAGAGTATCGCGCGGATAACCGGTTGGAAATCATCAGCTTAAGCGAGCTGGATTGGCCGGCGCTCGAGCAGGCTTTACTGGCCTGTCGAGTCGTCAGCGAGTCAGGCTTAGCGGCGGCGACTGCTTAGCAGGCCTAGGCCAAGTAACAATAAGCAGATAGCCAAAATCGGCTGCACACCGAAACGTTGCCAGAAGGTGAAGCCTAGGGCGGGATAGACCTCGCCCCGAAGCACGGCGGCAACAAAGCGCGGGGCCTGACTCACCACCTTGCCTTGGTCGTTGATAATGGCTGTGATGCCATTGTTCGTGCCGCGAAGGATGTAGCGACCGGTTTCCTTGGCGCGCATACGCACCATTTCAAAATGCTGATCTGGCCCAATGGAGCGACCAAACCAGCCGTCATTGCTAATGGTGGTGAGGAAGGCCGCGGGTTTAGAGAGGCGCTGAACCAACTCAGGGTAGGCAATTTCGTAGCAGATAAATGGAGCCATCGGCTGCGCCTTAACGAGTAACGGCGCCTGCTTGCTGGGGCCCCAGGTAAAGCTCGACATGGGCAAGTCAAAGAATGGAATTGCACCGCGCAGCCAATCTTCAAAGGGAATGTATTCGCCAATCGGGACCAATTGCTGCTTGTGGTAAAGGCCCAGGCCATCGCCCATGGCAGCAATGCTGTTGTAAAACAGCACGCCCGTGCGCTCCTTGTTCCAAGTGGCGTAAGGGATGCCTGTGACGAAGGCTGAACCTTTTTTAAGGGCATCATTTTCGATGTCCGCAAGCACATCCTGCGCTTCATGGGCAAACATGGGAATGGCCGCTTCAGGCCACAGCACGATGTCGCGACCCCACTCCGGGGCGGACAAATCGCGATAGATTTTTACGGTCTTGTCGCGCCACTCCAGCGCCCACTTGGACTCTTGCGGAATATTGCCCTGAACCAAACTGACCGACATGGCCTGGCTACGGTCAACCTGAGTCCACGAAATCGGATTGAGCAGGCCACCCCCTATCCAGAGCACGCCCAGCGTTACTAAGGGTAAATAGGCTTTTTTGCCTTCCCGCACGATCTTGAAAAGGGCAATACCGGTAATGCCGGCCGCCAAGCTCACGCCATACACGCCGAACAAGGGCGCCCAACCCGCGATGGGGGTGTCGATAAAACCATAGCCGGTCATGAGCCACGGGAAGCCCGTGAGTACCCAGCTGCGCAGCCATTCACCCACCACGAGGAGCGCCGGTAAGGTCAGCCAGGCCAGTTTGTCTAATTTAAAGCGGGCATAGACCCAGCCAATTGGAAGAAACAGCAGCGCCATGAGGGCAGCAACAAAGGTCAGCAGCGCTAGCGACAAAGGCCATGAGGTATTACCAAAGTCATGCATGGATACGACCAGCCAGCTACCCCCATGCAACCACAGGCCGAAGCCAAACAGGAAGGCGATTTTCGCGGCCCGGCGAGGGCTTTGGCCCTCCAGCAAGTCGGCGAGCAGGCCAATACCCAGCAGAGCAATTGGCCACCACGTTAAGGGGGCGAGCGCCAAGGGCATGAGCGCACCAGCGATCAGTGCCAGCCAAAATGCCGCCGGCGTTGGCCGCACGGCGTGCATGAGTTGAGACAAACGGGACATGGGGCGAGGCTCGTGGGCTGGTTAGCTGGGTTCTACTTTAAGTAGACGTATCGTGCGCGAATCCGCCGCGAGGATGGTGAATTTCCAGCGTTCCAACACGATTTGCTCATCTTTTTCCGGCAGGCGCTCAAAACCATTGATCACGATGCCCGCGATGGTATCGAAGTCGTCGTTGTTGAAGCGGCTGCCAAAGTGCTCGTTAAAATCGGCTATCGGCGTCAGGGCTTTCACCACCCATTCTTTCGGGCCGGTTTCGCGAATCAGCACGTCTTCGTCGTCTTCGTAATCGTGTTCGTCGTCAATTTCACCCACGATCTGCTCCAACGCATCTTCGAGGGTAACCAGGCCAGCAATGCCGCCGTACTCGTTAACGACAATCGCCATGTGGTTCTTCTTGCTGCGGAACTCACGGATGAGTTTGTCGAGGTGCGTCGACTCCGGCACATAGAACGCGGGGCGCAGGTAATCCTTTAGGGCAATACGGTCGCGCCCATCAAGGATGAGTTTTAGCAAATCTTTCGCAAAGAGAATGCCCAGCACTTCATCGGGGTTGTCGGCCGCCAGCACCGGAAAACGAGAGTGTGCAGACTCGATCAGGCCGGGTAGAAACTCACGTAATTCATCATCACTGCGAATAGCCACCATCTGGCCGCGCGGGATCATGATCTCGCGGACTTGCCGCTCCGAAACCTGCAGCGTGGACTCAATGATATGCAGTGCTTCAACATCCATCAGGCCACGCTTGGCTGCATCGCGGATCACGGCAATCAAATCATCACGCGTTTCCGGTTCGTCGCTCCACACATCGGTGAGTCGGCTTAACCAGGATTTCGGACTGTCGCCCTCGTTCATTACGGTAGTTCCCTTGGTGTGACTAAAGTGGGGGTATCGCTGGGCTCGTCATCGTAGGGGTTATCCCAACCCAGCGTGGCCAAAATGGCGATTTCTAATGGCTCCATACAGGCAGCATCTGCTGCTTCAATATGGTCGTGGCCGAGTAAATGCAAGACCCCGTGAACGGTCATATGCGCCCAGTGTGCCAGCAGTGACTTGCCCTGCTCTTCGGCTTCACGAGCAACCACATCGGCACAGATGGCAAGGTCGCCCAACGGAATTTCTTCCAGCTCGGCGATGAGCTCAGGGGGTAGGTCGGCAGGAAAAGACAGCACATTGGTCGACTTGTCTTTACCCCGGTAATCACGATTCAGCGCTTGGCTTTCGGCTTCGCTCACCATTCGAATATCGATGCTCACCGACTGCTCGGAGCGGCCAGCGGCACGCAGCGTAGCGTCTGCCCAGCGCTGAAAGTCGGCTTCTTTTGGCAGGCTAGCGATGAGCTCGGAGCGGCTCAGCAGCGTCTCATCAATATCCAGCCACAGGTTCAAGCTCATGATCGCTCCGGTCGCGGGGGCTGCTTCGCGTCCCACTTTTCGTAAGCATCCACGATGCGCATGACGAGCGGATGACGAACCACATCGCGAGAGGCAAAATGCGTGACGTGAATGCCATCCACACCCTCTAGCACTTTCAAGGCTTGCGATAGGCCAGACGGCTGCCCTCGCGGCAAATCCACTTGGGTGATGTCGCCGGTAATGACGGCCTTGGAGCCAAAGCCCAGGCGCGTTAAGAACATTTTCATCTGTTCCGGCGTGGTGTTTTGGCTTTCATCCAAAATAATAAAGGCATGGTTTAGCGTGCGGCCCCGCATATACGCCAGCGGAGCCACTTCAATCACTTCGCGATCAATGAGCTTGGCCACGCGTTCAAAGCCGAGCATTTCGTAGAGCGCATCGTAGAGCGGGCGCAGATACGGATTGATCTTTTCGGACAAATCGCCGGGTAAAAACCCCAGTTTCTCGCCGGCTTCAACCGCGGGGCGCACCAACAAAATGCGGCGAACCTGGTCGCGCTCCAGCGCATCCACAGCACACGCAACCGCTAAATAGGTTTTGCCCGTGCCAGCAGGCCCCACCCCGAAGCTAATGTCGTGACTCAGAATTTGCTCAACATAGCGTCGTTGATTCACACCACGCGGGCGTATGGAGCCTTTTTTGGTGATGAGCACCGGGCCGTCATCCAGGCCTTCTGCCACGATTGCCGTGCGTCGTGCCTGATGCCCGGAGGCGGGCGTGGCCGAGGCGTTATCAGCGAGTTGGCTCAGCGCAATTTGCAAGACCAAATGCACAGTCTCTGGGGCGAGAGAATTACTGGTTTCTGTTTCGTCGTAGAGGCGCAACAACACTTCTTCCGCCAGACGTGCCGCGGGCTCATCGCCGTGCACCACACAAGAATACCCACGCTGATTGATTTGCACCTGTAAGCGCTGCTCAATCAATTTGATGTGCTCATTCAGTTCGCCGCAAAGCAACGCCAAACGGCGTGGGTCTTCGGGCGTTAAGGGCAACTTGCGGTGACTGGTCGTCGGGGTATTCAAAGTGATGTGGGGCTCAGGCCATAAAGGGATGCAGGATAACTTAAAGTGCGGGAAGCGTCATAACAGGCTGCATAAACAGATCCGTGACAGACGAATGTTGGGTCTGATACTGTCGGCGAAATGACTTTACGGTCACAAAAATACAACAAGAGGACTCATCCATGCCGACACTTGCTAATGCTGCTCCGGATCAAATTGATCGTCCTCGTCATTTAATTAGCGCTCAGGCGTCTACGTTGGGCTGGGCCTTATCGCTGTCGATTCGCCCGTTGGCAACCATGGCGGCCTACTCCCCGCAATCCATGATGAATATTCGGCGCATTTTCCGCATGACCGGCGCGGTGCTGTCGCACCTGCCCAAAAACGTCAGCATCACCCCCATGCTGACGCCAGAAGTGCGAGGCGAGTGGGTGTGCGCGCCCGAAGCGGTAAAGTCAAAACAGGTTGCTTTGTACTTGCACGGCGGTGGCTACTTCTTTGGTGCGGCCGCTATGCACCGTCAAATCACCTGGCGCACCTCACGGGCATTGGAGCGTCCGGTGCTGGCCATTGATTATCGCCTAGCCCCCAAGCACACCTTTGAAGCGTGGCGGGATGATGCCGTGCAGGCCTACGAGTACTTGCTCAGCCGGGGTTATGCCGGTGAAGACATTGTGGTGGGTGGCGACTCGGCGGGCGGCCATCTCACTCTTGTGCTGCTGCAAACCTTGCGTGATCGCGGCCTGCCACTGCCCAGCGCAGCCATCTGTATTTCGCCGTGGACGGACCTGAGCTGCGAGTCGCCCTCCATTCGTGATAACGAACGCCGCGACCCCATGATTCCTGCGCCGACGCTGCGAACCTTGTCGCAATTCTTGCTGCGCGACCGTGACCCCTACGACGCCTTGGTCTCGCCGCTGCATGGCGACTTCACCGGCCTGCCGCCCATGTTCATTATTGTGGGCAGTACCGAAGTGCTGCGTGATGACTCGCGCCGTCTGGCGGCCTGCGCGCAAGCGGCAGGCGTGCCGGTGCGCTACGAAGAGTGGCATCGCATGCCGCATGTGTTCCCGATTTTCGCCGCGATATTGCCCGAGGGCCGCAGTGCCTTCGAGCATATCCGCGAGTTTGTGCGCGGTGTAGACGTGCAGAGAAAAGCACGCGCGGCGTGACGGCGAATGGCGCAAACAGGTAGCATCGCGCCATGAACTCACCTGCCCAGCAAAAAGCCCCTGAAGTCACCCGCGCTGAACAAAAGCGCGTGCGTGATTTACATAGCAAAAAAGGTCGTCGCGAACACAATGCCTTCCTCGTGGAGGGAGGCAAAAGTGTGGCCGAGCTACTCGCCGCCGACTGGCCTGTGCTTGCCGTTTACGCCAGCCACGAAGCAGCCCCAGACCTGCGGGATGCCACCGCACGTCGCGGCATGCGCTTGCACGAAGTGAGTGCCAGCTTGCTCACCAGCCTCAGCACCTTTGAAAGCAACGACAGCGCACTCGCCATTGCCGGCCAGCGCGCCTGGCCGCAGCAGGCTTTGCGCGCGGGCGAGTTAACGCTGGTGCTCGACGATATTCGCGACCCCGGCAACCTCGGCACCATTCTGCGTTTGGCCGACTGGTATGGCGTGACGCAGGTGGTTTGCTCGCCGACCACGGCCGAGTGGCAGGCACCGAAAGTGATTGCTGCCAGCATGGGCTCGTTCCTGCGGATGCCGCTGCTGGTGCGCGAACTGCCCGAGTTTCTCGCGCAGGCGCGCGCCGAGGGCGCTGACGTGTTAGGGGCAGTGCTTAACGGCGAGAATACCCATCGCTTGCGCCAGCCCGTGGCGAAAGCGGCGGGCGCGGTGCTGGTCATCGGCAATGAATCGCATGGCCTGAGCGCCGAGGTGCAAGCGCTGCTCACACGGCGGTTAACCATTCCGCGTTTTGGTCAGGCCGAGTCACTGAATGCCGGCGTGGCGACAGGGATTTTGCTGGATGGCTGGCGAAGAGGCTAATTGAGAGAAACAACCATGATCCTGCACCACTACGCGTTATCTCCCTTCTCGGAAAAGATTCGCGCCATGCTTGGCACAGCCAATTTGCCCTGGCAGTCCTGCATCACCCGTGAGCTGCCACCGCGCCCGGTATTGGCGGCGCTGGCAGGCGGGTATCGGAAAATTCCGGTGGCGCAAATCGGCGCAGATATTTTCTGTGATACCCGAGTTATCGCCAGTGAAATTGCCGCGCTGAGTGGCAAGCCGGAGCTGGCGCTGGAATCGGCGGACGAAGCCACGCAAGCCTACGCTAACGCCACCGATCTCTATGTGTTTATGGATCTGCTCACGGCGTCGGCCACGCTAACTGCTGGGCGCAAGATGCTCGCGAGCATGTCCATTCGTGACTTTATTGACTTCTTTGTGGATCGCATTCGCATCGGCTCGAAAGCGAAAGTGAAGGCGCGTAACCCCCGTCAGGCCAAGTCTCGCGTGCTGGCGCATTTAGCCGCCACCGAGCAGCGCTTACAGAGCCAGCCCTACCTGTTTGGGCAGCAAGCCACTCATGCCGACTTCTCGACCTATCACAGCCTGTGGATTGCCCGCGATGTGGCGGAGTGGTCTGCTCTCAAGGACTTTCCCTTGGTCATGGCGTGGATGGACAGGTTGCAGGCCGTCGGGCAGGGGCAGCGAACAGAAGTCAGTGCCGAGCAGGCGCTGAAGATTGCTCGTGATGCCACGCCACGCGCTATCGCGGTGGAGCATCAGCAAGACGCCAGGATCGGGAAGCGGGTTAGCATCGCGCCATCCGACTATGCCCGAGATGCCACGGTTGGCCGCTTGGTTGGCGTTACCTCCACGCGCTGGATCATCGCCCGCGAAACCCCAGATTTGGGCACCTTGCATGTGCATTTCCCACAAACCGGCTACGCGCTGCGTGACGTCGCAGAGAGCCACTAAGGAGTTCTTGTGATGCCCTACGTAAACATTAAAGTGACGGACGAAGGCGTGACCCCAGCGCAGAAGGCCGCGCTCATTCACGGCGTGACAAAATTGCTTCAGGACGTGCTGAATAAAAACCCCGCCACGACCGTGGTGGTGATTGACGAGGTGAATACTGATAACTGGGGCATTAGTGGTGAGCAGGTGACGGAGCTGCGGAAAAAGCTAAAATAGTTTTCGCCAATTCCACCGGCTGCTCCATCGGTATCAAATGCCCGGCATCGATCACGCTAAGCGTGGCGCCGGGAATTTCGTCGGCCAAAACCTGTGACAGTGCCCTAGGCACCATTTGATCTTCACGGCCCACAATGACCCGCGTACGCGCCTGAATCTGCGCCAGCTCGGCCCGAATATCCACGCGGGCGTCGAGGTCGGCCTGGCGTGCCATGCCGTTCCAGTTCGTGAATTTCACGATGGCCGCAACGCGCTTTTCCAGCACGGCGGTGGGTTGGCTGCTAAGCCACTGCGGGCTGCATCCGGTGAGCAAGATAAAGCGCGCCATCAGGGTGTGATCGCTCGCGATGAGTTCGCGCCACAGTCCAAATTGCAGTTCGCTGCGGCTGTCAGTACCACCGGCAAAACCGGCGACCAGCACCAACGAGCGCACCCGCTGGGGGTGCCCCGCTGCGAGTGCTGCGGCAATGACTGCGCCCAAGGAATAACCAACTAAATCGACGGTGGTTTGTCCGCAGGCATCGGCCACGGCAATGACTTGCGCCACCAGTTCGTCAAGCTGAAGGGCTTCGTTCAGGTCGGTGGTTTGGCCGGAGCCGGCATAGTCGGGGCAGATCACGGTGTGCGTTGGGGTGAGGTGCCGGAGCAACTGGCCCCAGTGCGAAAAGCCGTCGCCGCCGGTGCCGTGCAACAGCATCAGTGCCGGGCCGTTGCCTTCGACGGTGTAGTGAACACGGGCGTTGGCGGTGTGGGCGAATGGCATGTCAGCGCGCCTCGTGCCAGAGTGGAATGCGTCCGCTGGGTAGGCCTAAGCCGACCTGTGCTTCGGCATCCGATTCCACCCACAGCGGCGCACCGGCGCGCAGGGCGTTGATTGACTCAATGCCATCCACGAGCACATCGGCGAAACGGCCAATCAGCGAGGCATCGCCGGGGAAATGAATCCAGCGGGTGTTTTCTGCAATGCCCACAAGGTGGCCGGGGTAGCGCTTGGAGTGGCGATCCACTAGCACTCGCTGCACAGTACCCATCATGGCGTCGGTTTTCAGACCGGTATTACGCGCAATTTGTGTCTTTAAAATATTCAGTCGCGTTTTCTTAACCGAATCGGGTGTGTCGTCGGCCATTTCCGCTGCAGGCGTGCCCGGGCGCTTCGAGTAAACAAAGCTGTAGGAATGGTCGAATTCCACGAACTCGATGAGATCCATGGTGTCTTGGAAGTCCTGATCGGTCTCACCGGGAAAGCCAATGATGAAGTCTGAGCTAATGAAAATGCCGGGCTTGGCGGCTTTTAAGCGGGTGATGATGTCGCGGTACACGCTAATGTCATGGTTGCGCTTCATGGCCGCCAAGATGCGATTGGAGCCACTTTGCACGGGCAAGTGAACATGCGCGGCCAGCTCGGGAACCTCGGCGTGGGCGGCTATGAGCTCATCGCTAAACTCCAGCGGGTGCGAGGTGGTGTAGCGCACGCGAGCAATGCCGGGCACGGCGGCAACGGCCCGCAGAAGTTCCGCGAAGGAGCAGAGGTGGCCTTCATGGTGCTCACCGCGATAGCCGTTCACGTTCTGACCCAGCAGCGTGACTTCACGAACGCCTTGGCGCGCGACCTGTGCGACTTCGGTAATGACATCATCAAAAGGTCGCGAAATTTCTTCGCCACGAGTGTAAGGCACCACGCAGAACGAGCAGTACTTGGAGCAGCCTTCCATGACGGACACAAAGGCCTTGTGGCCCTCCACGCGGGGCTCGGGCAAAAAGTCGAACTTTTCATTCTCGGGGAAGCTGACATCAACCTGCGAGCGCTGCTGCAACAGGTGTTGATTCAGCATGTCCGGCAGGCGATGCAGGGTTTGCGGCCCGAACACCATGTCTACATAAGGGGCGCGCTCAAGAATAGCTTCACCTTCTTGGGAGGCGACGCAGCCACCCACGCCAATCACGAGGTCAGGGCGTGCGTTTTTCATGCGCTGCCAGCGGCCGAGTTCGGAGAACACTTTCTCTTGGGCTTTTTCACGAATGGAGCAGGTGTTCAGCAGAAGCACATCGGCTTCTTCCGGTATGGTGGTGCGGGTTAGGCCGTGGGAGCTCGCCAATAAGTCTGCCATGCGTGACGAGTCATACTCGTTCATTTGGCAGCCTTGGGATTCGATATAGAGCTTTTTTGCCATGTTGCAGTACTACCGATTTAGCCTGAGCGCGTCATTATACAGGTATGCTTGAAAACGCGTGGAGGCGCGACGCTGGGTGCGTTAACTGTCTCTATTCCGTTCCATGTTGAGGAAACACAATGACGATATCTGCCAAGCGCCCCCTGAAGTCATGGTGTTTGATGGCGCTTTATGCCTTTTCACTCACCGGCTCCACGATGGCGCGCGCCAATGATGTCGAATGGATCAATGCTCGCGCCGCTTTTCGTACCGGAGACGAGCCTGCTTTAAGTCAGGCCAAAGTTGCCATGGCGGACTCTCCCTTGGCGGTATACGCAGATTTTTGGCAGTTGTGGCGGCAGGCAAAAGACAGCGACAGCGCAGCCTTAGAGGCATTTATTGCCCGGGATGAGCGTGATTTTCTCAGCGAAAAACTGCGTGGCGAGTGGCTGCGTCAGTTGGCCAAAAAGGGCGAGTGGGGGACGTTTCGTCAGCAGTTTGCGCGTTTACAAGACCCCAGTGAGCTGGAACTGCAATGCCTCTATTGGCAGTCTGTGCTCGCCAATAACGAGCGCATCCCCAGCCCCGAGGCCAAGGCTTTGCGAACTACGTTGTGGCTGACGTCTAAAGACTTGCCCAGCGCCTGCTCGCCAGTTCAGGCCGCATTGCAAGCGCAGGGCGTGATTACTAGCGAAGATATTTGGCTGCGCTTACGCCTGGCGCTTGAGGCGAATGCTGCCGGTTTGGCGCGGCATTTAATGCAAACCTTGGGGGGCGATTTAACGGCAGATGCACTGAAGGCGTTGCAAGCCGACCCTGCTGCGTTTATTGCCAAGGCCGAGGTGAGCGATAGGGCGCAGCGCGAGCTGGTGGCCTATGCCTATGGCCGTTGGGCTCGCCTGGATCTCGCCGCTGCGAGTACGCAGTTATCGACACAAGCCGAGGCGCTGGCCGATCAAGCACCAGTGGCCTGGCGGCACGTCGCTCTAGCCGCTGCACGGAGCTTCAATGCAAACAGCGAAACGTATTTTCAGCGCAGCGAAGCCGCATTCTGGCCAGACAATCATCGTGAAAATCGCCTGCGTTTAAGTATTCGTTTCGGAGACTGGACGCTGTATCAAACGCTGTATCAGGCCTTGCCTGCACGCTTGCAGGATAGTCGTCCGTGGTTGTATTGGCAGGGCGTTGCCAGCAACGAGCTTGGTCAGAAGCGCGCCGCCGACTATATTTTTGTGCACTTGGCGCATGAGGATGACTATTACGGGCTACTGGCCGCTGAGCGGCTCGGCGATAAATCGCACCGCGCTATCGCCTCTGGTGTGATGACGGCCAAAGCCGATGTCGATCGCCTAGTGAAGTCGCCCGGATTCCAACGTGCTTTTGCGTTGCGCGCCTTGGGGCAGCGGTGGGAGTCGGTGAATGAATTTAATTGGGCGGTTAAACAGGCCGATCAATCGCTGGTGCTAGCGGCGGCTCAGGCGGCTAATGACGTGGGTTGGTATGACCGAGCGATTTATGCCGCTGAGCAGGTGTCTGGCGTGGAGGCAGTGCGCCTGCGCTACCTCATGCCGTATCGCGAATTAGCCCTGACGCTGAGTGAAGAACGCTCGCTAGACTCCGCCTGGGTCTATGGCCTGATGCGTCAGGAAAGTCGCTTTGTGCCGAACGCGAGTTCGGTGGTGGGCGCTGGGGGCTTGATGCAAATCATGCCCAACACGGCGCAATGGATCAGCAATAAGTTGGGCGTGCCCTATCAAGCAGAGGCGGTGAATGATCCTGAGCACAATATTCGCATGGGCACGTTCTATTTAAGCCATGTGCTAGAGGAGTTGGGGCATCCGGTCTTAGCGACTGCGGGCTATAACGCTGGGCCGCGTCGGGCTCGCGAATGGCAGAGTGACACCCCGCTAGAGGCCACGCGCTATATCGAAAGTATTCCGTTCTCGGAAACGCGAGATTACGCCAAAAAAGTCATGACCAATGCAGTGCATTACGCGCGCGCACTGGGGCAGGGTGAGACGCGTTTAAGTGCGCGTCTGGGCGATATTCCACCGCGTCCCACCACGGTCATTGAGGGGCCTTAAGCATGACATCGGTTTTTCGTATTTTTGTCTTTGTACTGGCCATTACCACGGGGCTGATCGGGGTCGCGGTCTGGGCAAAGAAAGCCTATTCCGAGCCTGCGGAAGTGCTGCCGGTATTGCGTTTGGGCGGCAATTTTGAGTTGCAGGATGATGCCGGCCGCTCGCGACAGCTCAGTGAATGGCGCGGCCGATTCGTGCTGCTCAGCTTTGGCTTTACGCATTGCCCCGATGTTTGCCCCATGACCTTGGCGCGTTATCGCGCGGTGCTTAAAGCGCTGGGTAAAGAGGCGAACCTGCTTCAGCCGATCATGATTAGTGTGGACCCTGCGCGGGATGCCGGTAAGGTCCTTGGCGATTACGTTCGCTACTTCGATCCGCGCATCGTGGGGTTAACCGGCGACTTGCCCACGCTGGCCGCAGTGCAGCGCTTATACGGCGCGCAAGTGGTGTTGTCGGCACCGGGCGAGCCGGTGTCGGTCAGTCATAGTGACTATTTGTATTTGATCGATGGCCAAGGCCAGACTCGTAAGCTCTTTGATCAGCAGGCGTCGGTTGCCATGATTGTTGAGGCGATTCAATTACTGCAGCGTGAGGCGGATGAGCGCTGACTTCCGGCCTTGGGCCGTCATCATGGAGTTGTCATGACCGTGTGCATTAATCGAGGAAGGCGTTGGATTGCCAGCCTGTTGCTGGTGCTGAGTGCGAATGCGTCGGCGGCGATTCTGGCAGAGCAAGCCTGGATTCGCGAAGTGCCGCCACAAAGCCCGGTGGCCGCCGCGTTTGTTTTACTGACTAATACGGGAAAGTCGGCTGATTATATCGTTGAGATGTCTAGCCCAATGGCCGGGCGCGTGGAGTGGCATGACATGCGCCATGAACACGGGCGCATGGAAATGACACAGCGGCTTCGGCCAGAGCTGCCCGCCGGCGTCACAACACCGTTGGCGCCGATGGCAAGTCACTTGATGTTGATGGAGCTGAAACAACCGCTGCGTGTGGGGATGAACGTGCCCATTCTTTTCAGACTGGCTTCTGGAAAAACACTGCGTGTGAGTGCGGAAGTTCGTGTCAGTGACTAAAAACAGTTCATCGGTTTCTATTAGATCTCGCTATTAAGCGTCAGGATGTGGTCATGCGATTGGTTTCTTTTACGGGGCGTGAAGTAAGCCCGGCCCTGCCGATGCTGGCGATCAGTTTGGCGTTTTTGGTCGGCTGTCAGCCGGCAGGATCTGATGCAGCGGCGGGTGCTAAAAAGCGGCCGCCAGC
This sequence comes from Perlucidibaca sp., assembly GCF_057084925.1. Lineage (NCBI taxonomy): Bacteria > Pseudomonadati > Pseudomonadota > Gammaproteobacteria > Pseudomonadales > Perlucidibacaceae > Perlucidibaca > Perlucidibaca sp. Next base: position 54,971 of record NZ_JBXMRC010000022.1, on the reverse strand, counting down.
CAGCGTCGAAGTCATGCCAGTGCGTACCGGCGAATGGCAGTCTAGCTTTGCCACGCTCGGTACTTTGCGGGCCAACGAGTCGCTGGCCTTGCGTCCTGAAGTCGCTGGGCGAGTCACGGCGCTAGGCTTTCAGGAAGGTGCTTCGGTGCGTCGCGGCCAACTCATGGTGCAGCTCGATGACTCGGCCGCGCGTGCCGAGCTGAATCAAGCCCAGGCCAATCGCAAACTCGCCGAGGCCGATCTGGGTCGTGCGCGCAGCCTGGTTGCGTCTGGCCTGATTGCCGTCAACGAGGTTGAGCGCTTGCAAGCCCAAGCCGCGGTGGCCCGAGCCGCCGTGGACAAGGCGCAGTCGGCGCTAAGCAAGACGCGCTTGTTGGCGCCGTTCGATGGTCGCGCCGGTCTGCGCCAGTTCAGTCCCGGCGAGCTGGTGCAGCCCGGTCAGGCGCTGGTCACGCTGGTGTCGCTGTCGCCCATGAAGCTCGATGTGTCGGTGCCGGAGCGGGAGGCATCTAGCCTGCGCGTCGGGCAAGCCGTATCCGCGACCATTCCGGCCTTGAATAGTTTGCAGGTGAGCGGTCAGGTGCAGGCGCTGGAGCCGGCCTTGGACGGTGCTGCGCGAGCGCAGCAGGTGCGGGTGCTGGTGGCGAATCCAGCCGGCAAGCTGCAGCCCGGTTTGAGTGCGCAAGTACGCTTCCTGCAAGCCCAGCCACGCCAGGTTTTGCTGGTACCGGATCAGGCCATCGTGCCGCAAGGCGGACGTCAAGTGGTGTATCGCTTGCAAGGGGATGAAGCGGTGCTGACACCTGTTGGTGTAGGCGAGCGACAGAATGGTTTAAGTGAGGTGGTGTCCGGCTTGAAGGCGGGTGATGTGGTGGTGGTGTCCGGGCAGAACAAGTTACCTAAGCCGAGCCAAAAGGTGCGCGCTGTACCCTATGTCGACACCGTCGGGATGGCTCCGGCAGCGGGGCGCTAAGGCATGTCCTTTTCCGAGCTTTGCATTCGCCGGCCGGTGTTGGCCACCGTACTCAACCTGCTGGTCATGCTGGCAGGGGTGATGGCTTTCGACCGTCTGACGGTGCGCGAGTATCCCAATATCGATACGCCGGTGGTGACCGTGCAGGTCGACTATCGCGGGGCCAGCGCTGCCATCATCGAATCGACGGTGACCAAGGTGCTGGAGGACTCGCTGTCGGGCATCGAAGGCATCGATTTCATGACGTCGACCAGTCGCGCCGAGTCCACGCAAATTTCGCTGACGTTCAATCCGGATCGAGACATCGACAGTGCCTCCAGCGATGTCCGAGATCGCGTGGCGCGGGTACGCCAGCGCCTGCCGGAAGAGGTCGATGAGCCGCGCATTAGTAAGACTGAGGCCGATGCCAACCCCATCATCTGGCTAGCGCTTTCTGCGGACAAAAACTCGCAATCCGAGTCGGCGTCTCCCCTGGCGATTAGCCAGGTCGCTGATCGTGTGATCAAAGACCGCTTGCAAACTTTGCCCGGCGTTGCCGATATTCGTATCAATGGCGAACGCCGTCCGGCCATGCGAATTTGGTTGGATGCCCCTCGCTTGGCCGCGCAGAGCTTAACCCCGGCCGATGTCGAAGCAGCCTTGCGCGCGCAAAATCTGGAAGTGCCTTCGGGACGCATTGAGGGCACGCAACGTGAGTTTTCGGTGCTGGCCGAGACGGATCTGAACACGCCTGAACAGTTTGCTGCCGTTGTGCTCCGCAACAGCAACGGTCTGCTGGTGCGTCTGGGTGATGTCGCGCGCATCGAAGTGGGGCCGCTGGATGTGCGTCGCACCACACGCTTCAACGGTGTTGAGGGCGTCGGCATCGGCATCATTAAGCTATCCACGGCGAATCCGCTAACGGTGTCGCAGGCGGTGACGAAAGCGCTGCCGGAAATCCGTGCGGCCTTGCCCGAAGGCATGAGCCTGAAGCTGGCCTACGACTCCTCGGTATTCATCGATGCCTCCATTCAGAATGTGGCGCAGACACTGATCGAGGCCACGCTGCTGGTGGTGCTGGTGATCTTCCTGTTCTTGCGCAGCGCCCGTGCCACGCTGATTCCGCTGGTCACCATTCCGGTTTCGCTGCTCGGCGCCATGATCTTTATGCAGATCTTTGGCTTCTCGCTGAACACGCTGACACTGCTGGCCTTTGTGCTCGCCATCGGCTTGGTGGTGGACGATGCCATCGTGGTGCTAGAGAACATTTATCGCCACATTGAAGAGGGGCTGGCACCGATCGACGCCGCCATCAAGGGCATTCGCGAGATTGCCTTTGCGGTGATGGCGATGACGCTGACGCTGGTGGCAGTCTTTGCGCCACTGGCATTCACCACGGGCCGTACCGGCAAGCTCTTTACCGAATTTGCGCTGACGCTGGCAGCGGCGGTGCTGGTTTCCGGCTTCTGCGCGCTGACGCTGTCGCCGATGATGGCATCACGCGTGCTGAAGCCGGTGCATGGCACGCCGCCGCGCTGGTCGCAGGCCATCGAACGCGGGTTAAATGGCATCACTCAAGGCTATCAGCGGGCATTGGTTCGGCTTCTGCCCTGGCGCAAGACCGTCGTTGTCGGTGCGCTGGGCTTGCTCGGTATGGCGGTGATGCTGCTCATGGCGCTGCCGAAAGAGCTGTCACCTATCGAGGATCGCGGCATCATCATCGCCGCCGGCTCAGCGCCGGAAGGTTCGACGCCGGCCTACCTCAGCCGCTATACGCAGCAGGTGGAAACCGTCATGCAGGGGGTACCGGAGTGGGCATCGACTTTCATGATCATTGGCTTCCCGGACGAAACCCGCTTCATGAGTTTCAACCGCTTTCAGCCCTGGGCCGAGCGTGAGCGCAAGGTGCAGGAAATGGCTCCGATGCTGGCGGGCAAGCTGGGCAATATTCCCGGTCTGCAGATCGCGCCCATCCTGCCGCCGTCGCTGGGGCAGAGCAACCGCAGCAGCCCGATCGAATTCGTGGTGCAGACCAGCGCCGATTACGAGACGCTGAGCCGCGTCGTCAACGAGCTGATGGCACAGGCCAATGACAACCCCGGCCTGACCAATGTCAGCTCCGACCTCAAGCTCAACAAGCCGCAGCTGTCTATTCGAATTGATCGCGATCAGGCGGCGAGGCTGGGTGTGAGTGCCGCTGAAATTGGCCGGGCGCTGGAGTCTTTCCTTGGCGGCCGTGCCGTCACCACCTTCAAGCGCGACGGCTCGCAATACGATGTGCTAGTGCAGATCGAAGACAGCCAGCGCCGTCAGCCTGACCAGCTCGCGCAACTGTTCGTGCGCGCCGGTAACGGCGAGATGATCCCGCTCAGCAATCTGGTGCAGGTCAGCGAAAGCATCAGCCCGTCATCGCTGGGACACTTCAACAAGCTGCGCAGCGCCACCATCTCGGCCAGTCTCGCGGAGGGTTACTCTCAAGGGGAAGGTGTGGTCTTTATGGAGCAGGCGGCGAAAGCGCTGGCAGATCCCTTAGTGAGCACCGATTGGAGTGGCCCGACGCGCGAATTCCTCGCCGCCAGCGGCGCACTATCGATGACCTTTGTGTTGGCGCTGCTGTTCATCTATCTGCTGCTGGCCGCGCAGTTCGAAAGCTTCAAGCATCCCATTGTGATTCTATTCACCGTACCGCTGGCTATGCTTGGTGCTGTGCTGGCGCTGAGGCTCACTGGCGGTAGCTTGAATGTGTATAGTCAGATCGGCCTCATCACGCTGGTCGGCCTGATCACCAAGCACGGCATCCTCATTGTGGAGTTTGCCAATCAGCTCCGCGATCAAGGCGAGACGCCGGCGCAGGCCGTGCTCGATGCTGCCGTGCAGCGCCTGCGACCGGTGCTGATGACCACCGCCACCATGGTGCTCGGTGCTCTGCCGCTGGCGTTTGCCACCGGTGCCGGTGCCGAAGCCCGGCATCCGATAGGCTGGGTGATTGTCGGCGGCATGAGTCTGGGCACGTTGTTTACCTTGTTTGTGGTACCCGCGGTCTACCTGCTGGTGAGTGCGCGCGGGTCGTCAGGAGAGCTTCGCAGTGCATGAGAAAAACCCGGCGGAAGCGCTGCTGAAACCGCTCAAAGAACGGCTGGATGTGCTCAGCCAGCCGCGTCTGAAGCTGGCGGAAAACGACCACTTCAATGGCAGTCGTTTCTTCAATCCATGGCTGCGCACCGGCCATGGACTGCGTGATGCCCTGCGCTGGATGCGTACGCGCAAGCCCGCCGAATGGCCGCAGTGGCAGCATAATGAGCAGGCGCAAGTGCCGCCGGCCTGCTTCAGTCAGCGGCTGGATGATTGGCAGGTCACCTTCGTTAATCACGCCACCGTGCTGATCCAGATCGGCCCGTGGAATCTCCTCACCGACCCGGTCTGGTCCGATCGCGTCAGCCCGTTGCGCCAGATCGGTCCGCGCCGCGTGCGCAATCCCGGCCTGCGTCTGGACGAGCTGCCGACCATCCACGCCGTGCTGCTCAGCCACGATCACTACGACCATCTCGATGTGCGCTCGCTGATGTGGATTGCCCGGCGTGACGAACCGCTGATCGTGACCGGCCTCGGCGTCGGCGCGGTGCTGCGTCAGCATGGCATCGCGCGCGTCAGCGAATGCGACTGGTGGCAAAGCGTCGAGTTGGGGCCGCTGACCATCCACTTTGTGCCGGCCCAGCATTTCTCCGGACGCGGCGCGCGGGATCGCAATCGTACGCTCTGGGGAGGCCTGTATGTTGGTTGCGAGGCTGGTGGCTGTTTCTTCGCTGGCGATACCGGCTACGGCCCGCACTTTGCCGAAATCCGCGAGCGCCTCGGCGCACCGCGCTTGGCCTTGTTGCCGATTGGTGCCTACGAGCCGCGCTGGTTCATGGGCCCGGTCCACATGAACCCGGACGATGCCGTGCGTGCCCATGTTGATCTTGGTGCGCGCCGTTCGCTGTCGATTCACTTTAATACCTTTCAGTTGACAGACGAGGCCATTGAGCAGCCGGTGCTGGATTTGCAGGTGGCGCTAAATACGCATGGCGTGGCATCGTCTGCGTTTGCGGTGCTTAAAGAGGGTGCTGCGCTGCGGGTTTGAGTCAGCTCAGCTGAACCAGCGCGCCATCGCCACCTGCTCGTGCAGCACTCTTTCGGCCCCCTGCGGCAGCCAGTTGTGATGCGACACACAGGCCTGCTGCAGGAAATCAAACAGGGTGACATGACGGCGCAACACGCGCTCATGGCGATGTGGCAGCAGCGGATTGAACAGCCCCATCGGGTCCAGCAGCTGGCGCGGATTCTTCTTCATCCAGGCCCAGGAGCCCAGCTCCAGTGTGAACGGCAGGAACAGCTTTTCCGGCTGTTTCTGCCGGGCTTCATCGTAGAGAAAATCCCAGAGATCGCCGTGCGTGGTGTAGTTCAGGCACTGCGGCTCCATCAGGTAAAAACTGTGGTTGGGATAGGTACGATTGAACAGCGCGCGCAGGGCTTCGGCCTCGGCCAGATGCGGCAAGGGCTGCTGCGTTCGGGCATAGGGAAACCAGAGCTGATCGCGAAAGCCGAAGCCGGAATGGCAGTCTACCGCCAGGGAAAAGCGATGCGGCAGCAGACGCTCGCGCACGACCTTGAACACGGCTTCCGCTTCCGGCTGTAAGGGTTCGCCAACTGCGCCGCGATACCACGGCAGATGCGGGCTTAGGCGTTGACCGCCGAGCGGCCAGCGCACATCGCCATCGGCCTCGACCGGCGCATGCCGCATCAGATCCACACCGGCCGGGTTGGCGCGCGTGCCGCGGAGAAAGCCGCCGGGATTCACAATCGGAATGAAGACCAGGCGCAGCCGCGTCAGCAGGTCATGCAGCGTCACATCCCATTGCAGGCGCTCAACGAGGTTGCCGAGATAGGCGATCAGCACCTGACTGCCGATGCGCTCCACGCCGTGCACGCCGCCGAAGAAGCCGATGGCGGGTACATCCGGGCTGCGATTGCCCATGCTCAGGCACCACAGCGGCAGGCTGTGGCCATCCACATCAATCCGGGTGACGACTTCGCTGACCAGCCGGGAGCCGGCCTTGTCAATGAGCGCATCAAGCGCCAACAACTCCGGGCTGTTGGCGAGATGGTTCACAGCCAGTTGCGTCGTTTGAAGTAGAGAAAAGGCGTGACCGCCGACAGCGCCATCAGCCCGATGGCGAATGGGTAGCCGGCAGCCCAGTCGAGTTCGGGCATGAAGCGGAAGTTCATGCCGTAGATGCTGGCGATCATGGTTGGTGGCAGGAATACCACCGACGCCACCGAGAAGATCTTGATGATCTTGTTCTGGTTCACGTTGATGAAGCCGAGCGTGGTGTCGAGCAGGAACTTAATTTTGTCGAACAGGAACGAGGTGTGTGCGATCAGCGATTCGGAATCTCGGATGATGTCGCGCAGGCGTTCGCTGAGGTCGGCATTGAGCATGCCCGAGCGCAGCAGCAGGTAAAGCATGCGCTGCAAATCGACCATGGAAATACGCACTTTACCGATGATGTCTTCTTGTTGCGCGATCTCGGTCAGCAACGATTCCATGTCGTCGGTCTCGGCGTTGCCGAGCACCTGCGAACTGGTCACTTCGAGATCGGCGGCAATACGCTCGATCATGTCGGCGAGATTCTCCACCTTGGTCTCAAACAGGCCGATCAGAATGGATTTCGGGCTGCTGATGTTGACCAGACCCTTACGGGCGCGCAGGCGGAACAGGCGGAACGCGGCCAGCTCTTCTTCGCGTAGCGTGAACAGACGATCGCCGTTGAACACGAAGGCGGCAGAGATGTTGGTAGACGATTGGTCGGCGTAATTCAGGAAGTAGGAGCTGATGTGTAGGCCGTCATCGTTTTCATAGAATCGTGAAGTCGCCTCGATTTCATAGAGGTCATCGATGCTGGGTAATTCCTGGCTATAGGCCGTGCGAACCCACTCGCGCTCTTCGGCGCTGGGGTTGATCAGATCAACCCAGAGAATGTCAGCAACCAGGTCTTCAGCCGCGTTAATAGCAACCGGTTCGAGCAGCCCCTTGTTCAGGGTAAAAGCCATCAGCATGAACGGTGCATCTCCCAAGTGTTGGCGCATTTTAGCAATGCCGCGCCGGCACTAGCTACCCACATTATGCTGAATGAGTGACAAGCAGATGAATGCGGTCAGGTCATATCAGCTCAGGCAGGCAGTGTGCGCGCAATGACCAGAGTATGCACGGACTCTGCGCCCTGATTCAGTAGCGCGTCGCTGATGACGGATAGGGTGGCTCCGGTGGTCATCACATCATCCACCAGAACAATGGGGCGATGACAAAGTCGCTGGCCCGAGCAGGAGAATGCGCCTTGGAGATTGAATAGTCGGTCGTTGCGATGAAGGTTTTTTTGCATGGCGGTATCGCGCGTTCGCTTCAGCGACGTGGCATCGCACGCAAGTCCGCTGCGACGACTGATGGCGCGTGCGAGCAAATAGGTTTGATCGTAGCCTCGTGCGCGTAAACGATCGGGATGCAAGGGCACGGGCACCATCAGCGCGTGCTTAGGCATCGGTTGCAGTTTTGCTGCCATGAATTCGGCAAACAGATCGGTTAAAGCCAGTTGATGGTGATATTTGAACGCCGCAATTAGCCGATCAATGGGAAACTGGTAGTGGAAAACCGCCTGGGCCGACTGCCAGCGGGGTGGGGCGCTTTGGCAATCAAAGCACTGCTTGGCGGCTGACGTGGCAGGCATAGGCAGTGCACAACGCTCGCAAACCCGCTCTTGCCAGGGTAAATCGCCTAGGCAGCCTGAGCAAAGGCAGCGACTCTGAGCGGGTTGTAAGCACAGTAAACACTGATTGCCTCTCATATTGTCAATAATTTTTCTTGATGCAAGTTGACGATAGCGCGCCAGTGTCGCCAGAATCGGCCATTGCTTTTGAGCCACCTGAGTTTTCAATGCCATGACCTCATCCCTGAGTCGTTCCGACCTTCGCCATGATTGGACCCGCACCGAAGTGCGCGCCCTGTTTGAGCTGCCTTTCAATGACCTGCTGTTTCAGGCTCAGCAAGTGCATCGACAGCATTTCGACGCCAATGCCGTGCAGGTCAGCACCTTACTCTCTATTAAAACCGGTGCCTGCCCCGAAGATTGCAAGTACTGCTCGCAGTCCGGCCATTACGACACCGGTCTCGATAAAGAAAAATTGTTAGCGATAGAAAAAGTAGTACAAGAAGCGAAAAATGCTAGGGAGAAGGGTGCGTCCCGTTTCTGCATGGGTGCTGCTTGGCGCAGTCCGCGCGAAAAAGACATGCCCTATGTCATTGAAATGGTGAAGCAGGTGAAAGCGCTGGGCTTAGAAACCTGCATGACGTTGGGCATGCTAGACAGTGAGCAGGCCAGCCAACTCGCCCAAGCGGGTCTTGATTATTACAACCACAATCTCGACACCAGCCCTGAGCATTACAACCAAATCATCACCACACGTAGCTACCAAGATCGCCTCGATACCTTGGCGCATGTGCGCGATGCGGGCATGAAGGTGTGTGCTGGCGGCATCGTGGGTCTGGGCGAGAGCCGTGAGGATCGAGTGGGGCTGCTCACGCAGCTGGCCACCTTGCCAATGCACCCAGATTCGGTGCCCATTAACCAGTTGGTCAAAATTGCCGGCACACCATTAGGGGATGTAGACGATCTTGATCCTTTCGAGTTCGTACGCACCATTGCCGTGGCGCGCATTCTCATGCCGAAGAGCATGGTGCGCTTATCGGCAGGTCGCGAAAACATGCCGGAATCGCAGCAGGCGCTGTGTTTCTTGGCGGGTGCCAACTCCATTTTCTACGGTGAGAAACTGCTGACCACGGCTAACCCGGAAGCAGAGGCGGATCGCAAATTGTTTCAGCGCTTGGGGCTCACGCCCAAAGTAGAAGAGGCCATCACGCAGCCCGCCCAAATGCTAAGTGCGAAGCCGCTTGCCCAGCCGCTGTGGCGTGACGCCATGGCCGACGCTGTTCGCGTTTGAGCCGCGAGTGACAACAGGGCTTTCATCGAACTGGCAAGGTTGGCTGCAGGACACGCTGACGGCACGCCGCGAGCAGCATTTGTTGCGCGTGAAACGGCCCTTGCAGTCGCCGCAAGGGCCGTTAGTTCAGGTCGCGGGGCGTTGGCTGAACAACTTCTGCAGCAATGATTACCTTGGCCTGGCCAATGAGCCGGCACTGGCTGAAACCTTGGCCCATGCCGCACGCACGCTGGGCGTGGGGGCAGGTGCGGCAGGGCTGGTCTGTGGGCATCACCAAGCTCATGAGGCACTGGCGGAAGAACTGGCCCACTGGCTTGGCGTGGAGTCGGTGCTGCTCTTTGGGAATGGCTATCTGGCCAATGTTGGTGTGCTGCAAGCACTCGCCGGTAAGGGCGATGCCATTTTTCAGGATCGCTTAAATCACGCCTCGTTGCTGGATGGTGGCCTCGCCAGCGGTGCTCATCATCAGCGTTATGTTCACGGTGATGTTGCGGATCTGCAGCGACGACTCCGCGATAACCCCGCTCGGCGACGACTGATTGTGAGTGATGGCGTGTTCAGTATGGACGGCGATCTCGCACCGCTGGCCGAGCTGGTGCACTGCGCCCAGCAGCACGATGCCCTGCTCATGCTCGATGAGGCACATGCATTCGGCGTGCTCGGTGCGCAAGGGCGCGGCAGCGTCGATCATCTGGGTTTGCCGGCGGATGCTGTTCCGCTGCGCATTGGCACCTTAGGCAAGGCCTTTGGGGTTTATGGTGCCTTTGCCGCTGGCCCTAAGTTACTGATGGATGTGTTGCAGCAGACCACGCGTACGGCGATCTACACCACGGCGCTGCCTGCGGCTCTAGCAGAAACCACGCGCCATGCGCTGCGCTTATTGCGTGCGGATGATTGGCGACGCGAGCGTCTTCAGACGCTGACGGCCAAGCTGCGATCCGGCCTGCAGGCGCAAGGCTGGACCTTGATGGACAGTGCCACGCCCATACAGCCGATTCACTTGGGCTCGTCTGAGCGCGCTTTGGCCTTGAGTGCAGCGCTAGCCGAGCGCGGTTTCTGGGTGGGCGCTATTCGCCCGCCCACGGTTCCCGCTGGCACGGCGCGCTTACGCCTAACGTTATCGGCCAGCCATGACGATGCCGCGCTGGCCTCGCTGCTCTCAGCCATGGCTGAGCTGGCCCCCGAATTTGCAACAGAGATGAATACACGACCGCGTTAGTGCTTTACCACGACACCTATGCCTGCACCGGCCCTGCGGGTGCAGCGGCTCCGGACTTGGTGCTACTCCATGGTTGGGGCCTGCACTCGGTCGTCTGGGACCCCATCGTGCCGGCGCTGCTCGCGCATTATCAAGTCACTGTCATTGATCTGCCGGGGATGGGCCGCAGCCCGTTACCCCGAGGCGATTACGATTTGGACTATGTGATGTCGCTGGTGCTGGCGGTTGCGCCAGCTTCTGCCGTGTGGATGGGCTGGTCGCTGGGCGGCGAGATTGCCACAGCCATTGCCGCTCGCCATCCACAGCGGGTCAAGGCGCTGTTATTGGTGGCGACCAACCCCAGCTTTGTGCAGCGCGAAGACTGGGCGACGGCGATGGCCGCATCGCAGTTTCAGCAATTCCGTGACTTTTATGATGAAGACCCAGAAGGCACCCTGATTCGCTTTTTGTCGTTGCAATGCCGGGGCTCTCAACGCATGAAAGAGGACATCCGCTTTCTGCAAGAGATTGTGTATTTGCAGGGTTTACCCGCCCCTCAAGCCTTGCGCGGCGGCTTGCGTCTGCTGTCCGAGCTGGATGTGCGCGATGACTTCCGTCGATTAACGCAGCCCGTGATGGCGCTGCTGGGCGCAAACGATGTGCTGGTGCCGGCAGCGCTGGCACAGGCGTTGGCAGAGCTAAAGCCGGAGCTGGACTCGACAGCTATTTGCGTATTGGCGCAGAGTGGCCACACGCCATTTTTAGCGGAGCCAGACGCCTTTTTGGCGCATGCCATGCCGTTTTTGGTGGCGCAGCTTGGCTAGTCAGATGAGCGATGCCAAGGTGTTGATATGACTGCCTGGCAGCAGCTGTTAAGGCGTCGATTTGACCGCGCCGCCTCGCGCTATGACGACCTCGCGCAACTGCAGCAGCAAAGCGCCCAGCGCCTGTTGTTATCGGCGCTGCCGCACCTGCACGCGGCATCGCCATCGCTACGTATTTTGGATGTGGGCTGTGGCACGGGCTGGTTGATTCAGCAATTGCACCAACAAGCGGGTCTGGACTTGGCCACGATGTATGCCTTGGATCTCAGTGAGGGCATGTTATACAGCGTGAAATCCGCACCCCATGCATCGGTCTTTAAGGTCTGTGCGGACGCGGCAGCTTTGCCCTTTGCGTCGTCGTCTATGGATATCCTGTTGAGCAACTTTGCCTTGCACTGGTGTGATGACCCTTCGCAAGCACTGAATGAACTGCATCGGGTGTGTGCGCCGGGTGGCCAAGCCTTTTGCGTGATTCCCGTGGCGGGCAGTTTGTCGGCACGCGGGGCTGCCAGTGGAGCGGGAGCGTCCCTGTTGCCACTGGCGGATTGGCAACGAGCATTGCAGGTCTCGCCGTGGACTTTGCGGCAGGCAGAAATTGAAACCTATGAGGAGTTTCATGATTCTCCGTCCGCTTGGCTGAGCACGCTCAGGGAGTTAGGCGTAACGGCGCAGCGGCCCACGACCGTCCGTGCAAGCGTGTCACCTCGGCAAGCCTTGCAGCAGTTGCAGCAGCGATTGGAGGCCGCACGAGAATCGCGAGGCATCCCGTTGCGCTATGAAGTGTGGCGTATTCATTTACAGGCCTAGCGCTAAACCCAGCGCGCTCAGTTAGGAGGCAATATGCCCGCGTTTTTTGTCACTGGCACCGATACCGATGTGGGTAAAACCACCGTGGCGGTGGCCATGCTTCATGCCGCATCCGCGCAGGGCTATAGCACCCTTGGCCTGAAGCCGATTGCAGCAGGCTGCGAGATGACCGCAGACGGGTTGCGTAATTCCGACGCCCTTGCGCTGCTGGCCGCCAGTAACTCACCCAGGCTGATTTACGATGAGGTCAATCCGGTGGCCTTGCCAGAGGCCTGCTCGCCGCATATTGCCGCGCGCCTGGCGAATCGTCGCATCACGGCCGCCCAGCTCACGGGATATGTGCGAGGTAGCTTGAGTCGTCGTGCTCAGCTCACGCTGGTGGAGGGCGCTGGCGGATGGCGCGTGCCCATTAATGATCGCGAGTTATTGTCGAGCGTGGCAAAGGAGCTCAACTTGCCGGTGATCTTAGTCGTGGGCCTGCGCCTTGGGTGCTTGAATGCCGCCATTCTGACAGCGGAAGCGATATTACGTGATGGCCTTAAGTTGGCGGGTTGGGTGGGTAATCATCTCGCAGCGGATTGGCCTCATGCAGCCGATAACCTAGCGACTTTAAACAGCCTGTTGCCCGCACCCTGTCTTGGCATTGTGCCTTGGCAGCTGGTAGCTACCGCGTCTGATCGGGCGCAGACACTGAACTTAACGGCACTCTCGTTGCCGTCTTTAAGCTGAGCAGTATTTGTCCTAGTGCGGTGTGTCATCGATCAGCGAAAAATGCAGTCTGAAGCGAGTAGCGACAAGGGTTGTAAGTCGTGAACCATCAGTCACACAATGGGCTGGGTTGACTACCTTTTATTCACTACACTTCAGTGCCTTGTCGAAGTCGAGTCGGGTCTGTTTTCTCGCGGTGGCTCACTTCGCCAGATACGTTAGCGGGCATTGCCCATTCATTACTGAGGTTACTCAACATGGCATTTCAATATAAAGCTCCGCAGCGTGACATGCAGTTTGTTATGCACGACGTGCTGGGTTTGGAAAATTTCTACGCCGGCCTGCCTAAGTTTGCCGACACGAATCGCGAGCTGATCGACAGCGTTGTGGAGGCAGCAGCTCAGTTTTGTGAAGGCGAGCTGGCCCCAATCAACCGCTCCGGCGACGAAGAAGGCTGCCATTTTGACAACGGTGTTGTGACTACGCCTAAGGGTTTTAAAGAGGCGTATGCCAAATTCGTTGAGCTCGGCTTTGGTTCCTTGTCGGCGGAAGTCGACCACGGCGGCCAGGGTCTGCCCCCCACCGTTGGTATTGCGCTAAGCGAAATGATGGGCACTGCCAACTGGTCTTTCGGCATGTATCCCGGTCTGTCCCACGGTGCTATCAATACGGTTGAAGCACATGGCACGCCAGAGCAGAAAGAGGTCTACCTGACCAAGCTGATCAGCGGTGAATGGACTGGCACCATGTGCTTAACGGAATCGCACGCAGGTTCCGACCTCGGCCTCATCCGTACTAAGGCTGAACCGCAGGCAGACGGCTCCTACGCCATCACCGGCAACAAAATTTTCATTTCCGCCGGTGAGCACGACCTCGCGAGCAACATTGTTCATATCGTGTTGGCACGTCTGCCAGACGCACCTAAAGGCACCAAGGGCATTTCCCTGTTTATCGTGCCGAAGTTCCTGCCGAACGGCCAGCGCAACGGCGTTGCTTGCGGTTCTATTGAGCACAAGATGGGCATCAAGGCCTCCGCGACTTGTGTGATGAACTTTGATGGCGCAACAGGCTTCCTCATTGGCCCGCCTAACCGTGGTCTGAACTGCATGTTCACCTTTATGAACGTGGCGCGAATTGGTACCGCTGTGCAGGGTTTGGCCGCCGCCGAAGGCTCCTTCCAGGGCGCTCTGGAATATGCTCGTGACCGTCTTGCCATGCGTTCCTTGAACGGCCCGGTCGCTCCCGAGAAGGAAGCTGATCCGATCATCGTGCACCCTGCCGTACGTCAGATGTTGTTGACCCAGAAGGCGTTTGCCGAAGGCGGTCGTCTGCTCTGCTACTGGCTGTCCACACAGACCGACATTTTGCAGGGTTCGTCTGACGAAGCAGCCAAAAAGCAGGCTGATGAACTGCTGTCTTTCTTGACGCCGATCGCCAAGGCCTTCCTGACCGAAACCGGTTACGAAGCGGCGAACCACGGCGTGCAGGTATACGGTGGCCATGGTTTCATCCGCGAATGGGGCATGGAGCAGATCGTTCGTGACACCCGTATCGCGCTGCTCTATGAAGGCACCACGCAGATTCAAGCGCTGGACCTGTTGGGTCGCAAAGTGCTGCAGACTCAGGGCGCCATGCTGCGTAACTTCACCAAGATCGTGCATAAGTTCTGTGAAGCGGAAGCCGGCAATGCTGCCATGGCCGAGTTCACCGGCCCACTCGCCAAACTCAATAAGGAGTGGGGCGACCTGACCATGAAGATCGGCATGAAAGCGATGTCGAACCCGAACGAGGCCGGTGCAGCCGCGACCGATTACATGATGTATTCAGGTTATGTGCTGCTCGGTTACCTCTGGGCTTGGATGGCTAAGGTTGCTCAGGACAAGATCGCTGCTGGCGAAGGTGACGTGGCTTTCTACGAAGCCAAGGTCAAGACCGCGCAGTTCTACTTCAAGAAGATTCTGCCGCGCACGCAGTCGCACGCCGACATCATTGATGGTGGTGTTGATGTGCTCATGCAGTTGGATGCTGAAGCCTTCGCTTTCTAAGGTCGGATTTAGCACTCGTGGTACACAGAGGCCCGCATTCGCGGGCTTCTGTCTGTTCACTTCAGATTAAATTGCGGCGCGCTGGCTGAGTCAGGCGCCTTAGCTGAGAGGGATTTACTATGCCAGTTTTTAAGGCTCCGCTGCGCGACATGCGCTTTATCCTCGACGAGGTTTTTCAGGCTAGCGAACTATGGGCACGTTTGCCTGCACTGGCTGAGCAAGTGGATCGCGATACCGTAGATGCGATTTTGGAAGAAGCGGCCAAGTTCAACGAGAACGTAGTTTTTCCGCTGAATCGCAGTGGCGATGAAGAGGGCGCAGCGTTTAACAATGGTGTCGTGACCACGCCCGCCGGTTTCAAAGATGCCTTCAAGCAGTATGGCGAAGGCGGCTGGATAGGCTTGGGTGCCGATCCGCGTTGGGGCGGTCAGGGCATGCCTAAAATGGTCACGGTCATGACCGAAGAAATTCTCTTTGGTGCCAACCCGTCGTTTGCTCTGTATCCCTTGCTGGGCATTGGAGCGGCATTGGCGATGTCACAGCATGCGGGTGATGAGCTCAATGAGCGTTATCTGCCCAAAATCTATTCGGGTGAGTGGTCTGGCACGATGTGTTTGACGGAGCCGCATGCCGGTACTGATCTGGGCATTATCAAGACTAAAGCCGTCCCTCAAGCTGACGGCTCTTATGAAGTGTCGGGCACAAAGATCTTTATCACCGGCGGTGAGCATGACCTCACGTCGAACATCATTCATTTGGTGCTGGCCAAATTGCCGGATGCGCCCGCCGGCTCGAAAGGCATCTCGTTGTTCTTGGTGCCCAAGTTCTTGGTGAATGACGATGGCTCGGTAGGCGCACGCAATGCGGTATCTGCCGGTAACATCGAACATAAAATGGGCATCAAAGCTTCGGCTACTTGCGTGATGAATTTTGATGGCGCAAAAGGCTGGCTGGTTGGCGAAGTGAACAAAGGCCTCGCTGCCATGTTCGTGATGATGAACTACGAGCGCCTGTCGATGGGCTTGCAGGGCATTGGTGCCTCCGAAGTGGCGTATCAGAATGCGGCGGCTTATGCGAAAGACCGTATTCAAGGCCGTTCTGCAACCGGCGCTAAGCAACCGGAAAAAGCTGCCGACAGTATCCTAGTACACGCCGATGTGCGTCGTATGCTGTTAAAAGTGCGTGCCCACAATGAAGCCGGTCGTTGCTTTGCCATGTATGTGTCGAAGTATCTCGATCTCGCCAAATACGGCACCGACGCCGACGAAAAGGCGGCGGCTACTGATATCGTCGCGCTCATGACGCCCGTGGCTAAGGCCTTCCTCACCGATAAAGCCTTTGATGCCTGTGTTGAAGCGCAACAAGTCTTCGGCGGTCATGGCTATGTGCGTGAGTGGGGCATGGAGCAGTTAGTTCGTGACACCCGCATTGCACAAATCTATGAAGGCGCAAACGGCATTCAAGCGTTGGATTTGGTGGGTCGAAAGCTGGTGAGCAATCACGGTGCGTTCATCAACACCTACTTAGCGGAAGTTCGTGCGTTGGTCGCGGCGACTGAGCAGGATGCAGCGCTGACAGGGTTTGCCCAAGCAACGGCTGAAGCGGCCAATGACATTGCCTCGGCAGCCGAGTGGATTCTCTCGGTTGCACGTACGCAGCCCAATGAAATCAGCGGTGCGTCGGTGGACTTCCTGCATGCCTTTGGTTTGCTCTGCTACGCCCACATGTGGCTGCTCATGGCGCAGGCCGCAGGGAAGCAGGAGGGTGAGTTCTATGCCGACAAATTAGTCGTGGCCCGTTTCTTCTTTGCACGCTTACTGCCCGAGTTGAAGGCACGTGTGAGTGCATTGAAGGCCGGTTCAGACATGATGATGGCCTTGGATGCATCCAGCTTCTAAGCCCTTCATCCCTGCTGAAACAGGAAACCCGCTACGGCGGGTTTTTTGTTACCGGGCCTAATGAAACCTTGCCTTGAAGGGGGTTTGGTGTAACGATTCATAATCAAAAAATTACACAAAGTAACAATAAAAATAATAAGTGGATCGACCTATGCTTGCCATTACTCGTCTTGCACGCACGCCTTTTTCCGCATTTGCCACGGTAGCATCGCTATCGCTCGCCATAATGGGTTGCAGTGAAGTCACTACTCAAGACCGAAATCAGACCGGGCGATTTATTGATAGCCCCGTTCAAGGCCTGTTTTATCAGACAGAGTCTGCATCAGGTCAAACCGATAGAGAGGGCCGCTTCCTATACCGCCCAGGTAGTCAGGCGCGCTTTTCCTTAATGCCTAACTTGCCTTTAGGTGATGGCCCGATCTTGGCTAAGGCCATCATGACGCCCCGGGATATTTTTCCCGACGCTGCGCTCGATGATCGTCGCGTGCTTAACCTCGCACGCATTCTCCAAACGCTGGATGCCGATGAAAATACCGCCAATGGGATTGATTTGAGTGACGCGCAGGAGGACTTGAGTAAGTTGCCCGCCGGCGAGCAAATTACTGAAGTGAAGCTCAATGTGGCGCCAGAAAATCTGGCGGCTGAAAACCCTAAACTCATGGGTTACCTGCAGTCGAAAAACCGCAGCTTGGTCACGGCTGAAGTGGCTGGAAAGCATCTGGCGTGTAGTGAGCAGGATATTCAAAACAACCAAAATCCCGATGGCCAATGTGCGACAGATCCGGTGGTGATTTCCCCTTCATTGTCGACTCTATCGGTGCTGGAAGGGGCGTCAGATCAAGAGGTGCTGGTGGAGCTGAAACTTTCAGCAGCCAGCGACAAAATCGTCACGGTCAATTTTGAAACGGTCGCCGGCACCGCCAGTGCGGGCAGCGATTATGTGGCGACCAGTGGCACGGTCACTTTTCCGATTGGAAATGTCACGCAGCGTATTCCTGTCACCGTTCGTGGCGACAGTGCAGCCGAAGCCAATGAACGTTTCACGGTTTTGCTGAGCTCACCCAGCAATGCCACCTTGCCATCGACGGTGATTAACATCGACATCCTAGATGACGATACCGTGGGCGCCCCCGTGGTACTTACGCTGGCGCCTGCGACATTACCCGAAAGTGCAGGTGACACTGTCGTGACGCTATTGCGTCAAGGGCAGCTAGACCGAGCATTAAGTATTCGCGTGATGGCAACAAACGGCACCGCAAAAGCAGGCGAAGACTTTGTGCGTACCGAGTCGCTGCTGACCATTCCGGCTCAGGTCACGAGTTTCCAAATTCCGATCACCGTAGTTCAAGACACTCAAGTTGAGACCGATGAAAGCTTCAGTCTGGCGGTAACGGCTGTCGATGCGGGTGTTCAGGTGAATGGCTCGCCGACTACCATCACCATTCAAGACGATGACCGTGTTGAAACCCTGCCAACGTTGTCGTTGAAAAGCCTGTCGATAGCCGAGGGAAATGGCAGCAGTGTCGCGAATGTTGAAGCGACGTTGTCTGAGGCGGCGGATCGTGTGCTGGAACTGCACTATCGGACAACGCCGGGCAGCGCGCGGAGTAGTGGTGAGCGTGCCGACTTTGAGCCGATCACGCATGCTGTTGTGATGGTGCCTAAGGGGGCGACCTCTGTGCTATTACCGATCACGATTAAGGGTGATCTATTTGAAGAGCGTGATGAGTCCTTTGCGGTTGTGGCTAACTTAGTGAGCCAAGCGGAGAAGTCCGCAACGGTTCAGCTGAAAAATGATGAAGCATTAAAGCTATTCCAAGTTGGCAGCGCGAAAGCCGTTGCAACACCCACGAATTCACAAATTGCCGGTGAGTTGGAGTCTTACGCGGGTGGCACGCGTCTGCAGTTTTTCCACTTAGGCGGTTACGGCTTTGGGCCATTTAAGCTGCTGCCGGGCTATGGCCCACTGCCGGAGGTTCGTGCCGGTGAGCCTCCGCTGCCTGTATCCAATCCGCCTGCAGGAGCGCGGTGTTTCAGTCCGGAAATTAGCGCGACGAATCGCAATCCGGCGACCTGCGTGGATGACATTAATGTCCGCGTCATGGTCCTTTTAGACCCCAAAACATCGGAGCGCATCGCCTTCGTCACCCTGGATGCCATTGGTGCCGGTAACTTAATTCAAGACGCCGTTAAGGCTGCGGTGAATCGCGCAAGCTGCGAAATGAATCTCTGTATTCCTACGCGCAATGTCCTCTTTGGACAAACTCACTCGCACGCGGGCGCTGACTTGCAAGGCCTGTGGGGTGGGGTGCCTGAGAGCTGGCGTCAGCAAGCCTTAGTCGAGGGTACAGAGCGAGCCACCACGCTGGCCATCAACAACAGCCGTCCCGCCCGATTGAGTATGGCGCGTGGCGATGCAGATGAATTCAATAACTATCGCCGTCCGAAATATCGTGATGAAGCACAGCATCAAGCCGACCCCGCCGTTACCCTGCTAATGGCAAAGGCTGATGACACGGACAGCGAGAGTGATCAGTTAGTGGGCAGCCTGATGCAGTATGCGGCTCACCCAACATCCATCGGCAATGACGATTACAAGTTGCCTGATGGTACGGTGGTGCGAGTGCCTCATCCGGATTACCCCATTGGTGTCACCGAGGCATTGGAGGAGCGTTTTGAATCGACTGGCCTGTATTTTAACGGCCCGATTGCTGATGCATCCCCTGGCGGGCCCACTGAGGGCAGCACGGAATATGCTCGCGTTAAATCGCGCGGCAAGGCCTTAGCAGCCAAAGCCTTTAGTTATCTAGCCAGCAACGCGGTCGCGATTGATCCCGTCATGACTGTCGCCCACAAAGAAGCGGTGCTTCCCGTTTCCAACCCCTTGTTTGTGGCGCTGGGGCTGATGAGTCAGTTCAACGGCTACTACCAGTTTAGCCAAGTCCCCAAGGACGATATTCCCGGCTTTGACCAGTTGCCAGCAGACGCGGTGGCCCAGTTTGAGGCGGTGCAGAATCAGTTGCCGCAGCCGGCACCGGTGGCCAGAACACTGGTCAGTCGTATTAGTTTGGGAACGGACGATGCGACCAGTGCTGCAAAAAACCGTTTGGAAATTGTCACTATTCCGGGCGAAGCCACGAACACGTTTGGTCAAATGATTCGTCGTTTGGCGAATGATTCGCCGCTAACGCAGGCCAAGCCCGAGCGTCACACGCTATTACTCGGGCTGACGCATAACAGTTTTGGCTACATTATTCCGGAAGAAGAGTTTAGCTACGTAGATCCTTCGGGCGGTGCAGGGCTGCTAGTGCCCGGCACGGCCTATGAAGAGTTCGTATCGCTTGGTCCATTAACCGCGCCGTTATTGCGTGCTCAAGCCTATGCCCCCTTATTTGGTGTAGAACCACCGAATCCTTCATTTTTGCCACCAGCCATTACGGATTGCCAGATCGCGATGGACTTTGGTAGTTGTATTGTCGGTGTCGGTCAGGATCGGCTGATGCAGTTGCTCGGGCTTCCCGAGGGGCTATTGGGCAGTTTCAAAGACGGGATTAATTTCTTGGCAGAGGGCTGCCACAGCGTCGCGGGGCCACTTGAGCCAGCTTGCGCGGTGTTCGATGCGCTCGCCGAGGCTAGCGCTAGCATTCCAGGGCTTCCAGATGCTCCGGGTGGTGGCGGTGGAACTCCAGCGCCCGGCGGTGCCAGTGCGAACGATCTGGCGTTGCTGACCGATGTGTTGGACGCATCGGCGCGGGGCTGTGATTTTATTGATCCAGCCAATTGCCTGCTGCCATTCCCGAACAATCATTTCACCCAAGCGGGAGAAACTGAAACGGGCGTGCGAGTGAACTTTAACCCGCTGGCCATGCCACGCAATGTGGTGGGAAAGCCGATTGATCCTGCCGATCAAAATCGTGCCGATGGTTTCTCGCCAGGCCAAACACTGCTCATTCGCGTGCCCGGACTGAGCTTAGACAAAACGGCGGCTGTCGGCGTACCAGTGCCTCGAATCGGTAAGCCCGGCTTTGATCAGCGCATGGAAAATAGCTTGCATCCTGATTCGGCCATTGTGGTTTATGACGTGACCGACAATAAGCCGCACCTAGTTTGGGCGGAGTTGGATGCCAATATTACCGGCTACACGTCCTGTGATATTCCCGCGCCGCTTCAAACCTTGGCGGATTTGGGTGGGCAAGACGACATTACCAATGCCGTGCAGACTTTCCGCTCGGGCTGCAATGACGCCACCAAGCCCATTCACGATGCGCGGGATGGTAATGACCCTACCAGCGACCCCGGGCCGTTGCTCATCATTCGTCCGGGCATCAACTTTGAAAATGGTCACCGCTATATCGTAGCTCTGCGAAAGTTGCGTGACAGTGACGGTAAGCTCATTGCCTCCACACCCGGCTTCAATTTATGTCGTGATCAAGCCGATAGCCCACTGAGGCAATTGCCAGCGGTTGCGCAACGTTGTGCCGCGTTGGACGACGTTATGCTGACCCTGAAAAACAAGGCAGGCATTGATCCTAAATCGCTCTACAGCGCCTGGGACTTTACTGTGGCGAGTGAGCGCAGTTTGACGGGCCGGTTAGTGGCTATGCGTGACCAAGCGCTGGCGGCAGGTACGCCAGACTTCACCATCACCTCCGTGGTAGATCAGCCCTATGTGGCCAGTGCCGGTGACTGTCGTGATGGCGGCGCCACCGATAACTGTATCGCCCGTGTGATTAACGGCACGATGACGGTGCCGAATTTTATTGATCGCCCCGTGAGCAATACCGGTCAAGGTGATGTGGACAGACAGGTGGGCGGCAAGTTCTGGTTTGGTACACCCAACCCTGGTGTCTATGAGACACCCAAACCCTTCCCCGCTCAGCCGACCGTTAGCGTGCCATTCACCTGCCATATTCCTCGCGCAGCATTCTCGGGCAGCCGAAGCAGTGGCAGCGACACTCAAATGGTTGTTAAGCCATCGCGTGTTTCGCTGTATGGGCATGGCTTATTCGGTAGTCGCGGCGAGATCGGTCAGGGGCAGCTACGGCGCTTTGGTGGCGAGCATAACTACACCTTCTGTGCCACGGATTGGGTTGGTATGTCTGGCGTGGCCGATGTGGCCAATGCGGCCACGATCTTGCTCGATTTGTCGGGCTTTCCAACCCTGTCGGACCGCGTTCAGCAAGGCATCTTGAACTTTGTGGTGATGGGGCGTTTGCTGAAAGCAGAGGATGGCTTTATTGCTGATCCTGCGTTCCGCAGTGCCGATGGCCGTCCGCTGATTGATAACCGTGAAGTGTTCTATGACGGTAACAGTCAGGGCGGCATTGACGGTGGTGTGGTGGTTGCGGTATCGCCGGACATTCATCGCGGCGTACTGGGTGTGCCCGGTATGAACTACAGCACCCTCCTGCAACGCAGTGTTGATTTTGATGGTTATGCCCGACTCATGTACGCGGCCTATCAAAACACCATTGATCAGCAATTAGGGCTGAGTTTGATTCAGATGCTCTGGGATCGCTCCGAAAACAACGGCTACGCCCAAAATCTGGGGGATGGTGTGGGCAGCACCATAACGGTTGCTGGCCATAGCCATGTTCTCGGTAAGCCCAATCGGACCTTGCCTGGCTTGGACGGCAAGCCGCTGCCGGCGAAGAAGATTTTGCTGACCCCTGGTTTTGCCGATCATCAGGTCAGCATGACCAGTGCGGAAGTGATGGCGCGTACCCTAGGCGTGGAGGGGGCGGATGTCTTCTTTAAACGACCCAACCAGTGTTCCGGTGATGTGAAGCACTGTTTTGCAAGTCGTGCAGATCTCTTAAGACAACGTTACCCCGATGAAAGCCCGTTGGCTGGTTTAGATTTACTCGATGAAGCCGGCTATGCCGACCGTCAGCGCATTGCGGGTTCAGCGCTTATTGTTTATGACGAAGGTAAAACGGCGATTCCTCCTGCCGATAATCGGCCACCCAATGCGGATGACTTTGATCCGCATGAGTACCCTCGCAATACCATTATTGGTCGCTGTCAAAAGGCCAGATTCTTGCGAACAGACGGCCGCCTTGTCTATTCGGACCTGTTGGCCACTCCGCAAGCCTGTCCACAGATGGACGGTGCCGGCGTGTCGTTTACCGGTGATGCGGCGCCCTTGCCGCCGTCCAATACCCCACCGAGCAACGAGGTTGCAGAAGCCGGTTACGGAAGCGGCATCATGGGTGCTGTGGCGGAGTTCGGAGCCAACTTGAATGCGGTTATTGCGGCTTTGGTCAACGGCGATTTTGCCGGGGCTATGGATGCAGGTCAGTTTGCCTTCACCGAGTTTGGCGGTTCATTAGCAGATGTCTTCAGCGGTGATGATGGGCCCGCATCGGCCATCGCAGGCGCCGCATCAGCGGCGCCGGACCCGCAGGGCATGTTCGCGCGTTTGCTTGATGGCTTCGGCCGCTTCCTGGGCTTGCAAGATGATCCGGTGTCTGCTGTGGCCGCCATCAAGCCTGCACGCTCGGTGGAAGCGGTGGTACTGACCGGCGCGCAGTTGCCGGGATGGTCATCTCCAGCGGCACAGGGGCAGGGCTACCCCTTCCCTTCGGGCGCAAACATTACCGGGCAGTCGGGGGAGACCGAGTCGTTAGCGGCTCTGAATGCGATTCGAGATCCACTGAAAATCGGCGAAGTACGCGATGCCCATAACGGCATGATGCTCTACCCGGTTGCAGGTCAGGCCTTGCCATTGGGTACGCCCGTAGACGAGGTCGCGGCTTATAAATGGACAGGAACCGGCTTTGAAGAAATTCCGGTCCAGGTCGATGAGAAGTTTCCCTTTTTCTTGGCGAACGCGGGGTCCTCGTTCTCCATTTACTCGGGTACAGACCCTGAGCTGACCTATGCTTGGGATAGCGAAAATTGGGCCGCGGAAAATGCGCCGAATAATCCCTGTAAAGCAGCGTATCCTGCCGGTAAGAAAGACCCGATTGCCGCCTTAGATGACGATGATGAAGTCGTCTTTATGGCCAGTGATGCGGGCACGATGGCCCCTATCGGTCAGTTACCCAGCAAGGCGACTCAAGTACAGATGGTGCGCTTGCAAGATGTGGCGGACCCTCAGGCAGAGCGCGTGGTCTATGTGGTTAGGCAGGCGGGCGGCTCGAGCTTTAAACACAAGTCAATCTATGTGCGTTATTTACGCAGCGTAAACGCCGACCAATGGATTGATCGTAGCTTCTACACCCCCGATGACCCGGAAATTCTCGGTTCGAGTAACACCAACTATGGCCCTAACCGCAAAGGCAGCGTCTGCCGTGATGGCCGAACGCCGGTCGCCTCTACCGATCGCTTCCCGCGCGATGGCCTGGTGGTTGAAACGGATACCTACCGTTGGGAAGCCACGGGTCGTTGGATGGTGCGCGATATTCGAATCAAGGCTCCCGGCATCGCTAAACCGGATTGGGCGGCCATTAAAGACACGCGCCCCGATTTGATTGACCGCTGGAAAGGCCGCGCCTTCCAGCAATCTCCAGACTCCACCATCTCCTTGGTGGGCTTTGAGGATGAGCAAGTCAACTGGGAAGCAAACTCGACCTTATTGGGCGAGCGTTGCGGACCGGTTCGCTGCATGCGAGAAGTGTGGGGTGCGGACTCGGGCACGAATGTCACGAAAACGGAAACGTTCTATCGTGATGCCGTGTCGTATCGCTACCGAATTCGTGTGCATCCCATTCCGCCCGACGGCCTCTACACCAGCTGGGACTACAACCGAAATGCCATGTTGCCCACGGCCACTGAGCGAGCCAATGGTGTCGAGCCCGGTCGTTACTTCACCGCCCTGCGCCCGCAAGGGGTTCCAGTGGATGGGGTTAACGATGACTTCGGTCAGATTGATGCCATCACACCCATTGGCGGTCAATGCATAACCTCGGATGGCCCGCGTCCGCCCGATGCGAAGGGTCGCTGCCCGTTGTTCTTGGATGTGGCTGATCCCACGTTTAACTTGCCGCTTGCTTTTAATAATTGGGAGCAAATATCGGGCAAGGGTAATAGCGGATCGCTGGTCTATATCTTCGCGTTAAAGGGTGCCACCGCGTTAGGTAATCCCTTGGTAGTGCCCTATTACCGTGATGATGCCTGCTTGGATGATGGCACAGGGGATGACCCCGTTAAACGACCATGGCCAGGTGAGTCCAGTGCTGATGCACGGGTGATGGCGGCATATGCTCAAAACGATGCGATTGCACGAGGCGGTAATGGCAACGGGAAAGTGGATTGCGAGGAGCAGCAGGGAGTTTATGGCGCGAACGGTATTCACTATTTCGCCACGCATGACACAGATAACGCATTCCTGCCTCTAACGACGACCGAAGTCGATGGCGAACAATGGCAGTTCATGGTGCCGTCATCTCAACCGCGAAATGTGGGTGATAGCTACGCCAATATCATCCGTGTGCCACTGGTTGCCGTGGTGGTGCCGATGACGCCACCGTCGCTGCCATCTGCACCTGCTGCGCGACAAGAGTCCATGCTAACAGGGCGCCGTAGTGGCGCCCTGAGCTGGTTAACCTTATTTCATTAAGTCTTAAAAGCGCGTCGATAACCCGACGCGCTTTTGTTTGCGCTCAATGTTGCGCATGGTGGTCAAAGCCCGGTTATAACCTTCTTTCAAGCCGGCCAGTTCACGGACCGAGCTGGAGCTATTTTGATAGTACTCAGCGAGCTGTGCCGCGCTGGCATATTCCTCTTGCATCATCAGCACCGATAGATCGCGCATCAGCCGAACTTTTTGCTGTTGAAAACTAGTGCATGTAATGGATGGAACGATGCGCGTAAACTGCCAGCTAGGCTTGTAGCCCGACGCGGTATCACAGCGCCAGCGCTCTAGGCGCTGAGCGATCTGCCCATACAGTTTGGGCCTATCTAATAACTTGGGTCCCAATGCAGCACTGACGTTAGCTTTTAGGCGATTGACCGTCTTTACGTCCGCTTGCGCGTCCGGCTTAGCGGGGTAGCGTTGCAGGTCAGTCAGACGGCGAACTTGTGCTTGCTGGTAGAGCAGGCCTGCATCCACAAGACGGCCTTTTTTAAGTGCGGTATTTGCACCCACATACAGGGTTAGCGCATTCGCTTGCTGGCTATTTTTTAGCAAGCTATCTAGTTGACCCAACTGAAATCCATGGCTGCCAATAAACGCCGGGTTCTCTGCGCTCGCGTTAAAGCGATAGCTTGGAGAGGCCGGTGGTTTCGTCGGCGTCGGGCTCATTTTGCAGCCGGTCAACGTCAGTGCAATGGCACTTGAAATCAGTAAAAACGATAGCGAGGGCTGGGGTGCCTTCTTCATATCTTCAGCTCATCAGCATGGTTTTAAGCAAATCGTTTACCGCTGCTGGATTGGCTTTGCCGCGCGATGCCTTCATGACTTGTCCCACAAAGAAGCCGAATAATTTGGCTTGCTTGGTTTCGTCACTGGCGCGGTATTGCTCAACTTGTGCAGCATTGCTCGCGATGACTTCCCGAATGACGGCCTCAATAGCGCCGGTGTCGGTTTCTTGTTTTAAACCTTGCGTTGCAATGATTTCATCGGCGCTAGCGCCTTCCTTTGCCATCAGTGCGGCAAATACGTGTTTACCAATCTTACCTGATATGGTGTTGTCCGTAATACGTAAAATCAAGCCACCCAGCTGTTCCGGCGATACGGGTGAGTCGACAATCTCTAACTCAGCGCGGTTGAGCGCGGCGAGCAACTCACCGCTGACCCAATTAGCGGCTGCTTTTGCGGCAGAGACGCCGCCTGCGGCCATCATCGTGGCCTCAAAATAAGCCGACAGGTCGCGGCTCGCCACCAATACTCCTGCATCATACGCAGACAACCCCAGTTCGCTTTCAAAACGGGCGCGCTTGGCTGTTGGCAGCTCCGGCAGGCTGGCACGAATCTCCGTTAGTGTGGCGTCATCAATGATGACGGGTAGCAGGTCCGGGTCCGGGAAATAGCGGTAATCGTTCGCTTCTTCTTTGCTGCGCATGGCACGCGTTTCGTTCTTGGCGACATCGTAGAGCACGGTGGATTGCACAATGGATCGACCCGATTCCAATTCGTCCATCTGCCACAGGACTTCCGCCTGAATGGCTTTTTCGATGAACTTGAACGAGTTCACATTCTTGATTTCACGGCGTGTGCCGAAGGGCTGGCCGGGCTTGCGGATGGACACGTTGCAGTCGCAGCGCATCGAGCCTTCCGCCATGTTGCCGTCGGAAATATCCAGGTAGCGGATCAGCGCATGGATGGCCTTGGCGTAGGCCACGGCTTCTTTTGCCGAGCGCATGTCCGGCTCCGAGACAATCTCCAGCAGCGGCGTGCCGGCGCGGTTGAGATCAATGCCGGTCATGCCGGAGAAGTTCTCGTGCAGCGACTTGCCGGCATCTTCTTCGAGGTGTGCGCGTGTGATGCCGACGCGCTTCACCGTGCCGTCATCGAGCGTGATGTCGATGTGACCTTTGCCCACGATGGGGTGATCCATCTGCGAGATCTGGTAGCCCTTGGGCAGGTCGGGGTAGAAGTAGTTTTTACGCGCAAATACCGAGTGACGACCAATCTCGGCCTCGATCCCCAGCCCGAAACGGACAGCGTGGCGAACGGCTTCGGCATTAAGCACGGGCAATACACCGGGCATGCCCAGGTCAATGAGGCTGGCCTGTGTGTTCGGTTCTGAGCCAAAGGTGGTGGAGCTGCCAGAGAAGATTTTTGATTGTGTATTGAGCTGAACATGCACTTCCAGCCCGATGACGATTTCCCAAGTCATTTTCCGTGTTTCCTCAAGCGAAAGCGGTGGGCAGCTGGCGGTGCCAGTCGGTCACTTGCTGATAGCGATGCGCGACATTGAGCAGGCGAGACTCACTCCAATATGGCCCGATCAGTTGCAAGCCCACTGGCAAGCCGCGCACGAAGCCGGCCGGAATGCTCATGCCGGGCAGGCCGGCGAGATTGGTGGCAATCGTGTAGATGTCCTGCAGATACATCGCAATCGGATCTTCCTGCTTGGCACCGAGTGCGAACGCCGTTTCCGGCGCGGTCGGGCCGAGGATGACATCGCAGTGCTGGAAAGCGATGTCGAAATCCTGCTTGATCAGGCGACGCACGCGCTGGGCCTGCAGGTAATAGGCATCGTAGTAGCCAGCCGACAGCGCATAGGTGCCGATCATGATGCGACGACGCACTTCGGCACCGAAGCCCTCGGCACGCGAGCGCTTGTACAGGTCTTCGAGATCCTTCGGATTTTCACAGCGATGGCCGAAGCGCACGCCGTCAAAACGTGACAGGTTCGACGAGCACTCGGCCGGCGCAATCACATAATAGGCCGGCACCGACAGACCGCTGTTGGGCAGATCGACTTCCACCACCGTGGCACCGAGTTTCTCGATTTCCTTGATGGCGGCGTGAATCAACGCAGCGGTATCGGCATTCAGGCCGTCGCCGAAGAACTGCTTGGGCAGACCCACGCGCAGGCCTTGCAGCGAATCATTGAGGCTGGCGCGATAATCCGGCACCGGGTGATCAATCGAGGTCGAGTCCTTGGCATCGTGCCCGGCCATGACCTGCAGCAGCAGGGCGGCGTCTTCAGCGGTCTGTGTCATCGGGCCGGCCTGATCGAGGCTGGAGGCGAAGGCAATCATGCCCCAGCGCGAAATGCGCCCGTAGCTGGGTTTGAGGCCGGTGAGGTTGCACAGCGCTGCCGGCTGGCGAATCGAGCCGCCGGTATCGGTGCCGGATGCTGCCGGGGCTAGGCGCGCCGCCACCGCTGCAGCTGAGCCGCCGGAGGAGCCGCCGGGCACGCGGGTGACATCCCACGGGTTCTTCACCGACCCGTAGTAGGAGGTCTCGTTCGACGAGCCCATGGCGAATTCATCCATGTTGGTCTTGCCAAGCATGACCAGGCCGGCCGCGTCGCAGCGGCTAATGACTTCGGCGTTGTACGGCGAGATGAAGCTGTCGAGCATTTTCGAGCCGCAGGTGGTTTTCACGCCTTGAGTGCAGAAAATGTCCTTCTGCGCCAGCGGGATGCCGCTGAGCAGGCCGGCAGTGCCGTTGCTGCGGGCGGCATCGGCGGCGACTGCCTGGGCTAAAGCGCGCTCTGGTGTGACCGTGATGAAGCTATTGAGGCCGCCATTGGCGGCGCTGTCATAGCGGGCGATCCGATCGAGAAAATGCTGCGTCAATTCCACGCTGGAAAAGTCGCGGCGCTCCAGTCCGAGGGCTAGGTCGGCAAGCGTTAGGGTATGCAAAGTCATAGCGGCTTCTACTACTAAATTATTCGACGACGCGGGGCACGAGGTAACAACCATCCTGGACGGCGGGTGCAATGCTTTGATAAGCATCTCGTTGGTTTAATTCGGTTACGCGGTCGACGCGCAGCGGCTGGGTGGCATCCAGCGGATGTGCCATGGGCTCAATGCCCTGAGTGTTGGCCGCTTGCAGTTGATCGATCAGCCCCAGAATGTTGTTCAGACTCTCGGTGACGCGCAAATTTTCATCAGAGGGCAGTTGCAGGCGGGCAAGATGGGCGATACGCGCCACCTGATCGGTGGTCAGGGCCATGAGGGCGAACTCCAGACGATGCCGCCCTGCGTTTGCGGGCGGCCATAAAGGATTGCGAATGCATTAAAGAACGCAAGTTATCACAGAACAGAACTTGTCCAAAATGGTCTCTTTGTTTAACCTAGTACCACTTTAATGCTTGTCACACCTCTGTTGCAGGCTAGGCTTCTTTGCGCGGCGCCACGCGCTCATCAAATCGGAATTGCTCATGTTGTTTAAACGCCTCCTTGGGATGTTCTCCACCGATCTCGCTATTGACCTCGGTACCGCCAACACGCTGGTTTATGTGCCTGAGCGCGGTATCGTGCTGGATGAGCCGTCGGTGGTTGCTATTCGCACCTCGGGTGCCACTAAAACCGTTGTGGCTGTCGGTATGGATGCCAAGCGTATGCTGGGCCGCACACCGGGCAACATCGCCGCTATTCGTCCTTTAAAAGACGGCGTGATTGCTGACTTTGAAGTCACCGAAAAAATGTTGCAGTACTTCATCAAGCGCGTGCATGACACAGGCTTCATGCCGCCGCGTCCTCGTGTACTGGTCTGTGTGCCTTGCAAGTCGACACTGGTAGAGCGTCGTGCCATCCGCGAGTCCGTGCTCGGGGCCGGTGCCCGCGAAGTGCGCTTAATTGAAGAGCCGATGGCTGCTGCCATTGGTGCAGGCCTGCCGATTGAACAGGCTTGTGGCTCCATGGTTGTGGATATCGGTGGTGGTACCACTGAAATTGCCGTGATCTCGCTGTCGGGTTCGGTGTATTCCGACTCGGTACGAATCGGTGGCGATCTGTTTGATGATTGCATCGTGTCCTATGTTCGTCGTCAGCATGGCTGCTTGATTGGCGAAGCCACAGCTGAGCGCATCAAGCAAGAAATTGGTACGGCTTTCCCCGGTGGCGAGCTGCGTGAAATTGAAGTCCGTGGCCGTAATCTCGCTGAAGGCGTGCCACGCACCTTTACGCTCAACTCCGATGAAATTCTGGGCGCTATTCAGGACCCACTGGCGGGCATCGTGACGGCCATCAAGAGCGCACTTGAGCAGACACCGGCCGAACTGTCCGCCGATATCGCCGAGCGCGGCATGGTGCTGACCGGTGGTGGTGCGCTGCTGCGCGACCTCGACAAGCTGCTGGCCAAGGAAACTGGCCTGCCGGTGATCGTGGCGGAAGACCCACTGACCTGCGTCGCTCGTGGCGGCGGTCGTGCCCTCGAGTTCATCGACAATATCGCCTACGACATGTTGTTCCAGGACTAAGTCGTCGCTAGGTGGTAAGAGCCGGCCAATGTGCCGGCTTTTTCATATTTTCGTTGATGACATGGCTTGTCTCTGCGGCTAGGCCGTGTATAAAAACACAACGCTTTACGGTGCCTTCGGGAGGCCATCATCGACAACTCGTTGTTTACTCGCCAGCGCGGCGATCGAGTGCATATTGTCGCCACATTAACGCTTTCTGTGGCGTTGCTTGTGGGTGACAGCTTGCAATGGGGATGGCTTGCCTCACTGCAGCGCCAGCTCTACAGCTTGGTAGAGCCTGTGTATTTGGCTATTGCATTGCCTAGCACCGCGTTTGAAGAAGCGGCGGATAGCATTCGAATGGGGGCGGCACTGAAGCGGGAAAATGCGCAGTTACGTCAGGATAATTTAGTGCTGTCTGCCCGTGTTCAAAAGCTCTCCTATTTGAGTAATGACAATGCCAGGCTGCGTGGCTTAACCGTAGCAGCGGAGTCCATTGAAAGCCGTGTTTTAGTCACCGAGGTGATCGGTGTTGATCCCGATACGACGCATCATGTGCTCATCGTTAATCAAGGTGCTGAGGCAGGGTTGTATAAAGGACAGCCGGTGCTGGACGCGCGCGGTGTAGTGGGTCGCGTTCAGTTTGTGGGGCGGCAGACGGCTCGCATTATGTTGATCTCCGATCGTCAGCACTCGGTTCCCGTTCGAATTAACCGCAATGGTATACGCGCTATTTTAAGTGGCACGGGCGATCCAGAAGAGTTGTCACTGCAGTTTGTGCCGGAAACGGCAGATATTAAGAAAGGCGATTTGTTGGTGACTTCGGGGCTAGGCCAAGATTTTCCAGCAGGCTATCCCGTTGGGGTTGTGACGCGTATCCGTAAAGTGCCCGGCGAGCAATTCCTTGAAGTTTCTGCGCGAGCGGTCGCTGCTCTTGATCGCAGTCGCTATCTACTCGCCTTGTTTGAACGTCCAACGGTTGCGACAAGTGCACCTCTACCCGCTACCGATGACGTTATGACGCCTGCAGTCCCGGCGACCAGCGCGCCTATTCCGGCTACGGATGCATCGATTCCCGCCGTTAGTGCTCCCTCCGTTCCAGTCGCCACCGAGGTGCCCCGTGGCTAATCCCCGAAGCCCATTCCTGGCGATTATTTGGAGCTTGTCGGCCGCGTTGCTGATGAGCATTTTGCCATTACCTGATGCCCTGCAAGCGTGGCGGCCCGAATGGGTCATGTTAGTGCTGATTTTTTGGGTTATGCA
This sequence comes from Perlucidibaca sp., assembly GCF_057084925.1. Classification (NCBI taxonomy): domain Bacteria; kingdom Pseudomonadati; phylum Pseudomonadota; class Gammaproteobacteria; order Pseudomonadales; family Perlucidibacaceae; genus Perlucidibaca; species Perlucidibaca sp. The sequence continues at coordinate 23,440 of NZ_JBXMRC010000022.1, read as the reverse complement.
TGCGCCTTCCTGGGTGGGGCTTTGGTTTGCTTTGGTGATGGGCCTGTTGCTTGATGCCTTTCTAGCCAGCCCATTGGGTCTGCATGCTCTCGCGCTGGTGTTGGTGATTTATGTCGCCCGCATGACGCAGCGTTGGTCGGGCGTGTTTTCAGTTCGTCAAACCACTGCCTTGGTTTTCTTATTGATTCTGCTCGATCGCTCAGTCACGTATGCCGTGCTTTCTGTGCGCGGCGAAATGCCGACGGATCTGAGCTACTTTCTACCGGCGGTAGCCAGTGCCTTAATCTGGCCAACGGTGCTGCTGTCTTTGCGCCGCTGGACGCAGCGTTAATCATGCCGGGCGGATTGTATTTGGCCTCGGCCTCTCCTCGGCGCGCAGACTTACTACGCCAAATTGGTATCACCGCGCGTTGTTTACCTGCTGATGTCGATGAGTCCCTGCAGGCAGGCGAGTCGGCCAGCGACTACGTGCTTCGTTTGGCCAAGGCAAAAGCTGAAACGGTGGCTGCTCGGCTTGCTCATGTCCATGAGCCCATTTGGGTCTTAGCGGCGGATACGACGGTGGTGTCTAGCGGAGAAATCCTCGCCAAGCCAGAAAACTTTGCCGATGCCCAGCGGATTTGGCGGCACCTCACGGCGAATGATCATTGCGTACTGACGGGCATTGCTCTCTGGCATGCTGGAAAGACAGCGGATTGTGTCGTCAGCACACGTGTGGACTTTGCCGGCATTCCTGAAGCAGACCAAAAGGCTTATTGGGATACGGGTGAGCCACAAGACAAAGCGGGTGCTTATGCCATCCAGGGCCGAGCTGCGTTATATATTCGCGGCATAGACGGCAGTTATAGCAACGTGGTGGGTTTGCCATTGGCTGAAACAGCCGCCTTACTGCGGGACGCGAATTTTCCACTTTGGCCTTAAGGAGTGCTATGCGCACCCTCAGCACGGATGAAGTCTTAATCAATGTCACGCCCATGGAGTCGCGTGTCGCTCTGATTGAGAATGGCGTGGTGCAAGAGCTGTTTATTGAGCGAACGGCAAAACGCGGTTTGGTCGGCAATATTTATCGCGGCAAAGTCGTTCGAGTCTTGCCGGGAATGCAGGCTGCTTTTATAGATATTGGCCTAGAGCGTACAGCGTTCTTACACATCAATGAGGTGCGCATTCCACCCAAAGGCCTGCGCCCACAAACCATCCAAGAATGCATGCATGACGGCATGTCCGTTACTGTTCAGGTCATGAAAGACATGATGGGCAGCAAAGGGGCTAGGCTGACCATGGACTTGTCTATTCCCTCGCGCTACCTCGTCTATATGCCTTATAGCGACCAAATTGGCGTGTCGCAAAAGATTGAAGATGAGCCAGAGCGTGAGCGCTTAAAGCAGTGGATTCGTCGCTTGCGAGAGTCCTCTCCTGATGAGCTCGGTGGCGGCTTTATTATCCGCACGGTTGCTGAAGGCGCTCATGATGCTGAGCTTGATCATGACATGGCGTTTTTGCTCAAACTTTGGCGACATGTTCGCGAGCGAGCCATTTACACCAATGGCCCAGCCTTGATTTATGAAGAGCTGCCGCTTTCTTTGCGCACCTTGCGCGACATTGTTGGCGCCAGCGTGTTGAAAGTGCTCATAGACTCTCGTGAAACCTATGCCAAGGCGATTGAGTTCGTGCGCGAATTTGTGCCGGGCTTGGAGTCGCGCCTAGAGCATTATCCCGGCGAACGACCGCTCTTTGATTTATATAATGTCGAAGACGATTTGCACAAAGCCTTGCAGCGCAAAGTGCTGCTGAAGTCGGGTGGTTATCTGATTATTGATCAGACCGAAGCCATGACCACGGTGGACGTGAATACCGGTTCGTTCGTCGGCTCACGTAACCTCGAAGACACCGTGTTCAAAACGAACTTAGAGGCGACGCACGCGATTGCCCGACATCTGCGCTTGCGCAACCTGGGCGGCATCATCATCCTCGACTTTATTGACATGCAGGAAGAAGATCACCGCAGTCAGGTCTTGCGCTCGCTGGAAAAAATGCTCAGCCGTGATCATGCTAAAACGAAGATCACGCAAGTCTCCGAGTTAGGGTTGGTGGAGATGACTCGCAAGCGCACCCGGGAGTCGCTAGAGCATTTGTTATGTGAGAGCTGCCCGACCTGCGCGGGCCGAGGCACTGTGAAAACAGCGGAAACGGTCTGCTTTGAGATTTTTCGAGAGATTCTGCGGGAGGCGAGGGCCTATGATGCCGCTCACGGATACTCTGTCGTGGCCAATCAGCGTGTCATAGATCGTCTGCTGGGCGAAGAGTCTGCGGCTGTGGCGGATTTGGAGCACTTTGTGGGTAAGCCCATACGCTTCCAAGTCGAGGCGATGTATCACCAGGAGCAGTACGATGTGGTTTTGCTCTAACGCGCGTGAGTTGAGCGAGTGACACACACGGTGTCGCGCTTAGATCGTGTTTTGCATAGCAGCTTAATGGTATTGGCTGCTCTGCTCATCCCACTTGCCTTAGTGGTGGGCTTGGGTCGTGAGCTCATGCCCTATGTGGGTGATCAAAAGCAACATGTTGAACACTGGTTAAGTGCTAAATCCGGCTTAGATATTCGTATCGGTACGTTAGCGGGCGATTGGCGCCAATTAAGTCCTGTGCTCACCGTCAAAAACATTACGCTGCGCGATCCCGCTCATCCTGAGCAAGTGCTCTTAACCATTCCTTCCATGTCGACAACGCCAGACTGGTGGGCGACCCTGCTCGATCTCAGTCCACGATTACGCACCACGCTTTCAGGGCTGCAAGTGACGTTGTTGGCTGCCCCTGACGGCAGTATTCAGGTGAAAGAGTTTGCCAGTTTAAAGCAGTCCGATCCGGCGAATGCCATGAAAGGGTTGCGTTGGCTTTTGGCTCAGCCCGGGTTGACGCTAGAAGATAACCAATTGCATTGGCAGGTTTCAGGCCAACCCCGTTTGACCCTTAAAAAGCTGCACTTAACCCAATTTAATGCCGTATCGGATTACCGTCTTCAGGTGGGCTTTACACTGGCCGGTAGTGAGGTAGAGCAGCAAGCTCTGCTGGTCATGGGGCAAGATCCAATGGCATGGCGTGACAGCCCATGGCAGTTATATGTGCAAATGAACACGCTATCGGCTTGGCAGCCTTGGCTTAACAGTCTTAACTCCATTTGGCCGATACCGTCAGTCAGTGATTTGCAATTAAAACAGGGTGATTTAAAGCTCTGGCTGGCGAGCAAGGGAGGCGCTCCGCGCACGCTAACGGCCGCGCTCAATAACGTTGACGCCACGGTTGCATTGCCTGCACATGGGGCGCAGAGCATCGTCGGGCTAAGCGGCGTGCTGAACATGACGCATCACGCAGATAATTGGACATTTGCGGGCGATGATCTGGCGGGTCAGCTCAATGGATTGGCGCTGCCGTTGCGCCGATTTGCGGTCGATTTACGACCCAATAAAATGACTATTGCAGCGGCTCGTATGGTTCTGCCGCAGTTACAAGCTCATGCCCTACAGTTGAAATTGCTTCCCCAGCGGCTGGCGGATCAATTGGCAGTGGCGCAGCCGCAAGGCGTCTTGCCACGGCTTCATCTGCAGCTAGATAAGGCGCAGGCAGGGTGGCAATTTCAGCGTGTAGAAGCGGAGTTTAAAGCACTCAGTGTTAAACCTCAGGGCAAGCGCCCTGGCTTCGAGCGCATGGCGGGGTGGTTAAGAACAAGTACCCGCACAGGGCTGGTTTATTTCGATACGCGCCAAGCTCGATTGTTGCTGCCAGAGGTCTTTCGCGAACCGATCGCGGTAGATAGCCTGCAGGGTGGGATGCGCTGGCAGCATCGAGAGGGCTTATGGCATATCGATAGTGATGTGTTAAAGCTAGTGAATGCCGATGCTGAAGCGAATGCTCAGTTTGCATTGCGCCTGCCGGACAAAAATCCAGGCCAAGGTCAGTTGGAGCTACTCGCAGGTCTACGCAATGCCAAGTTGGCTAGTGCGTATCGCTATGTGCCATGGCATTCAGCGGGCGACAATACCTTGGCCTGGCTCAAAAAGTCGCTGACATCGGGAGACATTGAGCAGGCTAGCTTTGTTCATATCGGCCCACTTTACGGCGGCCCAAAGGGCGGCCGTCTGGATATGCAGTTCAAGCTCAAGAACGCGGTCCTAGACTACGTACCGGGCTGGCCCGTGCTTTCTGGCTTAGATGCTACCGTGGATATTTCTGGGCAGCGCTTAACCGTGCGCGGTGAGCGCGGCAACATACTCTCTGCTCAGGCCAAGAATCTGCTCGCTGACATTCCGGATCTTCACCGCCCCGTGTTGTCCATTAACGCGGACCTAGCGCTGGATTTAGCGGATGTCGATAAGCTATTAGCCGAGTCACCTTTAAAGAAACGGACTGCCGGGGTGGCTGAGCGGTTGGCATTGTCTGGTCCTGCGCAGGCTCGTTTGGCCCTTTCTGTGCCGTTGTCATCAGGCACTACCGCGGTGAAAGTAGATGCGCAACTGAATAACGCAGTCATTGAGCTGGCGCAGGAGAATCTGCGATTTGAACAGGTCAAAGGCGCCCTTCGATTTGATAATCAGCAAGGCCTTGATGCGTCATCTCTGCAGGCCGCTCTTTGGCAAAAACCAGTGACTATCCAATTGCGCGGTGAGCAGCGTCGGGGGCAGTGGTGGCAACAAAAAGTATTTGTTCAAGCCCCCATTGATATGGCGGCGTTAGGACGTTGGTCTGGCGTAGATGTTTTGCGCTACGCCCGAGGTCGCTCAGTGGCTGATGTGCAGGTGAATTTGCCTGTCTCGGCACCCGGGTTAAGTAGTTTGCAAATCAATAGTAGCTTGGTGGGCACACAAATCCTGTTGCCCGCGCCTCTGGGCAAGTTGGCGGCCACTCCTCTGCCGATGCACTACCAAACAACACTCGGCCAAGCGCCAGAGCACAAGGCCAGTGTGACACTGGGGAATGACCTGCGCATGGGTGTCGTCACCAAAAATGGTGGGATTCAACGCGCATTAATTCGCTACGGTGTACCCGGTTTAGCTTGGCCTAGTCAGAGCGGTATTTCTGCCGATTTGCGCGTCGCCAAAGTGAACCTTACCGCGTGGCAAGATTTTATCGCACAACCCGTATTGGCCTTGCCGGGTCGAAAATCAATGACGGCAGAATTGCCAGCATTGCATCAGATCAATCTGGAAACAGGCGCGTTGCAGTTGGGTGACGAGAGTTTTGCCAATACGCGCATTAAGGCCACGAAAATTGATAGCGCGTGGGACTTCCAGCTGAAAGGGCTGCAGCCTGCGCGCTGGCCTAATTGGCCGGTGACCGAAGTGTCGGGGGTGTTGCGACAACAAAATCAGTCATGGATGCTTTCGCCATTAACGCTCAAGCAGCCGCTTTTGAATTTCTCAGGCAGTGCCTCATGGGGTCTGCAAGGTGAAAAAATGACGCTGGTAAAGGGGCAGCTTGAGGCGAAGGATATCGGTGAAGTCATGGCCCAAATGGGTGTTGCCAATGCGCTGAGTAGTGAGTCCTTAGAGGCTAGCGGCGAGTTGTTTTGGCCCGGCGCTCCTAATGAATTTAGCCTTAATCAAAGCTCAGGCAATGTGACGGCGACGCTGAAGCAGGGACGTTTAAAAGAAGTGAGTGGCGTCAATTTAGCGACGCGAATTTTTGGCCTGATTAACGCCAGTAATTTATTAAGACGCCTGCGCTTCGATTTCACCGACATCACGCGCAAAGGCATTAATTACGACAAAATTATGGTGAAGGCGGACCTCAATCAAGGGGTACTCAAGCCTGCACAGTTCGATTTAGAAGGGCCCACGGTACAGATTCGCGGGCGTGGTTGGGTCAATCTCAATAATCAAACCTTAGATCAGCAGTTGCGTGTGGGCGTTCCCGTCAGTAGCGCTGTGCCAGTGCTCGCTGGCTTTTTGGCGGGGCCCATTGTGGGCGGCGCTTTAGTTGCGGCCGATCTTTTATTGGATAAGCAGCTGGCAAAGCTCACCTCAGTTCGCTATCGGGTTAGTGGTAGTTGGGAGAACTTGGTTGTTGACGATGAAGCTTTGGAATCGTTGCCAGCGAACCTGCCCAAGTCGGATGCAGCAACGGATCCCAAGCCATGAATAAGGCCTGCGTTGCTGCTTGGCAAATGGTGAGTAGCTCAAAGTGGTCCGATAATCAGGCCAGTTTAGCTCGCGGCTTTGCGCAAGCGGCCCATGCAGGCGTAAAACTGTTACTGCTCCCCGAGAATGCCGCCATTTTTGGTGCAGCAGCGCAGCTGGCTGAGGCTGGGCAGATTCAGCTCATCATGGCGTGGTTGTCCGAACAAGCGCGGCAGCATGAGCTGACTTTGATTGCTGGCACGCTCCCGCTTAGACAGCGCCCTGATGGTGTCACAGTACCTGAGGGCCGTGTGCGCAGTGCAACACTGGTTTTTGGCCCTAATGGTACTTTGCTGGGACGCTACGATAAGCGCCATCTCTTTGATGTCGACGTGGCAGATGCGCAGGGCCGCTATCAAGAGTCGGCTACCTTTGAGCCCGGCGATGACATTCCCCTGATCGAAACGCCCGTCGGCCGTGTTGGTGTGCTGACTTGCTATGACCTGCGATTTCCTGAGCAAGCCCGACATCTGCGTCGCTTAGGTGCGGATATCTTAGTGGTGCCTGCCGCGTTTACCGCGGTCACGGGTGAGGCGCATTGGCAGGTTCTGTTGCGTGCCCGCGCGATTGAGAATCAGTGTTTGGTTGTTGCGGCAGGTCAAGGTGGGCAGCATAGCGAGCAGCGCAAAACTTGGGGTCATAGCCAAGTGATCAATGCATGGGGTGAGGTTCTGGCAGAGCGCCATGAGTCGGGCGAAGGGTTGGTTACGGCGTTGTACGATGAGAGTGAGCAGCATGAATTAAGGCGACGAATGCCGGTGGAGCAGCATCGTCGTGATTGAGCAATGAGCCATCTTATTACATGGCTAGTGCCGCTAGCTCGCGTAAGTAGATCCACAGCTTATGGCGCGCAGGATGCGTCGTTTCATTAATGTCAGTGATACCGGCGGCCTCGGTGCTAGCCACTTCTTTTCGTGCCAAGCGAACCAACGTGCGTAGCGTGTGTCGGTCAGCGGCAGGGAAGCGTGTCATGACTTCGCCCAGCAGCTCATCGCCATGGGTCATAAGGCGTGCAAGCAATAGGTCTAGCTGTCGCTGCAGAGCCGGATTACGCAGAGGGTTGAGTGCCGCCAGCAGAGCTGCTTCATCCGCTTGCCGCATTAATTTGCCGATGTACTGACGCTGCCGGCGAATGGCCTCGTGAGCCTTGATGCGTTTGAAGTCGAGCAGGGCTTTCAGCAGGGCGTCTTCTAGCGGAAGTTTTTTAAGCTGCGCCTCGCTCATTTCAGCTAAGCGTTCGCCCAGCACTTGCAAGCGATCAGAAGATTTTTTCTGGTCGGTTTTGCTCGGACCAAAATCTTCGTAATCATCTTGCGGGGTAAAGTAGCCACTCATGACGCTCTCCAACAGCCGCGGGCATGGGCTGGAACGGCGTGGATGATAGCAAGGTTGCGCCTATTCGGCTTCGTCAAAACGTCTTGCGAGCAGACTTTGCACGGCGGCCACGGCGGCATCGGCATCATCCCCTGCGACGTGCAGTTGTAATTGGGAGCCTTGGCCCGCGCCCAGCATCAGTAGCGCCATGATGCTGCGAGCATCCACTAAGCGCTCACCGCGACCAATCCGTACCGTGGATTTAAAAGGGGCGACGGTTTCCACTAACTTCGCAGCGGCACGGGCATGCAAACCTAGCTTGTTAATAATATCCACGGTCAGATGGTGTTCAGCCATGCTGACCTCGGCGACTTAACTCACGATGGCGTAGTTGAAGATTCGGCAACTCCTCCCGTAAGGCGGCGAAGAGGCGCTCGGCAAGATAGACCGAGCGATGTTGCCCGCCAGTGCAGCCTATTGCGACCGTGACATAGCTGCGGTCGCTGGCTTGGAGCTCGCGTACCCAGCGCAGCAAAAATTGATAAATATCCAAGTACAGCTCTTCAACCAAGGTTTGACCCGATAAATACTCAATGACGCCGGTGTCCCGTCCGGTCAGGTCGCGAAGAGCAGCTTCCCAGTGTGGGTTGGGTAGGCAGCGGGCATCGAATACCAGATCGGCATCTAGCGGCACGCCATGTTTGAACGCAAAAGATTGAATCTGTACGGCCTGGTGTGCAGAGGTGACAGGCTCTAGTCGCTGCTTCAGCGCTTCGCGCAGGTCATGAACGGATAAGGCACTGCTATCAACACGTAAGTCCGCACGCTGAGCCAAGGGCTCCAGCAGTTCGCGTTCGTAGGCCAATGCCTCCTCAAGAGAGCGTTCGGCATTACTCAGGGGGTGGCGTCGGCGGGTAGAGCTGAAGCGGGCCAGCAAAATATCATCACGCGCATCGAGGAAAACGATTTCCGGGTCGCAGTTTTGCCCATGCAGCTGTTGCGCAATACTTTCGTAGCGACTGAGGTCGCGAATACGGTTGCGCGCATCAATGCCAACGGCAAGACGGACTGGGCGTTCTTCAACATCGTCACGAAAACTCGCCACCAACTCTGGCAACAAGGCCACGGGGAGATTATCGACACAGTAATAGCCTAAGTCTTCGAGCTGATGGAGCGCGGTGGACTTACCTGAGCCTGATCGTCCGCTAACAATGACGAGTTTCATGAGTTGAACCAGTCGCAAAAAGGGATGGCTCTATCCTCGTGGTGATACTGACGGTTGGCAAGTGACAAAGTGGTCATCAACCTAAAAACAAGGGTCTATAACGCAGAAATGCCCAGCATAGGCTGGGCATTCAATGGTAAGCAGTACAGTTACAAGTGCCTGGGTAAGGCTCAGTGCATCTGGTGCTTTTCTTTGTGTCGCACAATTTGTCGGTCTAACTTATCCGACAGCGCGTCGATGGCGGCATAGAGGTCCTCAGATTCTGCGATGGCAAAGAGCTTTGCCCCCGACGTTCGGATGACGGCCTCGGCCTTTTGGACCAGCTTATCGACGCTGAGAATAACTTGCATACTGGTGATGTGGTCGAAGTGTCGCTCGACCTTAGATAGCTTGCTGGCGGTGTAGTCTTTCAGCGCACTGGTGAGTTCAACGTGGTGTCCACTAATGGTCATCTGCATGAGACGCTTCCTCGCTTTCGTGGGTGACGACAGCGGGGGCCGGAGCTTCCAGCGTTCAGCGGGTCGGACGGGCAGAGTGGCCTTGCAGCCAAGGTGTCCGGGCGGCCTGTCGAGGATGGAAGCAGAGGTCCCCAGTTAAAACTGAGTGACACGGTACATACTTCACTACATTCAACAACCGGTATGCTTTGACTCTAGCATAGGGCCAAGGGCTTAAAGCAAGCGTTTTCTGTCGCTCGATGAGGCGATATTGAGTGACTCTCTGTACTTGGCGATGGTGCGTCTTGCAACTTCAATACCTTGCGCTTGAAGAAGATCAGCAATTTTGTTGTCGCTCAGTGGCTTTTTCGGGTTTTCGGCCGCAACCAGCTGTTTGATCATGGCGCGAATGGCCGTGGATGAGGCCTCGCCACCGGCACTGGTGCTGACATGGGAGGAGAAAAAGTACTTCAGCTCAAACAGGCCGCGCGGTGTATGCAGGAACTTTTGAGTCGTGACGCGGGAGATGGTGGACTCATGCAAACCCACTTCGTCCGCAACGTCACGCAAAATCAAGGGTTTCATGGCGACGGGGCCATCGTCTAAAAAGCCCCGTTGATGCTCCACGATGCAGCTGGCGACTTTAAGCAAGGTCTCGTGGCGGCTTTGCAGGCTCTTGATGAGCCAGCGTGCTTCCTGCAAATGATCGCGAATAAATTGGTTGTCACGGGTGCTGTCGGCACGACGCAGCATAGAGGCATAACCACTGTTAACGCGCAGTCGTGGGGCTGCATCCGGATTCAGCTCGACACGCCAGCGGCCATTCATTTTACGCACGACTACGTCCGGAATGAGGGCCTTGTCATCGGCGCTTGCCCAGCCTTCACCGGGGTGCGGCGTGAGTTCGCGGATAAGTTTAAGTGCACGATGTACAGCCGCTTCGCTGAGCTTTGTGAGGCGCATCATGCCCGCTAAATCGCCATTGGCGAGACGGTCGCAATGATCGCGTAAAAGCAATCGAGCGTCGGCGAGTCCGGGGGTGGCGTCATCACGCTGTCCGAGCTGAATGAGTAGACATTCAGCTAAGTTGCGAGCGGCGACACCGGGAGGATCGAATTGCTGCACTCGATGTAGAACAGCAATGATTTCATCTTCTTCAGCTTCTTGCTGACGCCAATGCAGGGCCGTAGCTGCCAGCTCTTCTAAGCTAACGGTGAGATAGCCACGCGCATCGAGACCATCAATAATGGCTTCAGCAATGAGCCGATCGAGGTCTGAAAAGCGCGTGAGGTTGAGCTGCCAGCGTAGGTGATCTTGCAGCGTCTCAGCCAGAGCACTGCGGCTTTCGATGGGATCGCCATCTTCATCGAGGCTGTCGCCACCGCCACTGCCGCTGGTGCCGGCATAAATATCATCCCAAGCGGTATCAACGGGCAATTCGTTGGGAAGGTCGTGCTGGTGATCTAGATCCAGCGTTTGGCTTGCCGCATCAACCGTTTCGGGCGTTCCGGCAGTTACCTGAGTGATGGGGTCGGAGGATGCATCAGATCCGTCATCAAGCTCTAGCAGGGGATTACTGTCGAGCGCCGCTTGAACCTCTTGTTGAAGCTCAAGTGTAGACAGTTGCAGCAGCTTAATGGCTTGCTGCAGCTGCGGCGTCATGGTGAGGTGTTGCCCTAGCCCCATTTGGAGCCCGATTTTCATCACAGTGAGAACTGCTCCCCAAGATAGACTTCACGCACCAATGGATTGGCTAAAATCTCAGCGGGCGTGCCCTCGGCAATTTCAACGCCGGCGCTAACGATGTAGGCCTTCTCACATATGTCGAGTGTTTCGCGCACATTGTGGTCGGTAATTAAAACGCCAATGCCCCGCTGCTTCAGGTGCATGATGATGCCTTTGATGTCGGCCACCGAAATCGGGTCGACACCGGCAAATGGTTCATCGAGCAAAATAAACTGCGGGTCACTGGCGAGTGCGCGTGCGATCTCAACACGACGGCGTTCTCCGCCAGACAAACTCATGCCAAGGTTGGTACGAATATGGCCAATATGAAACTCGGCCAGCAGGGATTCAAGCTTGGCTTGCTGAGCGGCTTTATCCAGGTCGTTACGTGTTTCTAAAATCGCTAAAATATTGTCTTGCACGCTGAGCTTGCGAAAAATGGACGCCTCTTGCGGCAAGTAGCCAATGCCTTTCTGGGCGCGGCCGTGCATGGGTAGGTGCGAAATGTCCTCGTCATCGAGGCGAATGCGACCGTTATCCATGGGGACGAGGCCCACAATCATATAAAAGCTAGTGGTTTTTCCGGCGCCATTAGGGCCGAGTAGACCAACAATTTGCGCGCTTTCTACGGCTAAGCTCACATCTTTAACAACGGTCCGACCTTTATAGCTTTTAGCTAAACCATCCACCCGCAGGATGCTCATGGTTTCGCACTCCCAGTGCTGCTGGCGGGCGAGGGTGTTTTAGTGCTGTTGCGAGCCGAGGGCGGAAAGGTGAGCTGTACACGTTGACTGGCGTCACTGGTGGCCTCTATTTGCTTACGCAACGTGGAGTAAACGATGCGCGGACCGCTGAAGCTCGCATTGTCTTGGCGCAAAATGGCATTGCCCAACAGCGTGATCACGCCGGTGGTGTTATCAAAAATAATCTCGTTCGCATCCGCTTTGACTAAGCCTTTGGCGGGGTCCGTTTTTTGCTCATAGTGCGCAGGCTTGCCCAAAGTGCGGGCATTTAAGAGGTTGCCCTCTGCATCGACTTTAAGGGTCAGTGAGTCGCCGTTTACCCGTAGCGTACCCTGCACAATTTGAACTTTGCCGCGATAAATGGCCTCACCTGACTTTTCGTCAAAGCGCGCATTGTCGGCAGTGATTTGAATGGGTTGCTGAGCATCTTCGGGCAACGCTAAGGCGGTATTGGCAGCACAACCTATGAGCAATAGAGCGGCCAGTTTTTGCATCCAAACCTTAGTAAGACGGGGCATAGCGAACCTCTACAGAAGATTTTAATTCGACAGACTTGGCCTGCAAATCCGTGCTCATACCAATGCCTGAAATGCTTCCTTTCGGGCTAATGACCGTGACTTTTTCGGGGCTATCAAATCGATTGGCCTTAGGGTTGGCATGCAGGCGTGAGGTCTCCAAACGCAACGGCTCTTGCCCCAGTAATCGTTGCGCAACGACTTGGCCAGACAGCCAAATATCGCTGGCAGGATTCGGGCTATCCGCCTGTTTGGCGGTCAGGCGCCAAAGCAGCTGGCCATTGCTGTAAAGCTGAATGTCCGGCTGCGTTAAATGAAAGCGTTCCGGAGCGGGGTGATGCGTTAGTTGCTCACTTTGCATGCGTCTTAATACATTCCCTTGGCTATCGGTTTGCCAGAGTTGCACTTGCTCAACGATATAGTCCGGTTTGCCGCTGTTGTCTGTAACAACATTGTCAGCCGTCAGCCCGCCCCAGCCATAGTAGGCGCCGGCACTCACTGCAATTAGCACCGTCGATAATTGCAGCAGTGGGCGAATATCCATAATTAGATGGCCAAATAGGGCGCTAGCGCCGTGTCATAACGGTTCTGCGCATGCAGCAACAAGTCACAGACCTCGCGAACAGCTCCGCGACCACCGGAGAGGGTCGTGACGTGATCAGCGCGTGTTCTGAGCTCGCTGTGTGCATTCGCGACCGCGACACCGAGCCCAGAGGCGAGAATCGCGGGCAGGTCTGGCCAGTCGTCGCCAACGTAAGCCACTTCGTCCAGATCGTAACCCAGCTCGCTAATAAGCTCTTTCAGCGCCACCAATTTGTCTTCACGCCCTTGCAGGAGATGCTTGATTTTCAGGTTGGCGGCGCGGCGTTGAACGAGAGCGGTGGTGCGGCCTGTAATGATGGCAACTTCGATGCCGGCACTCTGCAGCATTTTGATGCCGTGGCCATCTTGGGTATCGAAGGTTTTAAGCTCTTGGCCGTCTTCGGCGAAATACAAACGACCATCCGAAAGTACGCCATCCACATCCAGCGCCAGCAAGCGAATGCGTGCGGCCTTCTCTTTGATACGAACCGAGAGCATCAGACCACTCCTGCCTTGAGAAAACCATGCATGTTGACCGCCCCGAGTGGGCGGTGTTGAGCATCGACTACCACCACGCCGTTAATGCGGCGAGCTTCCATTTCTGCAAGGGCCTGAGCCGCCAGAATGCCGGCAGGTACCGTCAGGCAATTGGGTGTCATGACCTGTTCAATGGGCGTGATGCGAATATCGAGATTTTGGTCGATGGTGCGGCGCAAGTCGCCATCGGTGAAGAGTCCGACCAAGCTGCCATCGGCATCGACCACCGTGGTCATACCCAAGCCCTTGCGGGTGATTTCGAGCAACGCGTCGCGAATGGGCGTGCCTACTTTAACAATGGGCACTTGCTCGCCCTTATGCATGATGTCATCGACCAAGAGCAGCAAGCGACGGCCGAGTGCGCCGCCAGGATGCGACAGAGCGAAGTCCTCTGCGGTAAAGCCGCGAGCTTCCAACAGAGCCACGGCGAGGGCGTCGCCCAGCACCAGTGTGTTCGTGGTGGAGGAGGTGGGAGCTAGCCCCAGTGGGCAGGCTTCTGGCGATTTTCCAATGGTGAGTGCGACATCGGCATGACGACCCATGCTGCAATCAGCCAATGCCGTAATGCTGATGAGTTTGGCGCGCAGGCGCTTGATCACTGGAATAATGGCGAGAATTTCATGGGCCTCGCCCGAGTTGGAGATGGCAATGACCACGTCCTGTGCGGTGACCATACCCAGGTCGCCATGACTGGCTTCACCGGGATGCATGAAAAAAGCGGGAGTGCCCGTGGAGGCCAGTGTTGCTGCAATTTTGTTGCCGATATGGCCGGATTTTCCCATGCCAGTAATCACAACGCGTCCCTTGCACGCCATGAGCAATTCGCAGGCGTGACTGAAATCATCACTAATTAGCGGTCGGAGAGCCTCTAGGGCATTCAGTTCGACCTGAAGTACGCGTTGGCCGGTTGCGACGAAATCGACATTACTCATGGCATTAATCCTAAAAGCACATACAAATTCAGTGCCAACTCTGTCAGGTAATTATGGCCAAGCCAAGCACTTGTCACCAGCCCTATGCTTTGATTCCGCAGAAAAAGATCCAGTGCTATGATGCGCGACTTTATTGGCTCGAAATGATTGCCATGGCAGATACTTCCAGTGACCTCGTCCACATTCGCGACCTCAGTTTTAGTCGCGGGAATCGCGTTATTTTCGATCGCGTTAATGTTCGCATTCGTCGCGGGCAGGTCACCGCCATCATGGGGCCGTCGGGCTGTGGCAAAACCACACTGCTGCGCTTTATTGGCGGTCAGCTGCGACCAGACAGCGGCGAGGTCTGGGTGGATGGACAGAATGTCCCCGCACTTTCGCGCGATGACCTCTTTAAGCTGCGCGCCCGCATGGGCATGCTCTTTCAGTCTGGCGCATTGTTCAGTGACCTCACCGTGCACGAAAACGTGGCGTTCCCGCTGCGAGCGCACACTCAGCTCAGTGAAAGCCTGATTCACGATATTGTCTTGATGAAATTGGAGTCTGTTGGTCTGCGAGGTGCGGAACAACTCATGCCTGCGGAGCTTTCCGGTGGCATGGCGCGCCGTGCTGCGCTGGCTCGCGCAATTGCGCTCGATCCGCATTTGATCATGTATGACGAGCCTTTTGCGGGCCAAGATCCCATGGTGATGGGCGTGCTGGTGCGGCTCATTCGTACCCTGCGTGAAGCGCTCGATCTGACCTCGGTTATCGTCTCGCATGATGTAACGGAAACGTTATCGATTGCAGATTACATTTACGTATTGGCTAATGGTGCTGTGGTTGGCGAAGGTACGCCGGAACAACTGCGCGCATCGGAGTCGCCCTTTATTCAGCAGTTCCTCAATGGCAGCGCAGAAGGCCCCGTGCGCTTTCAATATTCATCGCAGCCTTGGGCTGACGTGCTGGGAGCTTGAGATGCTGACGCGTGTGCAGGCACTGGGTGCTCGTGGTTTAGATGTGGTGAGAACAATCGGCGCTGCGTCCGTATTTCTTTGGCAGGCCTTGGTGTGCTGGCCACGCTGGCGCTTAGCCATACCGTTATTAATTCAGCAAATCTACGCCGTGGGTGTGTTGTCCTTAGTCATCATTATCGTGTCGGGCTTGTTTATTGGCATGGTGCTGGGCTTGCAGGGCTACAACATCTTAATAACCTACGGCAGTGAGCAAGCGCTGGGTACGTTGGTGTCACTGACCTTGACCCGTGAGCTTGGGCCGGTGGTTACCGCATTGCTTTTTGCGGGTCGCGCGGGATCTGCGCTGACCGCGGAGATTGGCCTGATGAAAGCCACCGAGCAGCTGTCCAGTATGGAAATGATCGGTGTTGACCCTCTTCGTCGCATCATTGCACCACGCTTCTGGGCCGGTGTGCTGACCATGCCCATGTTGGCCACTATTTTCACGGCGGTGGGCATCCTCGGCGGACGCTTGGTCGGCGTGGACTGGCTGGGCATTTTTGAAGGCTCGTACTGGGCCAATATGCAGCAGTCGGTCGAGTTTATTGATGACGTGCTGAATGGCTTAATCAAGGCCTTGGCCTTCGGTATTGCTGTGACCTGGATTGCTGTCTTCCAGGGTTACGATTGCGAGCCCACCAGCGAGGGCATTTCACGTGCCACAACGCGTACGGTGGTTTATGGATCTTTAGCGGTGTTGGCACTGGATTTCATCCTCACCGCTGTCATGTTTGGAGGCGTCTGATGCGCATTAAATCCTTAGAGTTGCTGGTGGGTGCTTTTCTACTGCTGGCGTTTGGCGCGCTGATGTTTTTGGCCATTCAAGTCAGCGGCTTGTCCGGCGAGACCAGCAAAGAGTCGTACCGTGTGCATGCGCTATTTCAGAATGTGGGCGGCCTCACCGAGCGCGCCAAAGTCACTATTGCTGGCGTGAGTGTCGGTCGCGTCGAGTCCATTACTTTGGACGCTAAAACGCAGCAGGCCCGCGTTGAGATGGCCATTAATAGTGAAGTCAATGACATCAGCACCGATGCGGTTGCCGCTATTTTGACTTCCGGCCTGCTCGGCGAGAAATACATTGGTCTGACGCCCGGTGCCGACGACACGTTTTTGAAAGAAGGTAGTCGTATTGAGCAAACGCAATCGTCCTTAGTGCTGGAAGATTTGATTGGTAAATTCCTGTTCAATAAAGCCACGGAAGCTCCAAAGGCAGCGCCAGAAGCGTCAGCCGATTCGGCAGATGCAGCGTTTTAATGCCTGAAGCTACTTTAAGGACTATGTTATGAAGCGTTTAATGGGTTTGATGATTGTTTCCAGTGTGATTGCTGCACCAGCGTTTGCTGCGGTTGCGGTGAATGCCTCTGCATCAGTAGCCGCGGTGGTGAATGCGCCGGAGGCGAACCCGCAAGTCGTTGTGCAAAAATCTATCGACAATCTCGTTGCGCGTATCGTCAAAGAGCGTAAGGCGCTACTGAAGAGCCCGGCCGCGCTGTCGGCACTTGTTGATCAAAACATTACGCCGTTTGTCGATATTCCGGGTATTGCCCGTGGTGTCATGGGTCAGTATTTCCGTCAGGCTAGCCCAGAGCAGCGGGATCGATTTGCCACGACGTTCAAACAGAGCTTGATTCGCACCTACGCCAATGGCTTAGCGGGCTATAACAATCAGAAAATTGTGGTGAAGCCCTACACGCCGGGTGCTGATATGAATCGCGCGCAAGTGGATGTTGAGGTCACACTGGAGTCCGGCACGATGGTGCCTGTAACCTTCCAGATGGTTCGTGATGGTTCCGGTGTTTGGAAGGCACGCAATTTGATCATTAATGGTTTGAACTTAGGTTTGACCTTCCGCAAACGTTTCGCGGATGTGGTTGAGCAATCGGCTGGCAATTTGGATAAGGCCATTACGGCATGGTCGCCCGATGCAGCAACCATCGATGTGGTAAAGGCCAAATCATGACGGCTGTTGTGTCACGCCTACCAGATGGCAATGGCTTCGTGCTGAGTGGCTCGGTGGATAGCGCGAACGCGGTGCAGTGTGAGGCCGAAGGCTTGGCACTTATTGCCGATCTGGCCGCCGGCCCCTGCATCTGTGACCTGTCTGGCCTAACCACGGGCAATAGCGTGTCGGCAGCAGTGCTCATGTCGTGGCGCCGCGCGGCTGCCAAACGTCAACAGACCTTGACGCTACAAGCCATCCCCACACGCTTGCATGCGATTCTGCAAGCCAGCAATCTTCTCCCTGTTTTTACGCCTACTTAATAACGAGTTCCGATGAACGCTGCCGAAATTCAGTCCCTGCTGACTGCTGCCATTCCTGAAGCCCAACACATTGCGGTCACTGGCGATGGCGGTAAATTTACCGTCACGATAGTGCATCCGGCGTTTGAAAGCCTCCGACCAGTGGCGAAGCAGCAGCTTGTCTACGCGCCGTTGCAGACGCATATTGCCAGTGGCGCCATTCACGCCGTCAGCATGCAAACCTTGACGCCTGAAGAGTGGCGCAAGATGAAGTTATTCGGCTGATTTTTTAACATTTTTAAGGCGGCGCTTCATGGATAAATTATTGATTACCGGTGGTCGCGCATTAAGCGGCGATGTCCGTATTTCCGGTGCAAAAAATGCGGCATTGCCGCTCTTGGTTGCCCCTCTGTTAGCGGATGGCATTGTGCACATTGGCAATGTGCCTCATCTGCAAGACGTCACGACCATTCTGCAAGTCTTGGGTTGCATGGGCGTTACCGTGACCATGCACGATAACAATCAAGTCGAAATTGATGCACGTACGCTCACCAGTGCCGTGGCGCCATACGAGTTAGTACGCACAATGCGTGCTTCTATTCTGGTGTTAGGCCCCTTGCTGGCTCGTTATGGTGAAGCCACGGTGTCGTTGCCCGGCGGCTGTGCGATTGGATCGCGCCCGGTGGATCAACATCTCAAGGCATTAGAAAAACTCGGCGCAGAAATTCGCGTCGAGAATGGCAACGTCCACGGCAAAGTGAACGGTCGCCTGAAGGGTGCGCACCTCGTGTTCGATATGGTCACCGTGGGGGGCACCGAAAACATTCTAATGGCGGCCACCCTCGCTGAAGGCACCACCATTATCGAGAACGCGGCACGCGAACCCGAAATCGTTAACTTGGCGAATATCTTGATCGCCATGGGTGCTGATATTGAAGGCGCCGGCAGTGATCGTATTGTGGTGCGTGGCGTTGAGGCGCTGCATGGCTGCCAGCACAATGTTATTCCAGACCGAATTGAAACCGGATCGTATCTTTGCGCAGGTGCCATCACCGGTGGTCGCGTCCGTACCACAGCGGCGGACCCTACTCAGCTTGATGCCGTCTTGTTGAAACTACAGGAAGCGGGTGCGCACATTAATACTGGCGCCGATTGGATAGAGCTGGATATGCAAGGTCGTCGCCCCAAAGCGGTGAGCTTCCGTACGGCGCCTCACCCCGCCTTCCCAACCGATATGCAAGCGCAATTCATGGCGCTGAATACGGTTTCAACGGGCGTCAGCACGATCAGCGAAACCATTTTCGAAAATCGCTTCATGCATGTGCCGGAGCTCAGCCGCTTTGGTGCCAAGATCGCTGTTGATGGCCACACCGCGATCATTACCGGGGTGGAAAAGCTCATGGCGGCTCCCGTGATGGCCACTGACTTACGCGCGTCGATGTCACTGGTCTTGGCGGGTTTGGCTGCCGAAGGCAGCACGGTCATTGATCGTCTCTATCACATGGATCGTGGTTATGAGCGTCTGGAAGAGAAGCTCGTTGGCTTGGGCGCTGACCTGCGTCGCATCTCTTCGCGGAGCGGTCGATGAGCTTGATTATTGCCCTCTCGAAAGGACGTATTCTCAAGGACACCTTGCCCTTGCTCGCCGAAGCCGGCATCGAGTTGCTGGAAGATCCGGACAAGAGCCGCAAGCTGATTTTCCCCACCACACAAGAGGGCGTGCAGATCGTTATCTTGCGTGCCACCGATGTGCCCACCTTCGTGCAAAATGGCGCGGCAGATATCGGTGTGGCGGGTAAAGATGTGCTGGTAGAGCATGGCGCAGAAGGTATGTACGAGCTTGTCGACTTGCAGATCGCCCGCTGCCGCCTCATGGTAGCTGGCAAGGTCGGCGCGACGAAACCGGCTAGGCGTATGCGTGTGGCCACCAAGTTCGTCAACGTCGCCAAGCGCTACTATGCCGAGCAGGGCGAGCAAGTCGAAATCATTAAGCTGTATGGTTCGATGGAGTTGGCGCCGATCATGGACCTCGCGGACCGCATCGTGGACGTGGTGGACACCGGTAAGACGCTGAAAGAAAACGGCCTAGAAGCCCTAGAATTAATTATGCCGGTGAGCTCGCGATTAATCGTGAACAAAACGGCGATGAAACTGAAACAAGCTAGAATTCAACCTTTGGTCGATCAACTTCAGGCTGCGGTAACCCGCCGAGAAGTTGCCCACGCCTAAGACCACCGTCGGCCCCGTCGTGACGATGCCGGGCCGTGGGTCCGGCAGAATACGATGAGGAACGACATGTCGGTAATGCAACGCTTCAATAGCCAAGATGCTGATTTTGGTCGCACGCTAGATCAACTGCTGGCGTGGGAAGGCGTCTCCGACGCAGCCGTGCAAGCCACCGTCAATGAGGTGATCGCTCGTGTTCGTCGCGAGGGCGATGCCGCTGTGGTTGACTTCACCAATCGTTTTGATCACGTCGCGGTGGCCGATATGGCTGCGCTCAGCATTCCATTGCCACGCTTACAGGCAGCCTATAACGGCTTGCCGCCAGAACAGCAGAACGCTCTGACAGTCGCGGCCGATCGCATTCGCCGTTATCACGTGCACCAACGCCAGGGTTCCTGGCAATACACCGAGGCAGACGGCACAGTGCTCGGGCAGCAAGTCATGCCACTGGATCGCGTTGGGATTTATGTGCCGGGCGGTAAGGCCTCTTACCCCTCATCAGTGTTGATGAACGCCATCCCGGCCAAAGTGGCCGGTGTTGCAGAAGTCGTGATGTGTGTGCCCACGCCACGTGGCGAAGTGAATGAGTTGGTGCTGGCCGCCGCCTGGATCGCCGGTGTTGATCAGGTATTTACCATTGGCGGTGCGCAAGCCGTCGCAGCCTTGGCTTATGGCACAGAGTCCGTGCCACGCGTGGATAAAATTGTTGGCCCGGGCAATATTTATGTTGCTACAGCCAAGCGTCAGGTCTTTGGTCAAGTTGGTATCGACATGATTGCGGGGCCGTCGGAAATTTTGATTTATTGCGACGGCAAAACCGACCCGGCTTGGATCGCCATGGATCTTTTTTCGCAGGCCGAACATGACGAACAGGCGCAGTCGATTTTGCTCAGCGCCGATGCCGACTTCCTTGATGCCGTTGCTGCTGAAGTTGAGCGGCTATTGCCAACCCTTGAGCGCGAGGGCATCGCACGTATTTCGCTGACAGAACGAGGCGCGCTCATCCAAGTTCGTGATGAGGCCGATGCCTTGGCGCTCATTAACCGGATTGCGCCGGAACATCTCGAGCTTTCCGTGGCTAATCCGGAAGCGCTGCTGCCGGAGATTCGCCATGCCGGGGCCATTTTCATGGGGCGCTTTACCCCGGAAGCGTTGGGTGACTACTGTGCTGGCCCTAACCACGTTTTGCCGACCTCCGGGACGGCACGCTTTTCTTCACCACTGGGTGTGTACGACTTCCAAAAGCGCAGCAGCTTGATTGGCTGTTCTGCTGCCGGTGCGTCCACCTTGGCCAAGGTGGCTTCCGTGCTGGCGCGTGGCGAAGGGCTGACGGCCCACGCGCGTTCCGCCGAGTATCGTTTATTGCCGGATGACGCGGAGGTGAAGTCGTGAGCCGCTTTTGGAGCCCCTTCGTACGTGATCTCGTCCCGTATGTGCCGGGTGAGCAGCCGAAAATTGCCAATTTGGTGAAGCTCAATACTAACGAGCATCCCTTTGGGCCATCGCCACGCGCCTTAGCGGCCATGCAGGCCGCCGTCGGCGACGACTTACGTTTATACCCGGACCCCAATGCCGATCAGCTGAAAAGCACCATCGCAGACTATTTTGATCTGGCAAGTCAGGGCGGAGATAAGTCCTGGGTCTTTGTGGGTAACGGGTCGGATGAAGTCCTTGCGCATGCCTTTCATGGCCTGTTTCAGCACGATAAGCCGTTGCTGTTTCCAGACATCACGTATAGTTTTTATAAGGTCTATGCAGGTCTGTATCACATCGCCTATGAAACGGTGGCCTTAAACCCCCAGTTCCAGATTGACCCCACGGACTATGCCCGCCCGAACGGCGGCGTGATTTTTCCAAACCCGAATGCCCCCACCGGTTGCTTATTACCTTTGCTCGCGATTGAGCAAATCCTGCAAGCGAACCCAGAGGTTGTTGTGCTGGTTGATGAGGCCTATATCGACTTCGGCGGTGAGAGTGCGGTGAGCCTGGTCGGGCGCTACGACAATTTATTGGTCACGCAGACGCTTTCAAAGTCGCGGGCTTTAGCTGGCCTGCGTGTGGGTCTGGCTGTGGGTCAGCCGCATTTGATTGAAGCACTGGAGCGCATCAAAAACAGTTTTAACTCCTACCCCTTGGGGCGCGTGGCACTGGCGGGTGCACAGGCCGCGTTTGAAGATAAGTCTCACTTTGAAGCGATGCAGCAAATGGTCATCATGCAGCGTGACTCGCTTGAATTGAAACTTCAGCGACTGGGCTTTGATGTGCTGCCTTCGGGCGCGAACTTTGTGTTTGCACGCCACCCCAACCATCGTGGCGCTGATTTGGCTCAGGCTTTGCGCGAGCAGGCGGTATTGGTGCGGCACTTTAAGCTGCCGCGGATTGAAGACTTCTTACGCATTACGATAGGCACGCCCGATCAGCATCGGGCGCTCTTGTCGGCGTTAGAGACGATTTTGGCTTAACGCCTCATTGCTCTCGGCTACGCTGCTTGGGGCGCTCACCAATGGTGACATTAAGTGTGCGCAGCTTGCCTTCGCGCAAGACATCAATGTCGGCAGTGGTATTGGGCTTGAGCCCGGCAATCTGCCGAATCACTTGGTCGGCGCTGATGACGGTTACACCCATCACTTTCTTCAGCTCATCCCCAGCTTGCAGGCCACCTTTATCGCCGGGTCCATTCGGCATCACACCGGCAATAATAATGGGCTGAGGGTTATGCGCTGTGCCCATATCTGCACTGCCAGCGATCTCAATGCCTAACCAGCCGCGCACCACATGGCCTTGGCGGATGATGTCTTGCATGACCTGTTTAGCTAAAGGAGCGGGTATGGCAAAGCCAATGCCCATGCTGCCGCCTGAGCGTGAGTAAATCGCCGTATTTACACCCAAGAGATTGCCGCTGACATCCACTAAAGCGCCACCGGAGTTGCCGGGATTGATGGCGGCATCGGTTTGAATAAAATCCTCATAGGTATTAATGCCCAGACCACTTCGGCCGATGGCAGAGATAATGCCTTGGGTTACCGTTTGTCCCACGCCAAACGGGTTGCCAATAGCCAGCACCACATCGCCCACGGCACTCGCCGATGTTTTGAACGGTAATACCGGCAGCTTATCTAGCTCAATTTTCAGTACGGCCAAATCCGTGTCGGGGTCTGTGCCAATGACCTTGGCGCTGATCTCTCGGCCGTCCCTGAGTGCAACAACAATGCTGTCGGCACTGGCAACGACATGATCATTGGTCAGGATGTAGCCATCACTCGACACAATCACACCTGAGCCCAGGCTAGATGCCGTTCTTTCGCGCGGCATTTGTTCGCCGTGAAAACGGAACCACGGATGCTCGAGCAGCGGATGCGACAGCGTCCTGACTTTTTGCGTGGTGTAAATATTCACCACAGCAGGTGCGGCACGATTCACTGCGGGGGCATAAGAAATAGGGCCCGAGCTTGCTGCCGTATGACTGGGCAAGGCAAACTCTTGTGCCAGCTGAGGATCGTTCGGCGCGACGCGGCTAGGCCAGCTATCATGCCAAGAGATATAGCCGACGACGCCCGCAAGCGCGAGCCAAGGTAGGGCGTTTGCTACACGCATATCAACACTCCTGTAGAGCCTGAGGTTTTGGCTCAGGTTTAAAAACACTGAATTTAATATGGGGCTGCACTGAGTTACTGACAAGTGGGCAGCACAGAGGTTAATGATGCAACTTAACGCGTTGGTTCGAGCACTCGATGACCTGCTACAGGTGAAGAAGTTTTCAGACTATTGCCCGAATGGCCTGAGATCGGAAGAGCACAC
>NZ_JBXMRC010000021.1:0-14727 GCF_057084925.1 Perlucidibaca sp. | reverse complement strand
GATTAGCCGCCGAACTGGTTCATGGTGTTTTTCGATGCATCGCCGGCTTTCAGCGCGTTGTCACCGGCAAACATTTCCTTGTGGTCATCACCAATGTCCGAACCGGCCATAGCTTGGTGCTTAACGCAAGCAATACCTTCACGGATTTCTTTGCGCTGTACGCCACCCACGTAGGCCAGCATGCCTTGGTCGCCGAAGTAGCCCTTGGCCAATTCGTGAGTCGACAGAGCGGCTGTGTGGTAGGTTGGCAGTGTGATCAGGTGATGGAATACACCGGCTTCACGGGCTGCGTCAGCCTGGAACGTGCGGATCATTTCATCAGCGATCTTCGACAGCTCGGTGTTGTCGTAGTCAACGCTCATCAACTTGGCGCGATCGTAAGCTGATACATCCTTGCCTTCAGCCTTCAAGCGGTCAAAAGCCTGTTGACGGAAGTTCAGAGTCCAGTTGAACGATGGGCTGTTGTTATAAACCAGCTTGGCGTTTGGAACGATTTCTTTAACACGGTTAACCATGTGGGCGATTTCCGCAACGTTTGGCGTTGGAGTTTCGATCCACAGCATGTCCGCGCCGTTTTGCAGCGAAGTAACGCAGTCCAGAACCACACGATCAATTTGTGTGCCTTCACGGAACTGGTACAGGCCAGAAGCCAAGCGAGTTGGGCGATGCAGCTTGCCATCACGCTTGATCAAGATTTCATCATCAGCAGCTTCGGAGATGTCGATTTCTTTGGTGTCGAGATAGCTGATGTACTGCGAAGCCAGGTCGCCCTTCTGCTTGGAGACAGGGATTTTCTGGGTCAGATCAGCACCTTCGGAGTCGGTACGGGCAACAATAACGCCCTCGTCAATGCCGAGCTCCAAGAATGCCAAACGCACAGCGTTGATCTTCGCGAGGAAGTCTTCGTGTGGAACAGTAACTTTACCGGCTTGGTGACCGCACTGCTTAGCGTCGGACACTTGGTTTTCGATCTGGATTGCGCAGGCGCCAGCTTCGATCATCTTTTTGGTCAGCAGGTAAGTAGCTTCTTCGTTACCGAAACCAGCATCGATGTCGGCAATGATAGGCACAACGTGCGTTTCGAAGCCGTTGATCTTGGCTTCGATTTCAGCGGCCTTGGCGCTGTCACCCGCGTCTTCTGCCTTCTGCAGAGCACGGAACAGGTCGTTCAGTTCGCGGGCATCGGCCTGACGTAAGAAGGTGTAGATTTCTTCGATCAGTGCAGGTACCGACGTCTTTTCGTGCATGGACTGGTCGGGCAGTGGGCCGAAGTCCGAGCGCAGAGCAGCAACCATCCAACCGGACAGGTAGATGTACTTCTTCGAGGTGGTGCCAAAGTACTTCTTATTGGCAATCATCTTCTGCTGAGCGATGAAACCGTGCCAGCAACCCAGGGACTGGGTGTACTTGCTGGAATCAGCATCGTACTCGGCCATGTCTTTACGCATGATGGCGGCGGTGTACTTGGCGATGTCCAGACCGGTGCGGAAGCGGTTCTGCACGATCATGCGAGCAGCGTCTTCTGGGTGGATGGCACCCCAGGTGCCACCGAGCTTGGCCTTAACGGCGCGAACGTGTTCCAACGCAGACTTGTATGTAGTCATGACGATTTCCTGTTCAGGGTTAGATGGTGCCAGCACGCTCGAAAGCAGGTATTGGCAGAAAGCTCGCGCAGTCTACGATCTGTGGCATAATTTTCAAAATATATAACCATGATTGTCGGTATTCATTCTATGAATCTTGAGAGGGTCGATCTCAATTTGCTGGTCTATTTAGATGTGCTGTTGCGAGAGCAAAGTGTGACGCGCGCTGCCGCACAGCTAGGCATCACCCAACCGGCAATGTCTAATGGTCTCAAGCGCTTACGTGAACTCTTCAATGATCCGTTGATGATCCGCTCAAGCACGGGCATGGCACCTACCGAGCGTGCATTGGAGCTGGCGCCATTGGTCAGGCAGGCCTTATCTGCCGTGACTGAAATTATGGAACCTAAGCAAGAATTCCGACCACTAACCTCTAAACGTGTGTTTCGCATCATGACCTCGGACTATGCCGAGGCCACGCTGATGCCGGCACTCGTGAAAGCGTTACGCTCCGAAGCGCCGGATGTGGTGCTCGACTTTCTCACGCCATCCGATGTGAGTATTCAAGACATTGAGCAAGGCAAGATAGACCTTGCGATTAACCGTTTTAATGAAATACCTCAATCATTTCATCAGGTTACACTTTGGTCGGATAGCTTTTCTTGCCTCTTAAATCGAAGTAATCCTGCGGCTGTACGTTTCAATTTGAAGAGCTATTTAGAGTCCCAGCATATTTGGGTTTCCAAAACCGGCATGGGCATTGGCTTTGGCATGAACCCTGATCGCGGCGGTATGGGGCAAATTGATGCCGCGCTAGAGCGTATCGGTCAGCGTCGTCGTATCACCATTTATACGCGGCACTATCAAATGCCGGCCTTGGTGGCTCATAAAGCGGATTTAATTGCCACTTTACCCACGCGTATTGCGCGTTTGCAAAGCGATCACCCTCAACTGGTGGTGAAAGAGCCGCCATTTTTTATTCCGGAATTCGAGTTAAAGATGGCTTGGGGTGCTTTGTTGCATCACAGCCCCGCGCATCGCTGGCTACGTCAATTGATTTTGTATGTGGCACGACAGATTACCGAGCAGGAAAAGCGTGACGAAGAAAAGGCCAATTGGGTGCCTAGGCGACGTACACGCATTGATCGGGAATGACCAGCGTTAAAGTTTTCGCTAGACTACCACCACTTTTTACATCCCCTTCGTCAGCCAATGGTTGGCGCAACCCTTTTACGCATCAACGAGGCAAATGCACATGACTGAGCAGCGCATTCAACACGGCGATTTGGCTATCGCTAAATCGCTTTTTGATCTGGTTAACAACGAGGTTGCCCCAGGCACAGGTGTAGAGCCTAAGCATTTCTGGGATCAGTTCGAGCAGATCATGGCTGACCTCATGCCGAAGAACCAAGCTCTGTTGGTTAAGCGTGATGCGATTCAGGCCAAAATTGATGCCTGGCATCAAGCTAATCGCAATGCCGATTTTGCAGCCTACAAGACTTTCTTGACGAATATTGGCTACTTGGTTCCGGAAGGGGCTGATTTCGCCGTAAGCCCTGACAATGTGGATGATGAAATTGCCACGATTGCAGGGCCTCAGCTCGTTGTGCCAGTTAAAAACGCTCGCTATGCCCTGAACGCGGCCAATGCGCGCTGGGGTTCGCTGTATGACGCGCTTTACGGTACCGATGCTATATCGGAAGAAGGCGGCGCAGAAAAGGGCAAGGGCTACAACCCGGTCCGCGGCAACAAGGTCATTGCTTTCGCCCGTAATTTCTTGGACCAATCGGCGCCATTGGCTTCTGGCTCGCACCTAGACAGCACAGCCTATGCCATCGTTGGCGGCCAGCTTCAGGTCACCTTGAGTTCGGGCGCAACGGTTGCGTTAGCGCAACCAGAGAAGTTCGTGGGTTACACGGGCGACATTACAAACCCAACTAGCATTTTGTTAAAAAACAATAATTTGCATGCCGAAATTCAGTTTGATCGTGAGCACCCAATTGGCAAGACGGATGCGGCTGGCATCAAAGATGTGAACTTAGAGTCTGCCATTACCGCCATTCAAGATTGTGAAGACTCGGTTGCGGCCGTAGATGCTGAAGACAAAGTCGAGGTTTACGGCAATTGGCTGGGCCTCATGAAGGGCACTCTGACTGAGTCCTTTGAGAAGGGCGGCAAGACCTTAACGCGTTCGCTCAATGGCGACCGTACATTCAAAGCGCCTAACGGCGGTGAGTTCACGCTCCATGGTCGTGCGCTGCTGCTGGTGCGTAACGTTGGCCACCTCATGACTAACCCGGCTGTTTTGTACAAAGGCCAGGAAGTGCCTGAAGGCATCATGGACTGCATGGTGACCGTTCTGGCGGCTAAGCACGACCTGCTCAAGGTCAATAAGCTGTCCAACTCGCGTACGGGATCGGTCTATATCGTTAAACCGAAAATGCACGGTCCAGAAGAAGTGGCTTTTGCTAACGAGATCTTTGGTCGCGTGGAAGATGCACTGGGTCTGGCCCGCAACACGTTGAAAATGGGCATCATGGACGAAGAGCGTCGTACCACGGTGAACCTG
Source organism: Perlucidibaca sp. (assembly GCF_057084925.1). NCBI lineage: Bacteria > Pseudomonadati > Pseudomonadota > Gammaproteobacteria > Pseudomonadales > Perlucidibacaceae > Perlucidibaca > Perlucidibaca sp. The sequence continues at coordinate 10,575 of NZ_JBXMRC010000021.1, read as the reverse complement.
AAGGAGTGCATCCGTGCGGCTAAAGAGCGTGTGATCTTCATCAATACCGGCTTCCTCGACCGTACCGGCGATGAAATGCACACCTCGATGGAAGCTGGCGCGATGGTGCGCAAGGCCGACATGAAGACATCCAAGTGGATCGCCGCCTACGAGAACTGGAACGTCGATATTGGCCTGGCCTGTGGTCTGCAAGGCAAAGCTCAAATTGGTAAGGGCATGTGGGCAATGCCGGACCTAATGAAGGGTATGTTGGAGCAGAAAATTGCTCATCCTAAGGCCGGTGCTAACACCGCGTGGGTGCCGTCGCCGACAGGCGCAACCCTGCACGCCACGCACTACCACCAGGTCTTGGTGCAGGACATTCAGAATCAGCTGAAGTCGCGTCCACGCGCTTCTCTGGACGACATTCTGACTTATCCCGTCGCGGCTAATCCAAGCTGGACAGCGGAAGAGATCAAAAACGAGCTCGATAACAACTGCCAAGGCATCCTCGGTTATGTTGTGCGCTGGATCGACCAAGGCGTGGGTTGCTCTAAGGTGCCAGACATCAACAACATTGGCCTCATGGAAGACCGTGCAACGCTTCGTATCTCCAGCCAGCACGTGGCTAATTGGCTGCGTCACGGCATTTGCACGAAGGCCCAAGTCGTTGAAGCCATGCAGCGCATGGCTGCGGTTGTGGATGCGCAAAATGCCACTGACCCGCTCTACACCCCCATGGCACCTAACTTTGATGACAGCGTGGCCTACCAAGCTGCAGCTGAACTGGTCTTTGAGGGTTGTGCACAGCCTAACGGCTACACAGAGCCTGTGCTGCATCGTCGCCGCCGCGAATTGAAGGCTAAGCTCGCGGGTTAATGCTATTGATGCACTAAAAAAGCCGCCAGCCTAGCTTTAGGTTTGGCGGCTTTTTTATGCTTAAAACAAGGAGATACTGTGCAACTCATTCAGAAAGGTATACTTCAAGAGGTCCCTGGCCACGGTATCTATGTGAGCTATCTGCTGTCGGAGGCAGGAGCCGCTGCGGAGGCCTTGCGCGCAATTCAGAACTCCGCAGATGGCGAAAGCTGTGTTGTCGGACTAGGGGCTTCGCTGGTGGCTGCACTCGGTCATTCGGTGCCGGGCTTACGAGAGGGTTTTTCAATACCCCATGCGCTGGTGCCGCTCCCCCAACAGCCCATAGCGCTTTGGCTGTGGTTACGCGGAGATGATCGTGGCGCCTTGCTTCTCGCAGAACGAGTCTGGACGCAGCGCCTTAAGCCCGCGTTTCAGCGCCATCAGCGCATAGAAGCCTTTCGTTTTGAAGATGGCCGCGACTTAACCGGCTACAAAGATGGCACAGAAAATCCAGAGGGCGAGCTGGCATTGGCGGCCGCCTGTGTTGATGCTGTAACTCCTGATTTAGCGGGTTCCAGTTTTGCCGCTATTCAGCAGTGGCAGCATCAGTTCGATCGTTTTGAGGCAATGACCAGCGAAGCTCAAGATCACGCCATAGGTCGCAGACGCAGCGATGATGAAGAGCTAGACGAAGCACCAGAGTCTGCACATGTGAAACGAACTGCGCAGGAGGATTTCGAGCCCGAGGCGTTTGTACTCAGACGTTCCATGCCGTGGTCGGCTGGCAGTCAGGCTGGGTTAATGTTTGTCGCCTTCGGCCATTCGTTTAATGCGTTTGAGGCTCAACTGACGCGTATGTCGGGCGCTGAGGACGGCATTATCGATGCCTTATTTGGCTTTAGTCAGCCGCTTAACACGCACTATGTGTGGTGCCCTGCGATGCTCAATGAGCGTCTGGATCTAAGGATTTTGGGTCTTTAGGCGGGGAGGTCCCGTGCTTGTCAGCCACGGGACTTTACCTCTACTGCGTTACTGATTTAGCGCAACAAAGTCGACTTTTTCTCGAACGGCACAGTCAGGACAGGGCCAAGTATCGGGAATCTTGCTCCACAAGGTGCCCGCAGGGAAGCCTTCCTTAGGGCAGCCCGTGCGTTCATCGTAGATGTAGCCACAATCGGAGCATTGAAAACGGGCATGGCCATCGGTAACCATGTTGGATGGAGCGCCTTCAGGGATCGGCTCCATTTCCGCACGATTCTCCAACTGCGCGCGGTTCAGCGCCGAGTTCAGTATTTGCTCGCGCTTGGCGGGCAAAATATTCGCTTTGCTCAGATCGCCCTTGTAGTGCTTGGCCACCAGCGGGTCCATCTGACGAAACCAGAGTGCCGGAATGTACGCCGGGATCAGCATGGATGCGTAGCCAGACGGCAGCTGCGGGCTTTCCTCGAAGTGGCGCAGTGCTTGGAAGCTACGTGTGGGGTGAGCATGGTGATCACTATGGCGCTGTAGCTGGTACAGCACGAGATTGGTAATGATGTGGTTGCTGTTCCAGGAATGCTCAGGCATGCAGCGCACAAAGCGACCATCCGGACCTTTTTGACGCAGCAAACCATAGTGCTCAATGTAATTGATCACTTCCAGCAGGGACGCACCATAGAAAGCTTGTAACAGTAAGAACGGCAGCGCTGCCCATCCCAAGATAGCGGTAAGCAGACCGAAGAAAACCACCGTCATGGCCCAGGCCTGCAGGTTGTCGTTATCTAAAGACCATGTTTTTTTGCCCAAGCGTCCAAGGCGCTCACCTTCAATTTTCCACGCTGAAAGGACACTGCCAATCATGGTGCGGGGTAGAAATTGCCAGAAAGTTTCGCCCATCTTGGAGCTGGCAGGATCTTCAGGGGTCGCCACATTTTTATGATGGCCGCGAACATGTTCGGCATAAAAATGGCCATACGCCACAGGTGCTAAGGTGACCTTCGCCATCCAGCGCCCCATTTCGTCACGCTTATGCGACAACTCATGCGCCGTGTTAATGGCAATGCCGTTGATGGCTCCGACAGACAATATGAGGCCGATGTATTCAAACAGGCTCAAATCATGATTTACCGCGATCCATGCCCCCCAAATCGTTAAGATGAATTGCGACGGGATGTAGGCATAGACCACGAATCGGTAGTAGCTGTCTGACTCAAGGTGCGCCACGGCTGATTCAGGCGGGTTACTGGCGTCCGAGCCAATGATGCGATCCATCAGGGGAATCAGGCCGTAGACCAAAATTGGGCCACCCCAGAGCGCTAAACTGATGCCGGTAAATTCATAAAGCCCCAAAATTAACAGCCCGAAAACGGGCAGCATGGGGCTTAACAGCCAAAGATAGCGTTTGCTATCCACCCAAGGCGTATTGAACGTCGTCGTGGTCATGTGGGTCTCTCCTGACATCATGATTATTTCAACAACGGGCAGAGTCCGTTGTTTTTCCAGTGACCGTATCATTGTTCAATGTTAAGGTTGCTGTCTGGAACAAAAAGCCATGATTTTCTATCAAAACGCCGGAACCAGACGAAATGCAGGACTTTCTCAGCATTATTTTTGACGATTTACACCTGACCGATGCGGAATATTTCTTTGTTTCGGCGTCGGATGCCTGGGCGTTTGGTGTGAATTTACCCAATCGTTCAATTTTCCACGCCGTCTTGCAAGGGGAGGCTATTGTTGCTGTAGGCGATGAACGGTTTCACCTGTGTGCTGGCGACTTGCTTATCGTGCCGACGGGCTCGGCTCATAGCCTTCATGCGCTAGGCGGCATGGAAAACACGCAAGTAGACATTAGTGAGCAATTTGGTCGATCGCGTGAAACGCCCATTTGTTTAGGGCAAGGTGATTTGTCCGCGTTTATTTTGACAGCCGGCTGTCGTTTTGATGCTGAACTGGGTCAACCACTCATGTCGGCTTTGCCATCAGCAATCCCGATTCTGGGAGTGCAAAAAAGTACGCCAGAGTGGTTACGCATTGGTATTGAGTTTCTCTTGCAAGAAACGCGGGAGCGTCGACCCGGCCATCAAAGCATTCTTAATAGGCTTGGGGATATTTGGTTTGTGGAAGTATTGCGTACCTATATTGAGAGCTTGCCTGAGGGCAATGACTCTTGGTTGCGTGCGTTAAAAGATCCTGCCTTAGCCTTAGTTCTGAGTGCGATTCACAAGCATCCAGGGCGAGCTTGGACAGTACCGGCCTTAGCTCAGATGGCCTGTTTATCGCGTTCAGCGTTCGCGGATCGTTTTCAAAAAATTATGGGAAAGCCGCCACTCACCTATGTCAGTGAGCACCGAATGCGTGTTGCAGCATGGCAACTGAGGCATACGGGGCAGCCAATTTGTCATATTGGAGATGCCGTAGGCTATGCCTCTGAAACGGCCTTTGGGCAGGCCTTCAAACGTAGTTATGGTTTAGCCCCGAGTCGATATCGTGAACAAATGCGCCAACTTACCGCGAGTAATAGTGATTAGCGCTCGCCATACGCACGAGAGTTTTGGTATAAGAAAGCACTGCTTGACGCATCAGTCAGCTTCATAAAACAACGAAAAAGGTAGCCCTCTGATGAGCCGATATGCCTCTAGATCCACATTAGTCCATTGCTTCATGTTATGGGCAGAAACCAGCCCTAACACCGTCTATATGACGCAACCCTTGGATGGCGGAAAAACTCTTGAAATTACCTGGGGTGAAGCTGCTAATCAGGTGACTCGCGTTGCCAACTATCTAAAGTCTCTGAACTTGCCCGCACACAGCAGTATTGGTTTGTTGGGCCGTAACAGTGCCCATTGGATTCTGGCGGACCTGGCTGTTTGGATGGCCGGCCATGTCACCGTCCCACTTTATCCGACGCTGAATGCTGAATCTGCCGAATATATTTTGGAGCACTCAGAGTGCAAGCTGCTGTTCTTGGGCAAGCTCGATGGCAAGGCCGATGGTTGGAATGAGATCAAAACCATTCTGCCAGCGGACCTGCCGCTGATTAGCCTACCGTTGTCGCCACGCAGTGATGTTACGCAGTGGACAGACCTGATCGCCCAATATGAGCCGCTGGCAGAAGTGACCCTGCCAGACACCAGCGCCATGGCCACGATTGTGTACACCTCGGGCAGTACTGGCCGTCCCAAGGGCGTAATGCACAGCTTCGGCACCAAGTGTTCCGTCGCTAATGGTCTGCGCGACACCCATAAAGTGAACCGCGACGACCGTATGCTTTCCTATTTGCCCTTAGCCCACGTGGCCGAGCGTGCGGTAGTTGAAACGGCGTCTTTGTATTTCGGTTTTAAAGTCTACTTTGCCGACAGTCTGGCGACGTTCCAGCAAGATTTGCAACGCGCTCAGCCCACCATTTTCTTCTCGGTACCTCGCTTGTGGACCAAGTTCTATCTTGCGATTAACGAGAAGCTGCCGCCGTCCAAGCAGCGTATTCTGTTTAATATCCCCATTCTGTCGGGCGTGATTAAGCGCAAAATTCTGACCCAGCTTGGCCTAGACAAAGTGCGTTTGGCGATTACTGCTTCGGCGCCATTGCCGCCCAATATCCTGCAGTGGTACCGCAATATCGGCCTAGAGCTTCTTGATGTTTACGGCATGACCGAAAACTACGGTTACTCGCACGGCTCACGTCCTGGCGAAGTCCGTGTGGGTTATGTGGGTCACACCAATCCAGGCGTTGAACACCGCATTGCCGATACCGGTGAAGTGCAAGTGAAGAGCCCGGGTCAAATGATGGGCTACTACAAAGCGCCGGAGAAAACGGCCGAAGACATGACGGATGATGGCTATCTGAAGACAGGTGATCGTGGTGAGATTGATGAGCAGGGTCGTCTGCGCATTACTGGCCGTGTCAAAGAGCTGTTCAAAACCTCAAAAGGCAAGTACGTCGCCCCGGTACCGATTGAGCAAAAGCTCAATGTGCATCCGAAGGTAGAGGTTATTTGCGTCACGGGCCCAACTCAGCCGCAACCCTTTGCTCTGTTTATGTTGTCTTTAGATGCCAGTGCTGAATTGGCCGATGGCCGCTTGGATAAAAACACCTTAAGCAGTGAGTTTGAAGCGCTGTTGAAGACCGTGAATGCCACGCTCGAAGATCACGAACAGTTAGATTATGTTGTCGTGGTGAAAGATCAGTGGACCATGGAAAATGGCTTCTTAACGCCGACCATGAAAATCAAACGCAATGTGGTTGAAGAGCGTTACTTGCCGCATGCCGACGAGTGGGTCGCCATGCGTAAGCGGGTTATTTGGGAGTAATCCCGGATAACCCTAACGGGACGCAAATAAAAAGGGCCGATAATTCGGCCCTTTTTGTTGGTCTCGCTTTTTTTAAATCACAAGAGCGACGACGCAGCTTAGCGCACGCGGTAAGTGATACGACCTTTGCTTAGGTCATATGGCGTCATTTCAACCTTAACTTGGTCACCCGTGAGGATGCGGATGTAATGCTTGCGCATTTTTCCGGAAATGTGAGCGATCACGACATGACCATTTTCCAGCTTCACGCGAAACATGGTGTTCGGCAGGGTGTCAACGACGACACCATCAAACTCAATCTGTTCTTCTTTCGACATGCAGCAAAGGCCTCGGCGGCAAATAATCAGTAGAGCAGGCAGCAAGCCCGCAAAGCCGGCGCATTGTGCCCGAAAAGCATCGCGCTGGCAAAGCCTGCTTTAACGAGCCGATAAATGGGCATTAACGAGCGAGCAACCACTCACCCTCAATTAATAACTCTAATGGCCTAAATTGGGTTTTGTAGCGCATGCGCTCCGCTTGTCTGACCCAATAGCCTAAATACAAATAGGGCAGGTTGCGTCGTTGGGTTTCCTTAATCTGCCAAAGAATGGCGAAGGTGCCTAAGCTGCGGTAAGTCTCTAAGGGGTCATAAAACGTATACACCGCTGATAAGCCGTGACTGAGCTCATCGGTCACCGCCAGCGCGAATAAACGCTCGCCACGGCGAAACTCTACAAAAATCGTATTGGCCCATTCGCAGGTAAGAAACTCACGATACTGGCGCGGCGTGGGAGGGTACATATCCCCATCCCGATGTCGTGCCGCGATATAGCGAGCGTAGAGCGCGTAATGTTCGTCATTCCATTCCGCTGCAACGCAATGCACGCTCAAGTCTTGGTTACGCAACCATGCGCGCTGTTGGTTGCGCTTGGGCTGAAACGTTTGAACCGGAACGCGTACGGAAATACAGGCCTGACAGCCCTGGCACTGGGGCCGGTACACATAGTGACCGCTGCGACGGAAGCCCATGTCGGAGAGCTGACTGTAGGTGTAGGCCGTCATGTCGGCTTCTGGGTCGGCAAATAAGGTGATGGCCTCTCGGCCACTGATATAACTGCACACATGCGGCGAGGTGGTATAGAAGCGCAGTTCACTGGCAGACATGGCGGCTCACGGGAAAGTTTACGCTAGCAAGTACCTGATTCGCGTCCTGCCAATTAAAGCTCGGTCGGTCGCGCACGCTGGCAAGGTGCTCGAGGTAGCTTACGCGGGAAATCAAACGCGCGCCTAAGCTCATGAGGTGAGGATTTTCAAATTGGGCGTCAATGAGTTGCCAGCCCGCATGAACCCCGATTTGGGTGAGTGCCCAATACGCAATTTTAGAGGCATCGGTTTTGGTGCTGAACATGGACTCACCACAAAATAGCGCACCCACTTCAACGCCATATAAGCCGCCCACTAACTCACCCTCAAACCAGACCTCGATACTGTGTGCATGGCCTTGGCGGTGGAGACTGCTATAGCTCTTGATGATATCGATGCTAATCCACGTGTCATCGGCATAGACTCTTGGTGCAGCACAGGCCGTAATGACGGCTTCAAAGGCTTGATTCACGGTGACCATCCAGCCGGGTTTATTCAGTGATTTTTTGAGACTGCGGCTCGCACTGAATTGAGCGGGGTAAATGACACAACGCGGATCTGGCGACCACCAGAGTATGGGGTCAGCCTCAGAGAACCAAGGGAAAATTCCCTGTCGGTAGGCGGCCAGCAGTCGCTTAGGCGACAGGTCGCCCCCCGCGGCAAGCAAGCCGTCTGGGTCATTCAGTGCTTGCAATGGCGAGGGGAAACTCAGGCTGGCGTCTAGCCAAGGAAGTTGAATCGCCATACCTGAGTGTCCACACTAGAGGTTAATCATGATGACTGGTTTAATGACCCAGAGCATCCAGATACTTCTCAGCATCTAGCGCCGCCATACAGCCAGCTCCTGCAGAGGTAATGGCTTGACGGTAGATGTGGTCAGCAATATCGCCTGCGGCAAAAACGCCTGGAGTACTGGTGGCCGTGGCATTGCCTTCGCTACCGCTCCTAACCTTAAGGTAGCCGTTTTTCATGTCGAGTTGGCCAGCAAAGATATCGGAGTTGGGCTTGTGGCCAATCGCGATGAAAATACCGGCCACCGGCACGGTCTGATCTGCGCCACCGGTGGTGGATGCCAGCAGTGCGCCGGTCACACCGGAGTCATCGCCCAACACTTCTTTTAGGCTGTGATTCCAGATAATCGTGATTTTTCCGGCTTTTTCTTTCTCAAACAAATGATCTTGCAGGATCTTCTCGGACTTGAGCTTGTCGCGGCGATGCACCAGCGTGACATGCTCAGCAATGTTGGATAGGTACAGCGCTTCCTCAACGGCCGTGTTGCCACCGCCCACGACCATGACGCGTTGGCCACGATAGAAAAAGCCGTCACAGGTTGCGCAGGCGCTGATGCCACGGCCCATAAATGCAGTTTCAGACTCGAGGCCCAGATACTGAGCCGAGGCGCCCGTCGCAATGATGAGTGCATCGCAGGTGTATTCCGCGCTGTCACCCTTAAGAACAAAGGGGCGTTGGTCAAGTTTCACCGCATTGATGTGATCAAACACTACTTGTGTGCCAAAGCGTTCAGCATGCGCTTGCATACGCTCCATCAGCGCAGGACCGGTTAGGCCGTGGGCATCGCCGGGCCAGTTGTCGACTTCAGTAGTGGTGGTGAGCTGGCCGCCAGACTGCATGCCGGTGATGACCACCGGTTGCAAATTTGCACGCGCTGCGTAAACAGCTGCGGTGTATCCGGCAGGGCCGGAACCCAAAATAATCAGGCGATGATGTACGCTGGCCATGACAACTCCGTTGTTAGGGTTAAAAGACTGGCAGAGAGTGTAGCAGAGGTCCTGTCATCTTCTGGACAGGTCGCTACAATGTCGCATCACATGATCTGGGAAAATTGCAGTGGCCGCGCCTGAACAAACTCAAGATCCTGCAACAACGACCAAACCAGGCCGTCTTGTTTTGCAGCGTATATTTTGGATCGTCTTGGCATGCTTTGTTGCCTTAAGCATCTATAGCCATGACGCCAATGACCCCGCGTGGACTCAGTGGGGTACCGGCCCCACGCTCAATGCGGCAGGTCAGTTTGGTGCTTATCTATCCGATATTTTGGGCTTCCTACTAGGCTATGTTGCCTATGCTGTACCGCTGTTGCTTTTCTGGCGGGTGGCCTTGTTTTGGTTTCAACCCAAGATTGAATTGAAGGGTTGGCAACAAGCGGCCGCCTGGACGGTGTCGCTCTTTTCATTGGCAGCCTTGTTAGCACTGCATCAATACCAGCCCGGCTATGGCTTAGATAATGGCGTGGGCGGTCTTCTCGGACGCACACTCGGCTTAGCCATGTGGCAAGCCACCGGCATCATTGGTGGCACATTAATTCTTGGCACTTTATTTGTGCTGACGTTTACCCTGGCCAGCGGCTTGTCTTGGCCTTGGCTGCTGGAGCGCTTAGGTCGTATTGTTTGGCAGTTAGCCGGCTGGGTGGGTGCAGTCTGTGCCAGCCTGTGGCAGCGTTGGACGGCCGGACGCACGCCGGCCTCTTCACTGCCCGCTAACTCAGAGCAGGGTGTGCGCCGGCAAGAGCCCGTCATGCGCGACTCTCTCAGTCAGCCAGCACCAAAGCCTGTGTTCACGCCACGTGTACCAGAGACTCAGGCAACACCGATGGAAACGCCACGGCCGAAACTGGACATCACGATTCAGCCCATTGCCGAGGTAAAGCCGGCGAAAAAGCCCGATGCTCAGCGTCAACTCTTCGCTCCGCCACCGGGCGAGGGCAGCTTGCCTGCCTTAGACCTGCTAGACCCCGCCGAACCTCGGGGCCGTCGGGGCTATACCCCTGAAGCCTTGGAGGCCATGTCGCGCCTGCTGGAAATCAAGCTTAAAGAGTTCAATGTCGACGCCGAAGTGGTTGCCGTACAACCGGGCCCTGTTATCACGCGCTTTGAGATTCAACCCGCTGCAGGGGTCAAGGTAGCGCGTATCACCAACATCGCTAAGGACTTGGCACGCGCCATGGCCATGGTTTCTGTGCGCGTGGTGGAAGTGATTCCAGGCAAATCGGTGGTGGGTATTGAAGTGCCGAACCAAGATCGTGAAATGGTTCGCCTATCCGAAATTCTGACATCACAGGCTTTTGAGTCCAAAACCAGCCCGTTGACCTTGGCCTTAGGTAAAGATATTGCGGGCAACCCCATTGTTGCTGACTTGGCGCGCATGCCGCATTTGCTGGTGGCCGGCACCACCGGCTCGGGCAAGTCCGTGGGCGTCAACGCCATGATCCTGTCCATGCTGTTCAAGGCCACGCCGGCCGAGCTGCGCCTGATCATGATCGACCCCAAGATGCTGGAGCTGTCGGTCTACGACAAGATTCCGCACCTGCTG
>NZ_JBXMRC010000020.1:0-53926 GCF_057084925.1 Perlucidibaca sp. | reverse complement strand
GCCGGAGCGTAAATATTGGGACTGGCGTGGTTTTGGGGGGGAATTTCTTGCGGGGTGGGGTTCCCGTTATTGAAGATGATGTGTTTATTGCATCAGGCGCAAAGATCCTTGGTCCTGTTCGAATCGGGAAAGGATCAGTGATTGGGGCCAATAGCGTAGTGACTACCGATATCCCGAGTGGTTCGGTTTATGCGGGCGTTCCCGCTCGTAAGATTAGGAATGTGCTTGAAGACTAGTATTTAGGCGTATTGGTGCAGATGGAAATGTAAATGTCCTTGATACTTTGTCACGCTAGCAACTGCGGCAGATGGTAATCTCCCCAGAAATTGATGGTTCTGAGAGTATTTATGCAGAGCTTGTTTTTTGTGCTGCTTTCGATAGTGTCTTCCTCGGCATTCGAATGCTGATTCTGACGATTCTGGTCCGCACCATGCGGCGGCTCGGTCAGGCAAAGGATAACGCCAACAAATTCGATGCTCTTCCACTTAATTTTGATTGCTTCACAATGGCTTTTGGCCCGTTTGGGGGGTATTGGCCCTGTGTTAGCGTCAGACAATTGTTGCGGAGTTACGATTCGGCGCACTTTCCCGGAGGCAACGCATGATAAGGCTGTCGATCTTGGTCTTGGCGAACTGGCGTACCTTTTGGAGATTGGGTGTAGCCAATCTTCTAAGGGCCCTAATTTATCGGATTCGCACAGGATTAGGTATCGGTAGGTTGTACTCCGACCGCGCGGGAGAGATTGCCGTGGGGGAGTTTTATGGTCGTCCTGAATTGTCATCATCTGGTATTCTGAGGTGTACTTCAAATTGGTGGCGTACCACCAACTTATTTGGATACATTGAGATACCGTTGGATAAGGAACATCCCCGTTGGCACAACAATCCTCTGACTGGGAAGGTGTTTCCCGGATCGAGCGATCCGTGGTGGAGGTTGCCTGATTTTTCCACATCATTCGGAGACATAAAGATCGTATGGGAGTCCTCCCGTTTCGATTGGTTGTTGAGCTTTGCTCAGAGGGCTGCTTCAGGTGAAGCCGAAGCGTCTGATAGACTAAATTTGTGGCTCCAGAGCTGGTGTGTAAGCAACCCGGCTTATCGAGGGCCCAACTGGAAGTGCGGTCAGGAAGCGTCTATACGAGTTATGCATTTGTCGATGGCTGCGCGTCTTCTTAAGCAGCAGTCGTCACCGTCGGCAGGCCTTCTAAACCTGATTGATCTGCATTTGCAGCGTATTGCCCCCACCATTTACTACGCGGTCTCCCAAGACAACAACCACGGCACATCCGAGGCGGCTGCGCTGTTCATTGGCGGAAGTTGGCTGTCCAGACACCGGCCTGCGTCGCGCGGAGCAAAGTGGCAGGCCATGGGGCGGCGCTGGTTGGAGGACCGGGTTGCCAAATTGGTCTCCTCGGACGGGAGCTTCAGCCAATACTCGGTTAACTACCATCGGGTGCTGCTCGACACCTTGTCGATGGCCGAACTCTGGCGTCGGGATCTTGCGCTGAATGACTTTACCGGGCAGTTCTATGAGCGCGCGCTGGCTGCAACGCAGTGGATGCGTGCAATGACTCGCGCGGACAACGGGGACGCACCAAATCTTGGCGCCAATGACGGTGCGCGCCTGCTGCCGTTGTCGGTAACTGATTACCGTGACTACCGGCCGTCAGTGCAGCTGGCCATGGCCCTGTTTGCCGGCAAATCGGCTTGGCCGGGTTCAGGTAGCTGGAATGAGCCGTTGTTTTGGCTTGGGTTGCCCGTGCCGGACCAGATTGAGCCGCCTCCCGCGACGCGTCTGTTTGATGACGGAGGTTACGCCTGCCTTTGCAGGGGGCATGCCTTTGCTGTTTTGCGCTATCCTCGCTTCCGTTTCCGCCCGGGCCAGGCTGATGCGTTGCACCTCGATTTCTGGCTGGGCGGCGACAATGTGCTTCGTGACGCAGGCTCTTACAGTTACAACGCCGGGGATGAGTGGCTGTCTTACTTTCCGGGCACCGGATCGCACAACACCGTGCAGTTTGACGGTCGGGACCAGATGGCGCGCATCAGCCGCTTCCTGTTCGGCGACTGGCTCAAGGTGTCCGGCAAGCCAGTGCTCACCACCACCGAAGTGGCCGATAGGGTCGATGTTGGATATCGCGATAGTTGGCGGTCGGAACACCGGCGCAAAGTAATCCTGGAAAATGGACGTATGGTGGTGGATGACCAGATTGCCGGCTTCTGCGATAGCGCCATCCTGCGTTGGCGCTTGCAACCCGGTGAGTGGACGCGTGAGGGCTGCACATGGACCAACGGCCGCATCAGTCTGACCGTGGTTACGGATCTGCCAGTTGAGCGTATGGGCCTAGCAGAAGGTTGGGAGTCGCGCTACTACATGCAAAAATCAAAGTTACCCGTTCTTGAGGTTGAGGTCAGACAGTCTGGCACGATAAGGACGATCGTCGAGTGGGATTCATGAATATTCTTTATTTTCACCAGCACTTTTCGACCCCTCAGGGATCGACCGGTACGCGGTCCTACGAATTGGCGCGTCGTCTCATCGCCCGTGGCCATGCAGTGACCATGGTCTGCGGCAGCACCGGGCACACGGGACTGGAGCAGGCCTTCGAAGACGGACGTCGTACCGGTAATGTCGGTGGCATAGATGTCATCGAGTTCGAACTGCCATATTCGAACAAGATGGGCTTCGTTCGACGAGTGATGGTGTTCCTGACGTTTGCTTGGCGCAGCATCATGGTCGCGCTGCGGCATGACTGCGATGTCTTGTTTGCCACCACCACCCCATTGACGGCCGGTATCCCCGGCATCTTCGCGCGGTGGCTGCGCGGCAAGCCATTCGTCTTCGAGGTGCGTGATCTTTGGCCTGAATTGCCCAAGGCCATGGGTGTTATCACCAATCCCGTTGTGTTGGCGATGATGTCGGCTCTTGAGTGGGTTTCCTATCACTCGGCTCATCGTCTGATTGGTCTTTCTCCGGGCATTGTCGAGGGGATCATGAAGCGTGGGATTGCGTCGGACCGTTTGATCGCGGTGCCGAACGGTTGTGACCTGGATATTTTTACCGAAGTGGTGGAGCCGTGGCGTCCCGAATCTGTGGCCGCCAGTGACCTTATGGCAATCTTTACTGGCACCCATGGCCTCGCGAATGGTCTGGATGCCGTTCTGGATGCTGCGGCGGTTCTGAGGCGTCGTGGGCGTAGCGACATCAAGTTGGTATTGGTGGGTGATGGCATGCTCAAGCCAGCCTTGCAGGAGCGGGCGGCACGCGAGGGGCTCGACAACGTGGTCTTTCATCCGCCGGTGACCAAAAAGACGCTGGCTGGCCTCATGGCATCAGCAGACGTTGGCATGCAGATCTTGGCCAATGTCCCAGCCTTTTATTACGGCACTTCTCCCAACAAGTTTTTCGATTATATTGCCGCCGGACTTCCGGTGCTGAATAACTACCCAGGCTGGTTGGCCGAGCTTATTCAGAAGAACCAATGCGGCTATCCCGTTGGCCCGGAAGCCCCAGAGGAGTTCGCCGATGCCCTAGTGCACGCGGCTGAACACCGCGACCTGCTGTCTGCCATGGGGCAGCGTGCACGCGAGCTAGCGAGGGTTGAATATGATCGGGATATTCTTGCATCGCGATTCGTGGCTTGGGTGGAGGGGGTGATGACATGATTAAGCGCGCCTTCGATATAGTTGCCTCTGCGGGAGGGCTGTTGGTGCTGTCCCCCGTGCTGTTGATCGTGGCCGGCCTGATTCGTTTCAATCTTGGTTATCCAATACTCTTTTGCCAGATTCGCCCAGGGTTGCAGGGTAAGCCGTTCCTGATGGTCAAGTTCCGCACCATGCGTGATGCTCTGGATGAAAAAGGTAATACATTGCCAGATGAGCTGCGACTGACTGCATTGGGGAGTTTCCTACGCTCCACGAGCTTGGATGAGTTCCCGGGGTTGTTTAACGTGCTCAAGGGCGATATGAGCCTAGTCGGACCTCGCCCCCTGTTGATGGAGTACTTGCCCCTCTACTCGACTGAACAGGCCCGGCGTCAGGATGCTCGCCCAGGTGTCACCGGCTGGGCCCAAGTCAATGGTCGTAACGCCATAAGTTGGGAAGAAAAGTTCAAGTTGGACGTCTGGTACGTGGATAACCAGTCGCTGTGGCTGGATATTCGAATTCTGTGGTTAACTGTGAAGAAAGTCTTGGTTCGTGATGGTATTTCGGCAGAGGGAGAGGCCACCATTTCTCGATTCACGGGTAGTTATAAGTCATGAGTTACCCACTGTACGGGGTGTATGGGGCTAGCGGGTGCGGCCGCGGCATAATGCCCTTGGCCAGAGCCATGCTGGCTGCGAAAGCCCTGCCGCAGAACAGGTTGGTGTTTATTGATGATACGCCCCAAGAGGGGCTGCTTAATGGCCATCCGGTTTGGTCTTGGCCGAAGTTTCTAGCACAGCCGGCCAGTCAGCGCCATGCCGTGATTGCCATCGCCAACAGCGCGATTCGGTCCAGATTGGCTAATCAACTGGCCGCGGCCGGCGTGTTGCCTTGGTCGGTGCAGGCCGGCAATGTGGTTGTGATGGATGAGGTGGTGCTAGGTGAGGGCAACGCCTTGAGTCCCTTTGTTACGCTGACCTCTAATATTCGCATCGGTCGATTTTTCCATGCCAATCTCTATAGCTATGTAGAGCATGACTGTGTGATAGGTGATTTCGTGACCTTTGCTCCCGGTGTCAAGTGCAACGGAAATGTGCACATCGAAGATCATGCCTACATCGGTACCGGCGCCATTTTGAAGCAGGGCACACCAGGCAAGCCGCTGGTGATTGGCAAAGGCGCGGTGGTTGGCATGGGCGCGGTAGTCACTAAAAGCGTGCCGGCAGGTGTTACGGTGGTGGGAAACCCGGCGCGAGCGATGACTAAAGTCTAAGTGACGCACGACCAAATGTAGGCTTTCTTCTAAAATGGGTAATGCAAGTAGTGCATGTTCCGCGCCTGCTAGTTAGTGACCAAGCCAATCCGTGTTTTGTCCAATCAAAGGCGTTTTTGTTCATGGAAGAGCAAAATGCGCACTGCCACTCTCATTGATGGCGGATATTTAGTAGGGAGACTACAGCAACTGGAACTCGCAACAAGTACAAACTGAACGTGCAGCGGATTGCGTCTTTCTTTGTCCTTGCGGCCAAGCTGCCGCGTCGAGAAAGAGTCGTATTAATATTGACTTGACAACCCCCTACAAATTCGATTGAGCAGTTCGATGGTCTAAGCTTTAAGTGTCTTAGCCTGAAAATTAAGACGTAGTTGTCGTAACATGCCATCTTGCGATTAGCTGCAATTTCACAAATCAACACAACACGCTTAACCTGAGCAAGATTACATGTTGAATACTCTATTTTCCCCTTGGCCCGCCTTTACAACTGAAGAGGCCGATGCTGTTCGTGACGTCATGCTCTCCAACAAGGTCAACTACTGGACAGGCACCGAATGCCGCGAATTCGAAAAAGAATTCGCTATCTGGGCTGATAGCCGTTATGCACTGGCGCTTGCTAATGGCACCTTAGCGTTAGATGTCATTTTTAAAGCATTGAACATTGGCCGTGGTGATGAAGTCATCGTTACCTCACGCACCTTCCTCGCCTCGGCCTCGTGCATTGTCACGGCAGGTGCTGTGCCCGTCTTTGCTGATGTCGATGCGAACAGCCAGAATATCACCGCCGAGACCGTGCGTACCGTACTCACGCCACGCACGAAAGCGATCATTGCCGTGCACTTAGCCGGTATGCCTTGCGATATGGATGCGCTGATGGAACTGGCGACTGAGCACAACCTGTATGTGATTGAGGATTGTGCTCAGGCTCATGGCGCTCGTTACAAGGGCCGCTCTGTTGGCAGCATCGGTCACGCCGCTGCTTGGAGCTTTTGCCAGGACAAGATCATGACCACCGGCGGGGAGGGTGGCATGGTCACGACCAATGATCGTGATCTCTGGCTGCGCATGTGGAGCTACAAGGATCATGGCAAAAGCTATGAGGCCGTCTACGAGCGTCAGCATCCGCCGGGCTTCCGCTGGGTGCACGACAGCTTTGGCACCAACTGGCGCATGATGGAGATGCAGGCAGTGATCGGCCGTATTCAGCTCAGGCGTATGGCGGCCTGGACGGCTACCCGTACCCGAAATGCCGAGGCGATCCTAGCAACAGCGGCGCTACTTCTGGCCCTGCGTGTACCGGACATTCCTGATCACGTGGTTCATGCGCATTACAAGGCCTATGTTTTCGTGCGGCCTGAACGCTTGGCGTCTGACTGGTCGCGAGACCGCATCATGGCCGAGATCAATGCTGCGGGTGTACCCTGCTTCAGCGGCTCTTGCTCTGAGGTGTACCTTGAAAAAGCATTTGATGACACCGGCTGGCGCCCGGCCGAGCGCTTGCCGGTGGCGCGCGAATTGGGTGAAACCAGCTTGATGTTTCTGGTACACCCCACGCTGACCGAGGCGGAAATTGCCAAAACGTGTTCGGTGCTAACCGAGGTGATGACGCGTGCCACAGCGTAAAAACACGCCTTCGATCTTGGCCCGTCACTGGTCCATTTGGCTGCAAGAGAGCCCGCGTCGCTTTAAACAAGGAGTATTGCTGGCCATTGATTGGATGGCACTACCGCTCATTTTGTTGGTAGCGCTCAGCATCCGTTATGGCGATTGGGGCTTTCATGGCCTAACACCACACACGGTGTTCTTATCCGGCGTGCTCATGACCCTGTGCTTTGTGATCTGCCACATCTACAGTGCCGTGGTGCGCGCCTTCGATGAGCATTTTTTGCAATCAGTGTTGCTAGCCTCGGTGGGCTGGTCGGTGCTTTTTTTGCTCTGCGTGACGGGTGGCTTCATGCAGGAATTGCCACGCAGCATTCCCATTATGAGTGGTTTCTTACTGCTCATGCATGTATGGGTAAGTCGTGCGGCGATTCGTGGCTTTATTGCTTACCGTTTAAGTCAGCATGAGCAAAAATCACGGCTCATGATTTATGGCGCAGGCCAGGCCGGGCGCCAGTTAATGGCCGCAGCCAGCGGCATGACAAAGTACCGGGTCTTGGGTTTTTTTGATGATGATGCCCAACTGATTGGTACCCAAGTGAACGGTTTGCCCGTATTTGCGGGCTTCGCAGCGAGCCACCACCTAAGTGCGTTAAAGGTGTCTGAAGTGATTGTGGCCATGCCTTCTGTGACGCGTCAGCGTCGCCGAGAAATTGTGGCGCAGTTGGAGAGGTCCGGCGTTTATGTGCGCTTATTGCCCGGATTAGATCAAATTGTGGCCGGCGATATTACTCTCGGTGATGTGCGTGAAGTCGATATTTTGGATTTGCTCGGCCGCGACCCCATGCCGCCCGATCTCTGCTTGTTTCAGCACCACATTAAAGATCGCGTGGTCATGGTCACCGGCGCGGCGGGTTCGATTGGTTCCGAGTTGTGCCGCCAAATACTCACTGCCGAGCCGGCATCCCTAATTTTGTTCGATCACAGCGAATTCGGCCTCTACAGCATTGAGCGGGAGTTGCGTGAGAAATTCCCGCAGGCCTGTTTAATCCCCTTACTGGGCAGCGTGTTGGAGCAAGAGCGATTGCAGCGCGTGATGCAGTATCACGGGGTGGAAACGGTCTACCATGCGGCAGCTTACAAACATGTGCCGCTGGTGGAGGCCAACCCGTTTGAAGGCATTCGCAATAACAGCGTAGGCACCTATTGTGCCGCCTTGGCGGCTCGCGATGCCGGCGTGGAAGTGTTTGTGCTGGTCAGTACCGACAAAGCCGTGCGCCCGACGAATGTCATGGGCGCTTCTAAACGGCTTTCGGAGTTGGTGCTGCAAGCCCTTGCGGCGGAGCCTATCCAGCCGAATCAGCTCGGTACGTGTTTCAGCATGGTGCGTTTTGGCAATGTGTTGGGTTCATCTGGCTCGGTGGTGCCCGTGTTTCGCCAGCAAATTGCTGAGGGTGGGCCCATTACCCTTACGCACCCTGACATTACGCGTTACTTCATGACCATTCCTGAGGCCGCGCAGTTGGTGATTCAAGCCGGTGGCATGGCCAAAGGCGGCGAAGTGTTTTTGCTGGAAATGGGCGAGGCGGTGCGCATTAAGGATTTAGCGCAGCAAATGATCCGCTTGTCGGGCTTAAGCGAGCGCACCCCGGAGA
The DNA here is from genome assembly GCF_057084925.1 of Perlucidibaca sp. Lineage (NCBI taxonomy): Bacteria > Pseudomonadati > Pseudomonadota > Gammaproteobacteria > Pseudomonadales > Perlucidibacaceae > Perlucidibaca > Perlucidibaca sp. The sequence goes on along the minus strand of NZ_JBXMRC010000020.1, from coordinate 45,752 downwards.
ACCCAGAAGGTGATATTGAAATTGTCTGTACCGGGTTGCGGCCGGGTGAAAAGCTCTATGAAGAGCTACTGATCAGTGATGGCGGCGAAACAGAGACTGAGCATCCGTTAATTTACAAAGCACAAGAAGCGTTCATGAGCTTGCCTCAGGTTGAGGCTTTGTTTGCAGAAATCCGGGCATTGGCTGAAGAGCGCGATACCCAGGGCTTAAAGCGCTTGCTCATGCTGAAAATTCCCGGCTACAAGCCTGACTTCTCAGCGCCAGACTATTCCGCCTGCTTGCATGCGCGCCGTGAGAACCAAGAGTCGATTCGCTTGTTCGAGGCGGCGCTGCAGGAAGAAGCGGAGCTTGCGATGCAGAGTGATTTGAATGTCTGAATCTCGTCGTATTCGCCTTCGACGCACACTAGACCACCTAACTAGGCGTCACGCCTGGTTGGGTGATGTTCTTCGCAATCGCCGTTTAGCAAAGGTACTCGCGCTTTCCTATTGCGCACTGCTGCTGCTCATTGCCTACCAAATATTTTCGGCTTCAGCTCAAGGTGGGTTGGAGCTCTTGAAGTCGTTCTCGCCAGTATTTTTTGACTTGGCGTTAATCTTCACCATCACCGTGATGTTTCTGTTTTGGCGAACCTACTATGCGGATGAGCAGCACCGTATTGATCGTTCAAAATTGCCGGATGAGCGCTTTTTCATTTCACTTTCAGCCGACCATATTTCCGTATCCTTGAATGAAAGCCTGCATGAGCGCCACCCGGCCGTGGCGGCTATTCTATCTGCGCTGCCCATGGACTTGGATGAGTATTTCAATGTGCACGCTGGTGCTTTAGATGTTCCTAAGCTGACCTTACGTGAGCTACACAAGGACGCCACCGGAAATCTGCAGATACGCCTTGGTGTTGCCTCATTTCGAGAGTTCTTTTTCACTCATCACTTCCCTGATTTTGTCTTGTCGCGTAATGGATCGAGAGACATCGGGCATTCTGAAAGCCTGCGTTCCTTGTTTTCACCAGTCTATGAGCGTGTCTATCGGCGTTTTTTCAGTGGCGAATCCAGCAGCCTTCGCTTGTTAAACTACACCCCAAATACCCTAGGTATTACCGGGTTAGTGTGTATTCAGCATGAGCAGGATCAACTTTTTGTGATGCAAGTTAGGGGGCAACATGAATCTGCTGCCAAAGGCGTGGTGCAACTTACTTACGCTGGCACGATTAATGCTTTTCCAGACTTCATGCAAAACCCAGCCTTCACTTTGACCGATTTGATCGATGATGAATTTCGGGATGAGTTTGCCGGATCGTCTCTGGGTGTCGTATTGGGCAAATTACCGGCTGATCATCAAATTGTTGGCTTTTGCTGTAATTCGCAGTACTTATTTCAGCCCGAGCTCTTTGCGTTCACGCGCTTGCAAGTAGCCGATGCTGCAGTGATGCGAAGCCTGCGTATCAACTATGCCCATACTTCTAGCGGAAAATTTTTTGTGGTGAACTCAGTTGAAGAGTTATTGGCTATGGATGTTCGCGGCCAGATTTCCTTGCGACCGCTGTGCCGTCAGGCAATGCGTTCTGAGTTTTATGCGAATCTATCAACTTAAAGAGCTAGCTTTCTTACAGGCAACATCAAAAAGTGAACCCTAATCGCACACCGCTGAAACTACTGTGGTGTTTTCAGGTGCTGGTCATTTGGGCGCTCTTGCTGATTCCTATCACCGTCCCTGAAAGCCTGATGTTTAGCTGGGCCGACAAGCTCATCCACACCGGTTTATTTTTCTGGCTGACCGCGTCCGCGTTTTGGGTATGGCGTGCTGAATCCGTGGCGTGGTTTTTGTTGATGTTGGCGGTTTTAACGGAGTTGTCCCAGGCTATAACACCTTGGCGCAGTGCCGAAACCTTAGATCTACTCGCCGATGCCATCGGCATTGGTTTGGCGTGGTGTATTTGTCGCTGGCAACGGCAGCCCCCCGCTTAATGACCCGCTTCGGCGGGTTTTTTCTTTTTCAAAGGCCAATAGACGCAACCGCAATTTCAAACATAAGATGTGCGCACAATTCCATGCGCATGGAGATAAATATGCCACCTGCACAGTTTGGTGCCGGACCGCATCCTCGTTCACTGGGGAAGCGCGCGACTAACCTCAGCCTCAGTGCCGATGTGTTAGATGCTGCCAAGGCGTTGCAAATTAACCTGTCACAGGTATGCGATAGCTACCTGCGCGAGTGGGTTCAGCGTGAGCAGGAGCGTCGCTGGCGCGAGGAGCATGCGGCGTTCATTGCCGCTTACAATGCCACGATAGAGGCTGAAGGCTTGCCACTGGATGTGTGGAGAAGCTTTTGATGGCCAAGCCGAAATCACTCGTGCACTGGATTTCTTGTTTAACGGCTACTGAGTAGTCCACCCAATCTCTACAGGGAGTGTGATCGCGTGATCTCCACCGTTGTCTTACCCGTTGCCGGCCTCGGCACCCGTTTCCTGCCCGCCACCAAGTCGGTCCCCAAAGAGTTGCTGCCCGTGGTGGATCGCCCCTTGGTGCAATATGCCGTGGAGGAGGCCTTTCGTGCCGGTATTCGTCATGTCGTGCTGGTCAGTTCGCCGGTGAAGACGGCGCTGGAAAGGCATTTGCAGCCGGCCGATGCCGCATTAGTGGCAGAGCTGGAGGCCAAAGGTAAGCACGACCTAGTGGCGGCCCTGCAATCGGCCACGCCGCCCGGCATGTCGGTGACCGTGGTGTATCAGGAACAGGCCTTGGGGCTGGGTCATGCCGTGCTGTGCGCGCGTGATGTGCTGGCGGCCTTGCCCGGCGGTGAGCAACAAACCTTTGCCGTGATGTTGCCCGATGACTTTATTGATGCGCCCGTGGGCCAAGCCGGTTGCTTGGCCGACATGGCCGCCCTGCATCGCGACACCGGTGCTTGGTCGTTGGCGGTGGAAGAAGTGCCGCGCGCGCAAACCGACAAATACGGCGTGGTGAGCTTGGCTGAGGGTTCGCTGCGCATGACCGCCATGGTCGAGAAGCCGAAACCCGCCGATGCCCCGAGTAACTTGGCCGTGGTGGGGCGCTATGTGCTGCCCGGCGCGGTCTTTGCCGCTTTGGCCGACGTTAAGCCCGGTGCCGGCGGTGAAATTCAGCTCACCGATGGCATTGCTGCCTTGCTCGCGAGTCACGACATTCGCGCCCATCGCTTTGCCGGTGTGCGCTACGACTGTGGCAGCAAACTCGGCTACGCCAAAGCCAATATCGCTTTAGCCCTGCGTGACGCCGACATGGGGCCGGCGTTGAAGGCGTGGCTAAGCAGCGATATTCTTTAATTTTTGCATAGATAGTCGATTATTATTCGACTATCTATGCAAAAATAGCAGTCATGACAGGGCTTCCTCACGAAACGACCGTGCCGGTACCGCACCATGTCTTAATGGCCTCGTGGTCTGACTACCGTCGTCCAAAAGATAAATTAGCGCGTGCCGTGGCGGCAGGTGATTGGATCCCGTTGCGGCGGGGTTGGTATTTGTCTGGGCGCTTGCCGCCACAAACCCTTGAGTTGCCGGTTGTGGCCAACAGCCTCTGGGGGCCGTCTTATGTCTCTCTCGATTATGCCTTGAGTCATTACGGGCTGATTCCTGAAGGCGTGACGGAAGTCACCTCGGTCACGACGCGACGCAGCCAAATTTTTCAAACGCCCGTGGGGCGTTTTAGTTATCAGCATCTACCGCTGGCTTGCTATGCCTTGGGTCAGATCAGTCAGCCAACGGCAACGGGCATCGGCTACATGATGGCAAGCCCCGAAAAAGCCTTATGTGACAAGCTGCTACTCACGCGTCATCTCCAGGTCAGCAGCCCACTGGCGATGGCTCGACTGTTGTTTGACGACCTGCGGATCGACGAAGCACTGTTTCTGGACTTGCGCACCACGATCGTTCAGCAGGTCGTTTTCAGTGGCCATAAGAGGCAGGTGTTGTCCGTGTTACTCAAACTCATGGAGGCACAGGGATGTCGGTCTTGACGCAAATGCTGGCGCGTTATCCTCAGCAAACCCGTGATGATATTCATCACGCTTGGCGTGAAGTCCTGCAGGAAGTTGCCTTGGTGGGTCTGGCGCGTGGGGGTTTTTTTCAGCAGGCAGCCTTCTATGGCGGGACTTGTTTGAGGCTGTTTCATGGGCTGCCCCGATTTTCAGAAGACCTCGACTTTTCGTTATTGGCGGCAAAGCCAGGCTTTAGCTTTCAGCCTTACTTCAACGCTTTGCAAGATGAGTTTGCGGCCTTAGGCGTGCCTGTTGATATTTCGGAAAAAGTGAAGACGGCCGAAACAGCGATTGCCTCAGCATTTTTGAAGCCAAACACCACCGTTTACGATGTACGAGTTGCCGGCAAACGATCCCTTAAAATTAAATTCGAAGTAGACACCGATCCGCCGCTGGGTTTTGCAACTGAAGATCTGTTGTTGTTACAGCCTGCGGCCTGTTACGTGCGTTGTTTTTCGTTGCCTGACTTATTTGCAGGGAAAGTGCATGCACTGTTGTTTCGGCAATGGAAAAATCGAGTCAAAGGCCGCGATTGGTTTGATTTTGAATGGTATGTGCGCCAAGGTGTGCCACTGCATTTGAAGCATCTTGAAGCGAGAATGCGACAGAATGGCGATTGGGATGAGCGCGATTTAACCCCGATGGCGTTTAACTCGCTGCTGAAGGAAAAGATTGCCATGCTCAACATAGATTCTGTACGGGCAGATGTTTTGCGATTTGTGCCCGACGCCAATGCGTTAGCGATTTGGTCGACACAGTACTTTCAGCAATTAAGTCAACGGATTGTCCTGTTATGACGAACAAACCCCGCGAGCTTCGCCACCAGCTGCCCAGTTGGCAGCACCTGCGCTATGCTGAAGTGCCGCGCTGGCAGGCCTTGCATTTACGCGAGGTCTGGGGCGATGCCACGCAGGCGGCGCAGCGGGTGCGTGAGTTAACCCGGTGTCACGATGGCTTGCACCTCGATTTCAGTAAGCAACGCATCGACCCGCAAACCTTGTCGCATTTGCTCTCGCTTGCCGAGGAAGTGCAGCTGCCAGAGGCCATTGCGGGCTTGATGCGCGGTGATCGCGTCAACCTCACCGAAGACCGTGCCGCCTTGCACACGGCCCTGCGCTTGCCGAAAACTGCGGAGCTGGTGGTGGAGGGGGAGGATGTGGTGGCGCAGGTGCACGCCAGTTTGGCGCGCGTGCGTGGCATGGTGCAGCGCATTCATGAGCGTCAGTGGCGCGGCGTGACCGGTGAGGCCATGACCGATGTGGTGTGCATTGGCGTGGGCGGCTCCGATCTCGGCCCGTATTTGGTGACCAACGCCCTCGCGGAGTTTGCGCCGCCCATGGCCCAGGCCTTGCGAATCCATTTCGTGAGCTCCATTGACGGCACCCAAATTGCCGACTTGCTCAATACCCTGCGCCAAGACAGTACGCTGTTAGTCATTGCCTCGAAGTCGTTTACCACGCTGGACACCTTGTCCAATGCCGAGACCGCGCTGACCTGGATGCAGTCGCGCCTGAAACAGCGCGAGCGCATTTTGCAGCACCATGTGGTGGGCATCTCCGCCAAGCCAGAGAAAATGACCACTTACGGCATTCCCGAAGCGAATCAAATCCGCTTGTGGGACTGGGTCGGTGGCCGCTTTTCCTTGTGGAGCGGTATTGGTTTTCCCATTGCCCTGAAGCTCGGTATGGCCGGCTTTGAGCAGCTGTTGGCGGGCGCGCACGCCATGGATGAGCACTTCCGCACCGCACCACTGGCCGACAACCTACCGGTGATCATGGGCCTGCTCATGGCCTGGAACTCGACGTTTCTGGGTATTAACGGTCAGGCCATTTTGCCCTACGACGCCCGTTTGAAACTGTTCCCCAGCTACCTGACGCAGCTGGAAATGGAAAGCAACGGCAAATCGGTGGATCGCTACGGGGACCCCGTACCTTATGACACTTGCCCCATTCTCTGGGGCGAGGTCGGCTCCAACGCCCAGCATGCCTTTTACCAGCTGCTGCACCAGGGCACGCAACCGGTGGCCTGCGATTTTATTGCGCCGATTCGCCGTTACCAGCGAGCCGATGAGTCGGGCTTGGCCTTGCAGCATCAACACGAGTTGTCGTTGGCGAACTGCTTTGCCCAAGCGCGTGTGCTCATGCTCGGCGACGACACCGGCGTGGCGCACCGCTATTACCACGGCAATCAGCCGTCCAGTACGCTGCTCATGGACGTACTCACTCCGTACCGGCTGGGTCAGCTCATTGCGCTGTATGAGCACAAAGTGTTTGTGGCGTCGGTGATTTGGGACATTAACCCCTTTGACCAATGGGGCGTGGAGCTGGGTAAGCAGTTAGCCAGTAGCACGCACGCGGCCATGACTCAGCGACAGCCGGATCTTTCTGCGTTTGATGCCTCCACACAGGCTCTGTTACAGGCGGTGCGCTCATGAATTTAGTGATTCACGGCAATACCTTGTTTGCTTGGACGGCCGCGGCGCAAATGGCGGCGCTGGGCCATTCGGTGCTGCTCTGCCCGGCGTGGAGCGTACTCATTACGGTGCCCGACGATGAGGTGCTGCGCGAGCCCGGCTTGCGTGAGGCCGCGTTGGCGCAGCAGAGCGCGGGTCGTTTGCGGCTCGGCAAAGGCGTGGATGTGTTGTTGGCTGCCCCGGATACCGCTCCGGGTACCGCGCCGGTGCATCAGCATTGGCTGGCGCAAGATGCCGGCCCGCGGCGCTTGCAAGATCACTGTGAGGCCTTGCTCGTGGCTGCTTGCCAGCAGGCTAGCGCGGCCAGTGCTATGGCGCTGCCGGCGTTTGCCGTACTCACACCGTACCCGATTGGCACTTTGGTGAGCCTGAACGCGCATTTGCAGGCCGTTTTTGCCTATCAATGCCAGCAGGCCAAGGCTGACCAGCGGCCAGTGCCATCGCGGGCGCCCGTGCTCTACCACTTTCCGCTGTTCGTGCGTGGCGGTTTTGCTTTGCACGATTTCATGAACCCATCGCTGCTCCTGTTAGGTTGCGACGAGTCCGATGCCGAGGCATTTTTATTGGAAGGCCTGCGTCCGATTTTGCGCCGGGCTCAAGAAACGCTGTGGGTGTCGTTAGCGGCGGCCGAAGTCATTAAGAGTGGTGTTAATGCCATGCTCGCCACGCGTGTGAGCTTCATGAATGAGCTCGCCGAGCTCTGCGAAGTGTTGCAGGTGGATGTGGAGGATGTGCGCCAAGGTTTGGCCGCCGACCCGCGCATTGGCAGTGCGTATTTGGAGCCTGGCTGCGGTTTTGGCGGCCCCAGTTTTGCCGATGAAGTCATCGATTTTTCGCGGACTTTGGAGCAGTCGCTGGACAGGCCATCGCTGCTTGGCACCGTCATGAGCATTAACCAACGCCAGCGCGAGCTGTTGTTCCGCAAAGTCTGGCGCTATTTCCAAGGTGACTTGGCGGGGCGTTGTTTTGCCATTTGGGGGGCGTCTTACAAGCCGGGCTCCTCGAGCGTGCAAGGTTCGGCCGTGCATCCTTTGTTGCAGGCGTTGTGGGCACAAGGCGCCAGCACGGTGGTGTATGACCCCATGGCCGGTGCCAACTTGGCCGCGCAATACACCGACCAACCCTTGCTGACCGTTGCCAGCTCTCAGGCCGAGTCTTTACAGGGAGGTTCTGGGCAAGGCGTAGATGCCTTGCTGGTGGTCACCGCTTGGGACGAATTCAGTGCGCCGGATTACGCCTTGCTCAAGCGCGCCTTGCGTACGCCGGTTATTTTTGATGGCCGTAATGTCTACGATCCAGCGTTTATGCAGAGCCAAGGATTTATGTACGTAGGCATTGGTCGCGGCGAGATTGTCTAGTATGATTTTGTCTATGCTTTGTATAAGAAGGTTTTCATACACATGGGCTACCGAGTCAAAGTTAAGCGCGCCACTGGCCTGTCCTTAGTGATGCTGCGTGTGTTCCAGCAGCCGTATCGCTTAGTCAATGCGCGAGAGCTGCACATCTTGCCTGAGCTTTATCGTGAAGCAGCGGTGATTGATCAGGCCATGGATGCCTATATATTGCGGCGTCAAAAAGGCTGGTTGGCATTTTGGCTAGACCAACTGCTGGTGCTTTTGCATCTGCGCACGCGTGAGCTATCCAGCCCCTCCACACACTAAGCGCGTTGCAGATTTTTCCACGCCGTGTGAGTAAACTCACACGGCGTTTTTATTGGAATTTCACCTGGAAAATCGGCTTATGACACACCCTGCCAAGCTCCCCGCGTTTAAGGCCTACGATGTGCGTGGCCCGGTGCCGGCACAGCTGCACATTGATATGGTCTATGCCATTGGTCGTGCCTATGCGCGCGTGATTCAGCCGCAGGGCCCGGTGGCCATTGGCTACGATATTCGCGATACCAGTGCGGCGTTTGCCCGTACGCTGGCCGCTGGCTTAAATGCCGAGGGCGTGGCCACGCGTGACATCGGTCTGGGCGGTACGGAAATGGTCTATCACGCGGCAGGCCAGCCCGGCATGGGCGGCGGACTGATGGTCACCGCCAGTCATAATCCGGTGGGCGATAACGGCATCAAGATGGTGCGTGGCGAAGCGCGGCCCATCAGTGGCGATGATGGCTTGGCCGAGATGGAGGCGCTGACGCGCCAATTACTGGTTGAACAGGCGCAGGCGTTGGCGCAGGGCAATGGTTATGCCTTTGGCCCGCTGACTGATGGTAGCCAATATCAGCCGGACCCCCAGTTGCACGCCACGCTAGACTTGCACGCGAGTTACATCGAAAAAGTCCGTTCATTTGTGAGTTTCCCGGCCTTGCAGCAGGCCTTGCAGGCGCGTGCAGACGCTTGCCGCCCCTTGAAACTGGTGGTCAACGCCGGCAACGGCTGCGCAGGTCCGACCTTTGATGCACTGGTGGACGGCTTGCCGCTCAGCATCACCCGGGTTTTTCACACGCCCGATGGCCGGTTCCCGAATGGTGTGCCCAACCCGATGTTGGCCAAATGCCAAGAAGATACGGCCAGCGTGGTGCGCGCAGAACATGCTGACTTGGGGATTGCCTGGGATGGCGACTTTGATCGCTGCTTCTTCTTTGATGAAGCCGGGGGCTTTATTGAGGGCTATTACCTCGTGGCCTTACTCGGGACGCAACTGCTGCAGCATGAGCGCAACGGCGCCGTGGTTTATGACACGCGCTTAACGTGGAACACCATCGCGCAGGTGGAGGCGGCAGGTGGTCGCGCCCTGGTGAGCAAATGCGGTCATAGCTTTATTAAAGCGGCTTTGCGTAGCGAAAATGCCGTCTACGGTGGCGAGATGTCGGCGCACCATTATTTCCGCGATTTCCATTATTGCGACTCCGGCATGATTCCCATGTTGTTACTGCTGGAGCGCTTAGCGCTGAACGAACAACCGTTGTCGGCCTTGGTCAATGAGGCGCAGGCGGCTTATCCCTGCAGTGGCGAGATCAACTTTAAGGTCAGTGACGCCCGCGCAGCGATTGCGCGGGTGGAAGCGGCTGTGCAGGCCGAGTTGGACGCAGGGCGTGAAACGCTGGTGGCCGAGTCTGCGCTCGATGGCCTGAGCCGTGAATTCCCTCAGTGGCGTTTCAACCTGCGCATGAGTAATACCGAGCCGGTAGTGCGTTTAAACGTGGAGTCGCGTGCCGATGCTGCCTTGATGCAGGCCAAAACCGCGTGGCTGCATGAGCTGCTGACCGCATGATTCGCGATGACCGGCGTTGGTATGTCCTGCAGTGCAAGCCGCGTGAAGTGTTTCGCGCGGTGGAACAGTTGGCTAATCAGGACTATGAGGCGTTTGCGCCATCGTTTCGTCGCGAGGCGATCCGCAAAGGCAAGCGCGAGGTGGTGGTTGAGCCCCTATTTCCGCATTACTGCTTCGTGCGCCTCAGTGATATCGCCGATAACTGGGCGCCGATTCGCTCTACCCGCGGCGTGAGTAAGTTAGTGCGTTTTGGCGATTTGCCCTTGGCGGTGCCGGATGCCATTGTGACCGCGCTGCAGGCGCGGGAGGCCGCACTGGATAACCCGCATGCGCAACCGGAAGCGCTCTTTATGCCGGGCCAAACGGTGACGATTACCGAGGGCCCGCTGTCCGGATTGTCGGCCGTATTCGATGCACGTGATGGCGATGAGCGCGTGATTTTGCTGCTGAAATTGCTGCATCAACAGCAGCGCGTTCATCTGCCCATTAGCCATGTGCAGGCCGTAAAGGATTAAACTACGCGTCTGTTTGGCCGCGCTCACGAGAAGTCAGTTATGACCCGCTATTTGCTTTCCATCGACCAAGGTACGACCAGCACCCGCGCCATCGTCTTCGACGAACTGGGCAACAAACGCTCCATGGCACAGGTCGAATTGCAACAGCATTTTCCTGCTGACGGCTGGGTCGAGCACGATGCCATGGACATTTGGTGGGCCACCGAAACGGTCTGTCGCGACGTGCTGCGGCGCGTCGGCCTGCATGCTCGTGACCTCGCGGCGATTGGCATCACCAATCAGCGCGAAACCACGGTGCTATGGGATCGTAGCAACGGCATGCCGCTGCACAAAGCCATTGTCTGGCAGGATCGTCGCACCGGCGAGGCCTGTGCTCAGCTGAAAGCGGCGGGGCATGAGCCGATGGTGCAAGCCAAGACCGGCCTGCTGCTCGACCCCTACTTCTCCGCCACCAAACTGGCTTGGCTACTCGACAACGTACCCAATGCCCGCGAGCGTGCCGAACGCGGTGAACTGGCCTTTGGCACCATCGATAGCTGGTTACTCTGGCGTCTCACCCACGGCCGCCAACATGCCACCGATGCCACCAATGCCTCACGAACCTTGCTGTTCAATATCCACACCCAGCAATGGGATGACGAGCTGCTAACGCTGTTCCGTATTCCGCGTTCCGTACTGCCCGTAGTGAAAGATTCCAGCGATGATTTTGGCATTTCAGCGCCCGATTTCCTCGGTGCCAGCGTACCGATTTGTGGCATGGCGGGCGATCAACAAGCGGCACTCATTGGCCAAGCGTGTTTCCAGCCGGGCATGGTGAAAAGCACCTATGGCACGGGCTGTTTCATGGTGCTCAACACTGGCTCCACGGTCGTGAAGTCGGACAACCGTCTGCTCTCCACCGTGGCGTATCGCTTGAACGGTCAGCCCACCTATGCAGTGGAAGGCTCGATTTTTGTGGCTGGTGCCACGATTCAATGGCTGCGTGACGGCCTCAAGCTCATCGGCTCCGCTTCCGAAACTCAGGCGATTGCTGAAGCCACCGGCGATAGCCGAGGCGTGTATATGGTGCCGGCCTTCACCGGCCTTGGTGCACCGTACTGGGATCCCCGCGCGCGCGGCGCTATTTTTGGCCTCACGCGTGACACCGGCATCGGTGAAATTGTCACCGCCGGCCTGCAGTCCGTTTGTTTCCAGACACGTGACCTGATGGAGGCCATGACGCGCGATGGCGGCGATCCCGTCATTACCCTGCGTATTGACGGCGGCATGGTGGTGAATAACTGGGTCGCGCAATCGTTAGCGGACATCATTGGTGTGCCTGTTGATCGCCCCACTGTGACCGAAACCACCGCGCTGGGCGCCGCATTTTTGGCCGGCTTGCGCGTTGGCGTGTTCGCGTCTTTAGATGACATCACTGCGCTCTGGCATTGCGATCGCCGCTTTGCGCCAACGATGCCCGCAGATAAGCGCACTAGTCTCTATGCGGGCTGGCTCGATGCGGTGCGCCGCGTGGCGTCGCAGCCGCCAGCGGCGGAATAACGTAAGGATTTTTTTGCTGGTGCGGGGCTATGTTCTTTCTGACGCGTTTAGAACCCCAAAATGCGGTGAGCAAATTTTAATCACCGCATTTTGGGGTTCTAAACGTGTGCAAAACAGATGCACCCTCCCAAGGAGTTTCAAATGTCGACGTATTTAGTGACTGGTGGCGCAGGTTATATTGGCTCTCACACGGTGCTGCAGTTGCTGGAGCAGGGCGACCAGGTGGTGGTGTTTGATAACCTCAGCAACAGCAAGCCCACTGCCTTGCGCCGAGTCAGAGCCATCGCTTCGACTACGCTAGGCTGTGCGCCAGCGGAGGTGCCGCTGACGTTTTGCCAAGGTGATATTCGAGATGCCCATGCGTTGAGCGTTGTGTTTCAAACTCACCCGGCGATTGAGGCGGTGATTCATTTTGCGGGATTGAAAGCCGTGGGTGAGTCGGTGCAGCAGCCCTTGCGCTATTACGATAACAATGTGGTTGGCAGCGTGCGACTTTTGGAGGCGATGGCAGCGGCCGGCGTGACGCGTTTGGTCTTTAGCTCATCCGCCACGGTGTATGGCGACCCGCATGAGGTGCCGATTCGTGAGAATTTCCCGTTAAGCACGACGAATCCTTACGGTGCCAGTAAGTTGCATATCGAGGATATGTTGCGCGACTTGCATGCATCAGCGCCGGAGCTCTGGCAAATTGCGATCTTGCGCTACTTCAATCCGGTCGGTGCTCATGCAAGTGGCGACATTGGTGAGGACCCGAACGGTATCCCGAACAATCTCATGCCTTATATCGCCCAAGTGGCCAGTGGCAAGCTAGATCAGTTGCGAGTGTTTGGCAGTGATTATGCAACTCCGGATGGCACGGGTGTGCGTGATTACATTCATGTCGATGACCTTGCGCGTGGTCACTTGCTGGCCTTGCAGCGTCTAGCGCGCGGAACCGCGGCGGCAACGGGTGAGCTGGCTGGGAATTTGGTGACGGTCAATTTGGGTACGGGTAAGGGCTATTCCGTGCTGGATATGGTGGCGGCGTTTTCAGAAGCGGCAGGGCGACCTATTCCCTATCAGCTTGCGCCTCGTCGAGCCGGTGATGTGGCGCAATGTTTTGCTGACCCGAGATTAGCCGTGCAGGAGTTGGGCTGGTCAGCCACCAAAGATCAAGCCGATATGTGTCGAGACCACTGGCGTTGGCAGTCTAAAAATCCGCAAGGCTATGAAGACTAAGCGGATCACGAGGCTGCCTAGGTAGTAGGCAGCCCCACCAGTAAGAACTCCAGCAGCGCCTTCTGAGCGTGGAGCCGATTCTCGGCTTCATCCCAAACCATCGCGCGCGGGTCGTCGAGCATGTCTTCCGAAATTTCTTCGCCACGATGTGCCGGCAGGCAGTGCATGAACAGGGCGTCGTCTGCCGCTAAATCCATGAGGCGCGGATTGACCTGATACATGGCGAAGCGACGTTTGCGCACGCTCTGCTCCGACTCCTGGCCCATGCTGGTCCAAACATCGGTGGCAACTAGATGTGAGCCCTCGGCGGCTTCCTCAGCGGTTTTTACCAGTTCGGCGCAATGGGCGTACTGTTCGAGCAGCTCGGGGTCGGGCTCGAAGCCGTAAGGGCAGGCGATGCGCAGCTTGAAGCCGAACTGATGCGCCGCATGCACATAGCTGTTGCACATATTGTTGCCATCGCCAATCCAGGCAAATTCGCGGCCGGCCAGCGCGCCGCGGTGCTCAACAAAGGTCTGTAGGTCGGCGAGCAGCTGGCAGGGGTGATGATCATCGGTCAGCGCGTTGATGACCGGCACGCGTGAGTACGCGGCAAATCGCTCGATGGTGTTGTGCTCGAAGGTACGAATCATCACGGCATCGACCATGCGTGAAATCACGCGGGCCGAATCTTCGATGGGCTCGCCTCGGCCGAGCTGAGTATCACGAGGCGACAGGAAGATGGCCGAGCCACCAAACTGCGCCATGCCGGCTTCGAACGAGACGCGGGTACGCGTCGATGACTTCTCGAAGATCATCGCCAGCACACGATTTTTCAGCGGCTCATGCACCACGCCATCGCGCAGCATTTTCTTCAGCACGATGGCGCGGTCGAGCACGGCCTGCAGTTCGGCCGGCGTGAGGTCGAGTAGGGTGAGAAAGTGACGCGTACTCATGCCGCCACCACACCTTCGGCGGTCAGGAAGTCGCGCACCAGCGTGCTGATGCGCTGTACCAGTTCATCGGCTTCGGCAGCATTGATGATCAGTGGCGGCAGCAGACGGATGCGATTTTCTGCGCTGACGATGAGCAGGACGCCAGCCTCGCGGGCCAGTGCCACCAGTGGTGCGGCAGAGGCGACCGGCAGAATCACGCCGATCATTAGGCCGGCACCTTCAACGCAAACACCGTAAGCGCCGAGTTCGTCGCGGAAACCCTGCATGATGCGCTCGCCCATCGCACCGGCATTGGCAATCGGACCTTTCAGCAACTCCTGAACGGTGGTCAGCGCCGCACGCGAACCCAGCGGCGTGCCACCGTAGGTCGTGCCGTGCTTGCCTGGGCTGAACAGGCTGGCGGCCTTGCCGGCAACCAGTGTGGAGCCTATCGGGAAGCCGTTGCCCAGACCTTTGGCCGTGCTCACCACATCGGGCAGGATGCCAGCGTGCTGATAGGCAAAGTACTTGCCGGTACGGCCGTTGCCAGTCTGGATTTCATCGACCATGAGCAGCCAGTCGTGCTGATCGCAGATATCGCGCAGATCCTTGAGGTAGCCAAAGCCGTTGTGTGCGGTACGTACGCCGCTTTCGCCCTGAATCGGTTCGACCAAGATAGCGACGATATTCGGGTTGCTTGCGGCCACTGACCGGATTGCGTCTAGGTCATCAAACGGTACGCGTACAAAGCCTTCAACCAGCGGCCCAAAACCTTCTTGAATTTTGGCATTACCGGTAGCCGTGAGCGTGGCCATGGTGCGGCCATGAAAGCTGTTTTCCATGACGATGACGGTGGGGACGGCGATGCCTTTTTTATGGCCGTGCAGACGCGCCAGCTTGATGGCCGCTTCGTTGGCTTCGGCACCGGAGTTGCCGAAAAATGCGTGCTGCATACCTGAGACTTGGCAAAGCAGGTCGGCCAGCTCCTCTTGCAGAGGGACACGATACAAATTCGAGGTGTGTACCAACGTCGCGGCTTGGTCAGCAATCGCCGCCGCAACAACAGGATTCGCATGGCCGAGACCACATACCGCGATGCCTGCGGTGGTGTCTAAATAGCGCTTACCGTCGGTATCCCAAAGCCACACGCCTTCGCCGCGCACAAAAGCCACCGGCTGACGGGCATAAGTCGGCATCAGGGCGGGCGTGATCGGGGGCAGTGCAGGCGTGGTCATAACAAATCTCGACGGCAAGTCTTGGGGTAAAAAGGCTCAAGGCCAGCAGGGTAATCGCGGAGTGTAGCGCGGGTGCTGTTGCACGCCAAGAACGCGCAACATCTGCTACCATTTAAAACATCCTGTCACGGGTTATTTGGAGAGCACCATGGACATCGAAACCCTTATTAAGAAACAAATTGCCGACAACAGCGTCATCCTTTACATGAAGGGCACGCCACAGTTTCCGCAGTGCGGATTTTCTGCACGTACGGTGGAAGCACTGACGCAGGTTGGCGAACCGTTCGCTTATGTGAATATCTTGGAAAACCCTGAAATTCGTAGCACGCTGCCACGCATTGCCAACTGGCCGACCTTCCCGCAACTGTGGGTGAAGGGCGAGCTCATCGGTGGCTGCGACATCGTCATGGATATGGTTCAGAAGGGCGAATTGGCCCCGCTCATTAAAGAAGCGGCTGTTAAAGTCTAACGCGGTAATGTCACCATGAGCCCGGAGGCTTCCATGTTATCCATTGTCATGATGGCACTGCTGTTTCTTGCAGTGCTGGTTGTTGTCCTGAGTGTTAAGCAGGTTCCGCAAGGCTATGAATGGACCGTGGAGCGCTTCGGGCGCTACACCCATACATTAGGCCCCGGCCTACACTTCATCATGCCGTTTTTCGATCAGATTGGTCGCAAACTCAGTGTCATGGAGCAGGTGCTGGACATTCCGGCGCAGGAAGTGATTTCGCGCGATAACGCCATGGTGCGTATTGACGCGGTCTGCTTCTATCAAGTCATCGATACCGCGCGCGCGGCCTATGAAGTGCAGGGCCTTGGCTACGCGATTCAAAACCTCGCCATGACCAATATGCGTACTGTCATCGGCTCGTTGGATCTGGATGAAATGCTGTCGCAGCGTGACCAGATTAACGGTCGTTTGCTGGCAGCCATTGACCAAGCGACCAGCCCGTGGGGCATCAAGATCACCCGTGTTGAAATCAAGGACATCACGCCACCGACCGATCTGGTCGAGGCCATGGCCTCGCAGATGAAGGCTGAGCGTATGAAGCGCGCCTCGATTCTGGAAGCGGAGGGCCGTCGTCAGGCAGAAATTCTCACGGCTGAGGGTGAAAAGGTCGGTCAGATTTTGAAGGCAGAGGGTGAGCGCCAGGCGGCTTTCCTTCAGGCTGAGGCACGTGAGCGTCAGGCGCAGGCGGAGGCGAATGCCACCACAGTGGTGTCAGATGCGATTGGCAGCGGTAACTTACAGGCGATTAACTACTTCATTGCACAGAAGTATGTTGAAGCCTTTGGTCAGCTCGCCGCGTCAAACAACACCAAAGTCATCATGATGCCGGTCGAGGCCACGCAGCTGGTGGGCAGCGTTGCCGGCATCGGCGAGCTCATGAAGGCCATCCAGGGCGGCAGTGACGCCGTCACGAAGCGCTAATCATGACCGCCTCGCTGTGGTGGATTGCAGCGCTGGTGTTGGGTGGCTTAGAGCTGCTGAGCGGCTCTTTCTACCTGCTCATGTTGGCTATTGCGGCCGCGGTGACTGGCATTGCAGCGTTTCTTGGCCTAGCAGATACGATGGCTCAAGGTGCTCTGTTTTCGCTCTTGGCGCTGCTGCTGTGTGTGCTTTGGTCGCGGCGCAGACCGGCGGTACTGAAGTCTCAGGCCAATGTCATTAATCGCGGCAGTGCTCGTTGGCTGGGACGCGAAATCACCTTGCCCGAGGGTATCGTGAACGGTATAGCCCGCGTACAGCTTGACGATAGTCATTGGACGGTTCGCGGCCCGGACTGCCCGCCAGGAACCCATGCGTTTATCACGGAAGTGGACGGTAATGTCCTCGTGGTGACGCTGAAGGATTGAAAAACAATGCTGCGCCAAGCATGCTTAGCGTAGAAATGATTAACCCCCCACTCTTATAGGAGATGCCTCATGGCCGTTCTCGTTGGCAAACCAGCACCAGACTTCACCGTACCTGCCGTTCTCGCCGATGGCACCATTGTTGAAGACTTCAGCTTCAGTGCAGCCACTAAGGGCAAGTATGCCTTGGTATTTTTCTACCCACTGGACTTCACCTTTGTTTGCCCATCCGAGCTGATTGCTCTGGATCACCGCATTCCAGATTTCAAAGCCCGCAACGTGGAAGTGGTTGGTGTGTCCATCGATTCGCACTTCACCCACAACGCCTGGCGCAATACGGCTGTGAACGACGGTGGCATCGGCCAAGTGAAATACACGCTCGCCGCTGACATCACCCACGAAATCGCCAAGAACTACGACGTAGAGTCCGCCGGTGGCGTTGCTTTCCGTGGTGCCTTCTTGATCGATCCAGAAGGTGTTGTGCGTTCGCAAATCGTTAACGACCTGCCGCTGGGCCGTAGCATGGACGAAATCCTGCGCTTGTTTGACGCCCTGCAATTCCACGCTGAGCACGGCGAAGTCTGCCCAGCTAACTGGAAGAAAGGTGACAAGGGCATGGACGCATCGCCAGCCGGTGTTGCCAAGTACCTGTCTGAGAACGCAGACAAGCTCTGAGCTCAGCGCGCTGTAACTGACAGTTGAAAGCAAAAGGCCTTGTTTCGCCGGCTAATCATGCCGGTGAAACAAGGCCTTTTGCTTTCACGGCCAGCGTACCGGTGTCCGAATTCAGCACGCCTCTGAATTCGAAAGCCCCTGTCCTCGATCCCTGAGATGCTGCAAAGACCGAGAGCCGCCGTCCCTGCGGGAAGAAGATGCTTTTAGCGGGCATTCTAGCCCGCAAAAAGCATCTTCCTCCCGCAGGAGCTATCCAATCCATGCACCATTACATGGCATAAGGCTTGCAATGAGTCTTGGGTAACCAGGACGGAATGCCATGAGTGTGATTGCAACCCCTTTTGATGAGATGTATGCCGGCAACGGCAGCGTACGCCCGCACTACCGTCACTATGGCGACTGGCTGACCCAGCGCCCAGCCGAAGAGATGGCGCAGAAGCGTCAGGAAGCGGATCTGCTGTTTCGCCGTGTCGGTATCACCTTTGCAGTCTATGGTGATGAGGCCGGTGCCGAGCGCTTAATTCCCTTTGATACCATCCCGCGCATGATTCCCGCCTCAGAATGGGGCGTTTTGGAGCGCGGTCTGCGTCAGCGTGCACTCGCGTTGAACCTTTTTCTGCACGATATTTATCATGAGCAGAAAATCCTCAAAGCGGGCGTCATTCCTACCGATATCATTCTGAACAATGCCGATTACCAGCAGGCCATGGTCGGTATTACGTTGCCGAATCAGGTTTATGCGCACATCGCAGGCATTGATTTGGTGCGTGGCGATGACGGTACCTACTATGTGCTCGAGGATAATCTGCGCACGCCGAGCGGCGTGTCGTACATGCTCGAAAATCGCAAGATGATGATGCGCCTGTTCCCTGAGCTGTTTGCGACGCATGCGGTGGCACCGGTCGATCACTATCCAACGCTGTTACTAGAGACGCTGCAAGCCGCTGCCCCCGCTGGGGCTAACAGCCCAACGGTGGTTGTGCTTACCCCTGGTCGATACAACTCGGCTTACTTTGAACACGCTTTTCTCGCTCAGCAAATGGGTGTGGAGCTGGTGGAAGGGCCTGACTTGTTCGTGCGCGATGGCTATGTGTGGATGCGCACCACCTCTGGCCCTAAGCGCGTGGATGTCATTTACCGCCGTATCGATGATGCTTTCCTCGACCCACTGGCCTTCAATCCTGACTCTGTGCTTGGCGTGCCCGGCATTCTTGCCGTGTATCGCGCCGGTCGCGTGGCCATTACCAATGCGGTTGGTACTGGCGTGGGCGATGACAAGTCGATTTACCCCTATGTGCCCGACATGATCCGTTTCTATCTCAGCGAAGAGCCGATTCTGCAGAATGTGCCCACGTGGTTGCTGCGCAATCCGGATGATCTGAAATATGTGCTGGATCATCTGCCCGAGCTGGTCGTAAAAGAAGTTCATGGCTCCGGCGGCTACGGCATGCTGATTGGGCCGACCAGTTCTAAAGCGGAAATCGAGGCCTATCGATTGCGTATTCTCGCCAACCCCAGCGAGTTCATCGCGCAGCCCACGCTGTCTTTGTCGACCTGCCCGACCTTTGTCGAAAGTGGGGTGGCGCCGCGCCACCTCGATTTAAGGCCGTTTGTCTTGTCCGGCAAAGACGTGGTGATGGTGCCCGGCGGTTTGACTCGCGTCGCGTTAAAAGAGGGCTCATTAGTGGTGAACTCGTCTCAAGGCGGTGGCACCAAAGACACGTGGATTGTGGAGGATCGTGCATGTTAAGCCGTACCGCATCCTGCCTGTTTTGGATGGCGCGTTACATGGAGCGCGCGGAGAATTTGGCTCGATTACTGGACGTAAGCCAGCAGCTGGCGTTAATGCCGGGAGCTGATGAGTCCGTGGTGGCGATGCCGCTCGACATTATTGATTTGCGTGAGCAGTTTATGGCGAACGGCAAGCCGCTGAATGCCGAAGAGATCGCCTATTTCTTAATGCTGCAACATGACAGTCCCTCAAGCATTTTTGCGTCCCTAAAACAGGCTCGTGAAAACGCCCACGTGGTGCGCGGCACCATTACCGGCGAACTTTGGGAAGCGGTCAACGCGACGTGGCTGGAAATGAAGTCGATCAGTCGAGCCAAGCTCAAAAGCCAAGGCTTCAGTCGTTTTCTGGAGTGGGTGAAGGAGCGTTCGCATTTGTACCGAGGCGTATTGGTCGGCACCAGTCAGCGCAACGATGCTTTTCACTTCTCTCGTCTCGGGACTTATTTAGAACGAGCCGACAACACCGCGCGACTATTTCGTTATCACCTAGAGGCGTTTGCTGCACCCGATCAAACCGGCCGACCCTCCTACTATGCCTGGGCCGCGCTGCTGCGTTCGCTATCAGCGTTTGAAGCGTATCGTGATAGTTACCGTGACAGTCTTAGCGTGGATCATATTGGCGAGTTACTCGTGCTGCGAGAAGACTTGCCACGCTCCCTGCATGCTTGCTTCGCGGAAATAAACGACACCTTGGCGCACATTCAGG
Organism: Perlucidibaca sp.; assembly: GCF_057084925.1. NCBI lineage: Bacteria > Pseudomonadati > Pseudomonadota > Gammaproteobacteria > Pseudomonadales > Perlucidibacaceae > Perlucidibaca > Perlucidibaca sp. Next base: position 25,596 of record NZ_JBXMRC010000020.1, on the reverse strand, counting down.
GCGAGCAGGCTCGCGAAGTTCGTCGTCTGGTTGCTGAAGGCTATGCGCGCTTACGTTTTGGCTCATGGCACGATGATTTTGCTGCCGATCCGGTGGCTGTGCTCGATCAGCTCATCATTGACTTTGCTATTATTGGCGAAGCCATTGCTCAAGCGTATTGGGCAGAAACCTAACGGATCAAACCCTCTCATGACGTACTGTATTGCCCTCAATTTGGCCGAAGGCTTGGTCATGGCTTCGGACACACGCACCAATGCGGGCGTCGATCATATTGCGACGTTTGCCAAAATGACGGTGCTGGAAGCGCCGGGCCGCGCGGTGATGGTGCTGATGTCGGCAGGCAATCTGGCGACTACGCAAAGCGTCTTGAGCTTGCTGCGTCAGCGGGTCAGTGACACCGGACAGCCAGCCATTCTGAATGTGCGATCGCTCTACGATGCTGCCGTGGAAATTGGCCAGCTACTGCGTGAGGTGATTTCTCGCGACTCCGGTCAGCACGCCAGTGGCGTCGATTTTGGTTCGTCGTTTTTGCTCGGTGGCCAAGTGGTGGGCGAAACCCCGCGCTTATTTAACATTTATCCGCAAGGCAACTTTATTGAAGCCACGGTAGATACGCCTTATTTTCAAATTGGTGAGGCCAAGTACGGTAAGCCTATTATTGATCGCGTCGTGAATTTTCAGACGCCGCTGAAGGAAGCCAGCAAGTGTGTGCTGATTTCCTTTGACTCGACCATTCGCTCGAATTTATCGGTGGGCTTGCCCATTGACCTGATGCTGTATCGACGAGATGGCTTTCAGGTCAGCAGCAAGCAACGCATTGGCGAAACAGATCCTTACTATCAGATGATTCGCCAAACGTGGTCGCAAGGTCTGCGCGAGACCTTTGCGCGTTTGGCAGATCCTGACTGGGCTAATTAATCGCTGGTGACTTCGTCGCTAGCGGATTCCGCAAACGGATAGGCCATTTCCCAGCGATTCACGATGCCGCAAAACAATTCCGCAGTGATGTGCGCATCGTAGAGTGCCGAGTGCGCCTCACTTTGATTGAACGCTAAACCCGCCGCTTCGCAAGCTCGGGCCAACACCGTTTGGCCATAGGCCAGACCTGCGAGGGTGGCGGTGTCGAACACGGAAAACGGGTGGAAGGGGGACTGATTTTTCAGGTTTTGCCGATCTATCGCTGCGTTCAAGTGAGCCAAATCGAAGTTAGCGTTATGCCCGACCAAAATGCAGCGCTTGCAGCCCGTCTCTTTTTGAACTTTCTTTAAGGCCGCGAAAATGGTTTTTAATGCATCCGCTTCGCTAACCGCCAATCGCAGCGGATGATTGGGGTTGATGCCGTTGAACTTCAGCGCTGCGGGATCTAACACCAAGCCTGCTTCGGGTTTAAGGTGAGCATGAAAACGTTGTACGGGCTGCCATTGTCCTTTGGCATTCGGTAGTACGACGACGGCAGCGACCTCTAGTAGGGCATGCGTCCCGGCATCAAAGCCCGCTGTTTCGACATCCACAACCACGGGCAGAAAGCCGCGAAAGCGCGCTTTAACCGCGGGGTTGCTCGCCAGTGTCGCGAGATCGGGCGCTGTCTCGAAATCACTCACGCTTGCACCTGCCAGCTGATGTGTTCGCCGGCACGAACGGGCACAACTTCTGTGCTGCCAAACGGGTAGCTGGCGGGAACTGACCACGTCGATTTGACCAGCGTGATCGTGTCTTGATGGCGCGGAAGGCGGTAAAAGTCTGGCCCGAAAAAGCTGGCAAAGCCTTCCAGTTTGTCGAGTGCGGAAACCGACTCAAAGGCTTCGGCATAGAGCTCGATAGCGGCATGTGCGGTGTAGCTACCGGCGCAGCCGCAGGCACTTTCCTTGGCACCTTTCGCGTGAGGTGCGCTGTCTGTGCCGAGGAAGAATTTCGGACTACCACTGGTGGCCGCTTCCAGTAATCGAGTCTGGTGGCGACCGTGCTTGAGGATGGGCAGGCAATAGAAGTGCGGGCGAATACCCCCGGCCAACATGTGGTTGCGATTGAATAACAAGTGATGGGCGGTGATGGTGGCGGCCACGCGATCGGGCGCGGCGTTGACGAAGTCCACGGCATCGCCGGTGGTGATGTGTTCAAGCACGACGCGTAGGGTGGGGTGACGAGCCACTAGCGGGGCCAACACGGTGTCTAGAAAGACTTTTTCGCGCTCGAAAATATCGATATGGTTGTGCGTCACTTCGCCATGAATCAGCAGGGGCATGCCAACTTCTGCCATGGTTTCAAGAACGGCATCAACCTTGCTTAAATCTGTTACGCCGGATTGCGAGTTAGTCGTGGCCCCGGCAGGGTAAAGTTTGACGGCATGAACAAAGCCGCTGGCCTTGGCACGCAAAATGTCATCACGCGAGGTGCCTTCGGTGAGGTAAAGCACCATGAGAGGGTCGAAGTTTGATCCTGTTGGGCGCGCCGCTAAAATACGCTCACGATAGCTGCCGGCTTGCTCGGGCGTGACCGCAGGCGGTACCAAATTGGGCATAATGATTGCACGGCCAAAATAACGAGCCATGGCAGGAACGGTATGGGCTAGTAGATCGCCATCACGCAGGTGCACATGCCAGTCGTCGGGGCGGGTAATAGTCAGTGATTGCATGGCCATTCCAGGGGTCGTCAAACGCAGTAAAGACGCATAGGCTACCGGATGGCGACGAGTCGGCAAAGGTCGCAATGACATTGAGTAAAAATATGGCAGGCGATAAATCCGCAAAAGCAGCAGCCTGGGAGGCTGAGTACGACGCAATACGCGAACTCTTGTCGCATAAATTCGGTGTTTTGCGCTTTCCTAGGCCGCTAGAAACAGACGTTCGTCAATACATGCACCAGCGTGCAGTGGCGACGTTGCGTGAAAGTTATTGGATGGTCTTTCTCCTGTACATAGGTTCAGTGGCTTTGGCTGTTCAGCAATTTGCGGCACCTTGGCGTTTACGTCAGTTCCCAGAGGATTTTCAGGTCACGCTGTGGTTATTTACCGCGACGGGTATCGCCGTGGTGCTGGTGGCCGTGTGCATTCGGTTTAAAGCACTCGATCGTTATCACCTGTGGTACGTGGCAGCGGGCTCAGCCATTGCCCTCATTTCGCTCACCATTGGGCCATCGTTTTACTCGGACGACGCGTTACAGCAGCAATCCTCGTATTTCATGATTTATGTGCTGCTGATTATTTATGGCGTAGCCAACCTGCGCTTGACGCAAGCGGCGGCGATTGGCGGTTGCAGCTTATTGGCGTCCTTTGCCATTCTCTATGCCACCGGCAGAACCCAAGAAGTGGGCACCTTATTGCAGTATGGCGTCATGGCTAATCTGGTGGGTTGTGGCAATGCCTATGTGCTCGAAGTACGCGACCGCCGCTTATTTTTGCAATCACGGTTGCTGGAGCTGGAGAAGCGCCAGCTCAACCGACTGTCTGAGCGCATGGTGCAATTGGCGCGTGAAGATGGTCTGACGGGCTTAGCCAATCGTCGCCACTTTAACGACACCTTTATGGTGGAGTGGGAGCGTGCGCGTCGAGAGCGTCAGCCGCTGGCGCTGATTTTTGTCGATGTGGATCATTTCAAAGCTTATAACGACAACCATGGACACCTTGAAGGGGATAGGGCGCTGGTCGCGGTCGCTGCCGCCATGAAACCGTTGGCTCGTCGTGCCGGTGACTTAGCAGCGCGCTATGGCGGCGAGGAGTTTGTTTTATTGCTCCCCAACACCACGAGTGAGGGTGCCAATGACGTTGCTCAAGAGTTACTGAGCCTTGTCGATAGCCGCCAAATTCCGCACAAAGCGTCATCGGTAGGGCGCTTTCTGAGCGTCAGTATTGGCGTCGCCAGTATCGTGCCCGATGTCCATTTGGCGCCTTCTCAGCTCATTGATCTGGCCGATGCCGCGCTGTATGCGGCGAAAGAGAGTGGTCGCCATCAAATCGTGGTCAATGATCTCGGCTGATACCACGCGATGGCAGCGGTTCCCCGCGACGCGCAGTTTCGCGTACAATTTGCCGCCTGCTTTCGCTGCAACCTGTTTCAGCGTCTGCCCCCATTTTCCTGCGCGTGAGTTCAATTCATGGCTGATATCAAGAAGGTCGTTCTGGCCTATTCCGGTGGTCTCGACACCTCCGTCATCGTTCGCTGGCTGCAAGACCACTACGGATGTGAAATCGTTACCTTCACCGCTGATCTCGGTCAGGGCGAAGAAGTCGAGCCGGCGCGCGCCAAGGCTCAGGCCATGGGCATCAAGGACATCTTCATTGAAGATCTGCGCGAAGAGTTCGTGCGCGATTACGTGTTCCCGATGTTCCGCGCCAACACCATCTATGAAGGCGAATACCTGCTCGGCACCTCGATTGCACGTCCGCTGATTGCCAAGCGTCTGGTCGAAATCGCCAACGAAGTCGGCGCCGATGCCATCTCGCACGGTGCTACCGGCAAGGGTAACGACCAGGTTCGTTTCGAGCTCGGCGCCTATGCGCTGAAGCCAGGCATCAAGGTCATTGCACCATGGCGCGAATGGGATCTGACCTCGCGTGAAACGCTGATGGCCTATGCCAAGACCCGCGACATCCCCATTGATTTCGCCAAGGCCGGCAAGAAGTCGCCGTACTCCATGGACGCTAACCTGCTGCATATCTCCTATGAAGGTGGCGTGCTGGAAGATCCGTGGACCGAGTGCGAAGAGTCCATGTGGCGCTGGTCGGTGGCCCCAGAAGCAGCTCCCGATGTTGCTACCTATATCGATCTGACTTTTGAGAACGGTGATGTTGTTGCCATCAATGGTGAGAAGCTGAGCCCAGCCACCGTGCTGACCAATCTCAACCAGATCGGCGGTGCCAATGGCATCGGCCGTCTTGATCTGGTCGAGAATCGCTACGTCGGCATGAAGTCACGCGGCTGCTACGAGACGCCGGGCGGCACGATTTTGCTCAAGGCGCATCGTGCCATTGAATCGATCACGCTGGACCGTGAAGTCGCCCATCTCAAGGATGAGCTGATGCCGCGCTACGCCTCGCTGATCTATAACGGCTACTGGTGGTCGCCGGAGCGTCTGCTGCTGCAGGGCTTGATCGACAATTCGCAGGTGCATGTGAATGGCGTGGTGCGCCTGAAGCTGTACAAGGGCAATGTCATTGTGGTGGGCCGCAAGTCGGAAGCTAACTCGCTGTTCGACACCCGCATCTCCACTTTCGAAGATGACGGTGGCGCTTATAACCAGGCTGATGCTGCCGGGTTCATCAAGCTCAATGCGCTGCGCATGCGCATTGCCGCCAACAACGGACGCGCACTGCTCGGCAAGTGATGTCCGCCGCTCCTGCCGCGCTTATGTTTCCAGGGCTACGGATGCCCGAGAAACATAAGCGCGGCAGCGGACTAGGCTACGGCGTAGTCAGCTTGAGCGGCACCACCAACATCCCTTCGGTGGCTACCCCTTGCCCCTGATCCAGCAAAAATATCCGCTCAGCCGGCACCACTTTGCTCTCCAGCAGCGCCGTGACAATGACCTGCCCGCGTTGCTGCGCCAGTGCATTGAGCGCGTTGTCGCTGACGGCTTGCAGCCCGGCAAGGGCATCCACTAAGCGTGCTTCATAGCCGGCCTCGTTGAGCTCCATTTTGCCGCTAGGCGCGGGCACTTGCGATAGCTCGCGCAGGGCGCTTACGGCTGATCGGCTTTGGGCCTGACGCAGCAAATATTCCAAGGCTTCGATGCGACTGTCTTTGCGGCCTTGCAGACGCTGGGCAATGGCGGCGTCGACTTTCTGGCGCTGCAACGCTGCACGATCCGCTTTGGCATCGCTGAGTCCGCGTACTTCAAGTTGCAGGGCGGGGCGTGCGCTCAGTACCTTTTCCAGCTTGCCAAGGTTGTCGCGAGCCGCCGGGCTGAGCTCCGTGCTGCCGAGTGCGAACGGGACTTCGCCGAGGCTTGCCCCATCACCACCCAAAAGGTTGCCGAGCACGCTGAAAGGCGCAGTAATGGCGCGTTGCAGCAAATTCACGAAGGCCTGCCAGATAATCGGACCGATAGAAAACTCGGGGTTGTCGAGGCTGCCGCTCAGGGGTAAATCGATGTCGATGTTGTCATCGACATCGCGCAGGATGGCGACCGCCAGTTTCAGCGGCAGGCCAATAGATTCCGGCGAATCGACCTTTTCACCCAGACGTAGCTGGCGCAAGACCACCTTGTTGTCGGCTTTCAACTGTCGCTTTTGAATTTGATAATTGAGGTCGAGATCGAGCTTGCCACGGTCGATGCGGTAACCGGCAAAGCGTGCGGCATAAGGTGTCAGGCTGCTCAGTTCGAGCTGGCGGAACTGTAGGGCCATATCGAGGCTAAGGTCGCTGGCAAGCGGATTCATCTGGCCACGAATGCTGACTTCGCCGGAGGGTGAGACCACGCCTTTCAGATCGACTTTGGCACTGGCAACATCACGACTGTCGAGGCCGGTAATGCGGCCTTGCAGCTTTTCGATGCCGGTAGCAAAGCCCGGCGTCATGCTTTGGTCACCAAAGAGCATGGCGCTGCGGCGAACGCTTACCGTGTCGATACGGACAGACATCGGCTTGCTGGCAGTAGCAGGTGGAGGCGGCGGTGTTGTGGCCTCGGCCTTGGGCGCGATGGCCAATTGCGCCAGATTGAGCTGACGATCCGGAGAAATGAGCACCTGCCCGAAGAGGCCGTCGGTATCGATGTTGTTGATACGCAGCTGATTGCGCTCAAGTTGCAGGTTGAGCCCGTTAATTTGCAGGCGCTGGGCGGCGAGTAGGCGAACCTGGTCCTTGCTGTTGAGGATGTTGAGCTGAGAAATGCCCGCATTACCGGTCAGGCGCACACCCGATTCTGGGTCCCATTTCAGTGCCAGCTCGCTACTTGCGGTGCCTTGTTTGAGCTCGATGGCCAGTTGTTGTGCGAGATAGGGTTGTGCCAGCGTCAGCGGCAGGGCGCTGCTGTTCAGGTTGAGGCTAACGGATGGCTGCTCAATGTCGACCTCACCCGCGATGGCGATGCGCCCTTGCTGGAGCTGCGCGGTGACTTGCAGTGGCAGTGGTTTAGGTGCTGGCCAGAGCAAGGTACCCGTGCTGACATGAATGTTGTTCAGCGTCGCTTTCATGGCGGGTTGCGTGCTGGCATCACGCCAATGGATGGCCCAGTCAGTCAAAGCCAGTTGATCTAGGGTGAGTTGCCAAGGTTTTGCCGGGGCAGTGGTTTTGGCCGCAGTTTCTGCAGCGTCGGCCTTGGCATTGCCGCGCTTGTTAGGCTGCGCCAGTGCCTGCAGCAGGGGCAGATTACCTCGGCTGTCGCGCTGTATCTGCAATTCAGCGGTGGCGGCACTGATCTGGCCAATGTGCACTGTCTGCGCCGGCCAAGCGACATCGATTTGGCTGATGTCTAGGCTGGGTAGATCAAACAGTGGTTGCTTAAGCTGACGCGGAAGGCGCAGCGAGAGGTCGCGTAATTGCAGGGCCGCTTGTGAGATTTTCGCCGAGGCCTGAGCGTTCACGACCTGGGCTTGATAGGGGAGTTGCAGTGCAAGCCGACCACTGCTCACGGTCAGCGGTAAAGGCTCTGGCAGCATGGCTTGCACGCGGGTGAGTGGCAGATTGGCGAGGCTGAACTTGCCTTGGCTGCTGAGGTTTTTCAGATCGATGCGGCCATCCCACGTCAGCTCGGTATCGTCATCGAGACGTGTGCTGAAGGCGATGCGGCCCTCTTCTTTGCTGGCATAGGAACGCAGATCGCGCACTTCAATGCGGCTAGAGGCCAAGCGCACATCGACCACCGGCTTCATCTTTTCATCGCGGAAATGCAGCTTGCCCTGATCCAGCAAAAAGTGGTCGATTGCCCAGCGCAGGTTGGATGGCGGCTCGTTAGGGTCCGATGCGGGCACCAGTTTGAGCAGATTGAGCTCACCCGCAGGGTTGATGATGGCGTTCACTTCCGGGCCGATTAGCGCAACATCATCGAGGCTGATGCTGCCGCGCCAGAGCGAGGCCAGCGAGAGGTTGACGCGAATCTGCTCAGCGGCGACTAAGACATCGCTGCCATCTTGAATCTTTAGGTGTTGCAGCGCCAACTCGCCTTGCAGTGGATTGAGACGGATGTCGCCAACACTCAGCTGCACGGGTAGTTTTTGCGCGACCGCCCAAGGCAATAGGCGTTTCAGTAAGGGTGGGCCGCCGAGCCAAAGTAGCAGGCAAAATGCCAGCCAAGCGACCAGCAGACGAAGGCTCCATATTTGCCAGCGAGGGCGTGTCTTAGGCGCTGTATTCGGCGTCGCGCCACTGAGTTGCTTGCCTTGTGTAGCCGTGGCTTCAGTCATATTGCTTGTCCTTGAAATCGCATAAGTCCTCGATCCGGCAGCTTCCGCAGCGCGGTTTGCGCGCGATGCATGTGTAGCGTCCGTGGAGGATGAGCCAATGATGGGCATCTTGCCGGAATTCTTGAGGTACGTGGCGCATCAACGCTGCTTCCACGGCATCTACATCTTTGCCTTTGGCAATGCCTGTGCGGTTGCTGACGCGGAAAATATGCGTGTCCACCGCAATAGTGGGCCAGCCGAACGCGGTGTTGAGCACCACATTGGCTGTCTTGCGGCCAACGCCGGGCAAGCGCTCCAAGGCGGCACGGTCTTCCGGTACTTCGCCGCCATGCTCGTCGAGCAGAATGCGGCAGGTTTTAATGGTGTTCTCCGCCTTGGTGTTAAACAGGCCAATCGTTTTGATGTACTGCTTCAGCCCCTCAACGCCAAGGGCCAGCATTTTTGCTGGGGTGTTGGCGATGGCAAACAATGGCCCCGTGGCCTTATTCACGCCAACGTCGGTGGCTTGTGCCGAAAGCAATACGGCAATGAGTAACTCAAAGGGATTGCGATAATGTAGCTCAGTGGTTGGGTGCGGATTGTCGGCACGCAGGCGAGCAAAAATTTCCTGGCGTTTAGCGGCATTCATGGCGGGCAACACAGATGTTTAATTTCAGGCATTCTATCGTGCAATTTAAGCAGTGGTATGAATTGGAGTGATCACGATGACGAATCGTAGTGGGAAGGGTGCATTGATTACCGGCGCATCAGCGGGTTTAGGCGAGGCATTTGCTCGCTTGCTGGCTGCTGAGGGGCACGATGTGATGTTAGTGGCGCGCCGCGCGGAGCGACTGCAAGCGCTCGCCGATGAGCTGTCGGCAACGCATGGTGTGCGAGCGATTGTCTGTGCACTGGATTTGTCGGCAGTAGGCTCGGCAGCTCAGGTCCAGGCAGCAGCGGATTCTGCCGATTTTCAAGTGGATATTCTGATTAACAATGCTGGGCTAGCCGAGCCGGTCTCGTTTCTGAATTTCCCCGTCGACAATGTGCGCGCCATGATTGAGGTGATGATTACCGGACTCACCGAGCTGACTCATCGATTTGCTCAGGGAATGGCTGATCGTGGCTGGGGTCGCATTATCAATGTCTCGTCCTTGGCCGCCTTCGCACCCAACTCACCCGGCATGCTCTACACCGGCATTAAGTCGTATGTGTTGAATATCTCGCAGGCATTAGACATGCAGCTGAAGCCCTCTGGCGTGCACGTCACGGCATTGTGCCCGGGCTTCACATGGACAGAGTTTCATGACACCCAAGGCACACGGGAGTGGGCGAATCAGTTGCCGGCCTTTGCTTGGCAGGATGCGCCGACCGTGGTGAAGGCAGGTTGGGAGGCGGTGACTCGTGGTGAGCCGGTGTGTGTGCCGGGTGTGGTGAACAAAGCCGTGGCATCGTTTACCAAGCATTTGCCTGAGCGTCTGCGCTATTTATTTGGCAAACACGCGCGGATGGTTCATTAAGCCAGCGCGGATTTCTCTAAAGCGTCCTGGGCTGCCTGGGCTGCTGCGCGCAGTTCAGGCAGCTGCGCCAGCAATACCTCACTACTCTCTCCCCGTGCTTGTAAGGCACTGAGCTGTTTCTCTGCTTTTTTGAGCTGGCTGCGCGCCATGGCGGCCGCAATCATCAGGGCGCTGCGTTCAGCATCGGTGAGCGCGGGCTTGGCTTTTTCGGCCTTGCGCTTAGCCAGCGCCTCTGCGGCTAAGGCTAAGCGGCTATTACGAGCCAGAAAGCGTTCGCGGGCTTTATCGGCGCGATTTTTTGCCTGCTGAAGGGCATCAGCAGACGCGTTCTGCGGTGGGTGCCACGTGAGCGGAATGTCAGCACCCGGCACTAGGTCAATACAGTCCACGGGGCAGGGGGCCACGCAGAGATTGCAGCCCGTACACTCCGCCTCAATGATGGTATGCATGAGTTTAGCCGCGCCAACAATGGCATCGACCGGGCAGGCTTGAATGCACTTGGTGCAACCGATGCATTCATCTTCGCGAATAAAAGCCACCAGGCGATGGCTGGGTGTGATGCCATAGTCGGGGTCGACCTGCTCCGGGGCTGGCACCTGTAACAAGTGGGCAAGTGCCTGAATCGTCGGGATGCCACCGGGTACGCAATGATTGATGGCCTCGCCCTGAGCCATTTGTTCGGCATAGGGACGGCAGCCGGACGTTTTGCACAGGCCACATTGGGTTTGTGGCAGCAGGGCATCAATCCGATCCACGAGGTCGATCGTGACAGTTGCGATGCGAGAGTTGGGCGTGGGTGACGACATGGGCTGAGCTGGCTTAAGTCAAAAATCGGCGCACTGGCAGCGGAATAATGGGTTGATTATTGCATCGTGACGCAGACTACGGCAAAGTCGGTCGTCTTTTAATTCTGGCAATTGACCATGTCTGATCTTTTACATCTCTCGGCAACGCAATTAGCCGCTCGAATTCGCTCCGGTGAAGTCTCATCGGCCGTGGTAGTAGAAGCGCATATTGAGCGCCTGCGTCAGGTTAACCCTATCATTAATGCCGTGGTGGTAGAGCGTATTGCGGATGCCCGAGTAGAAGCAGCGAATGCCGATCGTGAAATTGCTGCGGCACGCGCAGCGGGCACGCTCGATCAGCTGCCACCCTTTCTGGGCGTACCGTGCACCATCAAAGAAAGCTTCCATTTTGCAGGCATGCCTAATACCTCGGGTTTGGTCAGCCGCGTGGGCTTGAAGGTCGCAGAGGATGCGCCTACCGTGGCGCGCCTGCGAGCAGCCGGTGCAATTCCGCTGGGTGTGACCAATACCTCCGAAGTCTGTATGTGGATGGAAAGCTATAACCATGTCTATGGTTTAAGCCGCAACCCCTACGACCCTTCGCGTACCGTTGGCGGTTCCTCGGGTGGCGAGGGCGCGATTGTTGGCAGTGCCGCATCGCCCTTTGGTTTAGGGGGGGATGTGGGTGGCTCTATTCGCATGCCGGCGTTTTTTAATGGCGTCTTTGGCCATAAGTGCTCGCCGGGTTTAGTGCCAAATGAAGGTCAATTTCCTGGCCCCTCCGGCAATATTGATCGTCACCTGTCAACGGGCCCCTTGTGCCGTCGCGCAGAAGATTTAGAGCCCCTGCTGCGAATTATGGCGGGTGATGGCGCGGATCAGTTGAAGTCGGTTGGCGACGTTGATGTGTCTCGCCTGCGTGTTCTGCAATTTGCTCGTGAGCTAGCCATTTCGCCAGATGCCGATCAAATGGGCGCACGCGATCGTGCCGTTCAAGCCCTGATGGCTCGCGGCGCTCGTGTTGAGGCCGTGCACTTGCCGTTAATGGCCAAAGCTCGTGATTTGTGGACTGCCATGCTGGCTACTGCTGGCAGTGAGCACACGTTTGCAGACCACTTGTTTGGTTCGCGCAGCCCCTTACCGGCGCTGAAAGAGTTTGGTAAGTTGGCATTAAAGCGCTCGGATCACACCTTCCCCTTGGTGGTGTTGGCGCTGTTTGAACGCCTGCCCGAGCTGACCCCGGCGCGCACCGCAAAATTGCGAGCAGAGGCCCTCACCTTGAAGGCTCAACTGGAAGATTTGCTCGGCGATGACGGTGTGCTCATCACGCCGACCTATCCCACGGTGGCGCCTAAACACCACAAGGCTTTGTTGCCGCCCTTTAACTTTGTGAATTGCGCGGTATTTAATGCCCTGTCCTTACCCGTCACGGCCGTGCCGACCGGCCTCAACGCGGCGGGCGTTCCCACCGGTGTGCAGGTGGTTGCCAAAGAAGGTAACGATCACCTGACCCTGGCAGCGGCACTGGCGCTCGAAACAGCCTTGGGTGGCTGGGCTTATCCTGTGGTTCAAGGCGCTGTAGCGCGATAAGGAGTAGTAGATGGAAATTCGTCGTGGCATCGCCGAGGCTAATGGTATTGAACTGGCCTATGAAGATATGGGAGATGTCCTGCATCCCACCATTCTGCTGATTATGGGGCTGAGTGCTCAGCTCACCTTATGGCCACTGGGCTTTTGTGAGCAGCTGGTGAAGGCGGGCTATCGTGTAGTTCGCTTTGATAACCGCGACATTGGTTTATCCACCAAGCTGTCGCATTTGAAAGTCACCGGCCCGGTGTGGAAGCGCTTTCTGCGCGCTCAACTCGGCTTGTCCAGCCCCGTGCCTTATACGCTGCACGATATGGCGGAAGACGTGCGTGGTCTGCTCGATTTCTTGCAAATTCCTAGCGCGCACGTGGTGGGTGCATCCATGGGCGGCATGATTACTCAGGTCTTTGCGGCCAAGTATCCGCAGCGCGTACGCTCGGTCGGCATCATTTTCTCCAGTACCAACCAGCCCTTCTTGCCACCGCCCAAGCCGTCTGCCTTAAAGCCATTGATGTCCGGACCGGGCAAGGGTGCTACGCGCGAACAGATCATCGCTCATTCCGCTAAGTTCATGCGCACCATCGGCAGCCCCAAGTATCCGTTCACGCAGGATGAGTTGGTGGCCATGGCAACCGAGCTGAATGCGCGTAGCTATCATCCTGCCGGTGTGGTGCGTCAATTCAACGCCATTATCGGTACCGGTAGCCTGAAGCCGCTCACGCGTCGTATTGATAAACCCACCGTGGTTATTCACGGCACAGCCGATCCGCTGGTGCGTCCTGCTTGCGGCAAAGCCATTGCGCGCAATATCCCCAAGGCGCGTTTGGTGATGATTCCGGGCATGGGTCACGACCTGCCGCCTGGCGTGTGGGAGCGCATTACGCATGCGTTAATCGTGAACGCTAAGCAAGCCTAAGCAATCGGGCACTGTTGATGAGTGCCCTCATCGAGTCTGTCGCCAGCGACTAGGCGGCAGACCGGTCCACGCTTTAAACGCCCGACTAAACACCGCCAATTCGGCATAGCCCAAGTCAAGTGCCAGCCGTGTTAGGTCAATATCACTCTCGGCAAGGTGTGTGCAGGCCAGCTCAAATCGCACGGCACGCAAGCGCTCGTCGTAGTGGGTCTGTTCCGCCTTCAGCCGATCCTGCAACGTCCTTGGATGCAAGCCCACTAAGCCCGCCACCGCCTCTAGAGAACATTCACCCGTTGGCAGTAGCGCTGAAATACTCCGATCTACTTGCATGCTGATAGAGATGGGCGCCAGCTGCCAGTCATCGCGCCAATGCTGCGCTAGTCGAGACTGTAAACGAGGAGTTACCGCGACGGGTTGCGCCAGCAATGTCAGCGGGTAGCTCAACGAGTTAGTCGGCTCATCGAATTGCGGAGAACAATGAAAGGTCTCTTCCAGCGTGCGAACCAAGGCCGCAGTTGGGCGTGGCATGCTCATACAGACACGGATTGGCGGAGGGTGAGAGGGTTGCAGATCGCTCATGCCGCGTTCAAGCAGCGTGAGGCTAAGCATCATCATTTGTTGGCAGTTCACTTGCTCAGCAAAGGCTAACTGCAAGTCCAATTGAATTGCCTCAGCAGTAATCTCACTGTGTATTTGTATGCCTCGAGCATGAAAACCGAGGTTGCGTTGCAAGCCAAGCAGCGCCTCTCCCATGGTGCGCTGCCGGCATAACCAAGCACCCAGCGCCCCGACCACTTCTAAGCCCTGTTGGCGTCCCAATAAAAGGCCAAACGCGGGTTCAGCTAGGGTTTGTGCGGTGTGTTCGTATAGCCATGCCAATTTAGGGTAGGACAGGTATATGTCCGGATTCTCCAGAGCAGCTATCGGTAAGCCAACATCGGTGAGTAGGGCTCTGGGGTCATGTCTATAGCGACGAACGAGTTCGGCATAACCGAGTAAACCGCCACTGCGCGCAAGGTAGCGCATCAATTTCCTGCTCCAATGACGCTATTTTCGCCAGAAAGGCTCGCGATTTATCAAATCATGACCGGTTTTCAGCCGTATTGTCGATGCTTAACGATAACAATAAGTAGAGGCAGCTCAGGATATGACCACTCGCTACGATGTGCTGATTCAACGTGGACGCTACTTTGATGGCACGGGTGGCCCGTCAGCCATTCGCGATGTCGCCATCAAAGACGGGCGCGTGCTCAAGGTCAGCGCTGATCCGCTCGATGCTGCTCAGGCGGCACGGGTGATTGATGCCACTGGCCAGTGGATCACACCGGGCTTCCTCGACACGCACACGCATTACGATGCCGAGGTTATCGTTTCACCCAGCCTGTCAGAGTCGGTGCGCCACGGTGTCACCACGGTGCTGGTCGGCAGCTGCTCGCTGAGCATGATCTGCAGTGATGCAGAAGATGCCTCCGATATTTTTACCCGAGTAGAGACTGTGCCGCGGGAAAAGGTGCTGCCGATTCTGCAGCAGCACAAGACTTGGCGCACGGCTCGCGAATGGGTCGATTACATCAAGACGCGTCCGCTTGGGCCCAACCTCATCTCCTTCCTCGGTCACAGCGATTTACGCGTGGCCACGCTCGGCCTGCACCGAGCCACCGATCGCGCGGTGAAGCCTACCGAGGCCGAGCTGCAGACCATGGAGCGTCAGCTCGAAGATGCGCTGGATGTTGGTTTCCTTGGCCTGTCCACCATGCGCCTGAAGTGGGACAAGATTGACGGTGATCGTGAGTGGTCGAAAAGCCTGCCCAGCACCTATGCCCGCTTTGCCGAGATGCGCCGGCTCAATCGCATACTGCGCCGTCGCGGTCGCGTCCATCAGGGCGCACCGAATGCGGCTAATCCATTCCAGATATTTGAATATATTGGCGCCGCGCTGGGCTGGCTGCGCCGGCCCATGAAAATGACGCTGATCGCGCTCATCGAGCTGAAAGGCAACATCACCGTGCGGCCGATGGCGCAGATGGTCTCGCGCTTAATTAATGCGTTGGGCGGCAATTTCCGCTGGCAGTTCCTGCCGACGCCGTTCACGGTCTACGCCGATGGCATCGACGTGGTGTTCTTCGAGGAGTTCGGTGCCGGCGAAATGGCGCTGGACCTGCGCAATCAGGTCGAACGCAACGAGCTGCTAAAAGATGAAGCCTATCGCCGCAACTTTCGCAAATTCTATGGCGAGAAGCTGAGCCCGCGCGTCTGGCAACGCGACTTTGGCGATGCCATTGTGCTCGAATGCCCGGACGGCTCGTTGGTCGGCCGAAACTTTGCGGATATTGCGCGTGAACGCTCGGTGCATGTGGTCGATCTCTTTCTGGATCTGGTGGTTGAGTTCGGCCGTGCGCTGCGCTGGTACACCACCGTCGGCAACGATCGCGAAGCCACGCTGCTCAAGCTGGTGCAGGACCCGCGCACACTGATCACCTTCTCGGATGCCGGCGCTCACATCCGCAACATGGCGTTCTACAACCTGCCGCTGCGCTTTCTCAAGCTGATCAAGGGCGCTGCCGATCGCGGCCAACCGGTGATGACCCTGGAGAAGGCGATTTGGCGCTTGACCGGCGAGCAGGGCGAGTGGTTTGGCATTGATGCCGGGCATATCCGCGAGGGTGATAGAGCCGATTTGGTGGTGCTGGATCCCGCCGGTTTTGATCAGGACCTGCAGCAGGTGTCATGGGCCGACATGGAAAACTTCGGCTTGCAGCGCTTGGTCAATCGCAATCCGGGCTTGGTCCGCCATGTTTTCATCAACGGCCGTGCTGCGGTCAGCGAGGGTGAGGTGATGCCGGAGCTGGGCCGTGAGCAGGGCTTCGGCACCTTCTTGCCGGTGCGCTGAATCATGAACAACACCTCTTTGAGCGCCTGGCGCGCACGCTTTTTGACACTGGCGGCCCCTGCGCCGGCATCGATTCCCGGGTTTCGCCGGGTGGACTTTGTCGGGCCGTTCTGGTTGCGCGGCAGTGCGCCGTCGGCGATTGCGCTGGGTGGTTTGCCGGGCTGGCTGGGCAAGCGTTTCATCAGCGATACGCAGGCGATCAATGTGCTGAAGGGGGGAGAGGAGCGTTTGCCCATGCAGGTTGAGCTCACCGCCTCATGGCTGGATGGCAAGCCGGTGCTGGTTTGCCACTACGGCTCGGAGTCGCCATTCCCTTGGCGACGGGTGCGTGACGAGTTCCGCGAGTTGTCAGAAACGACCTGGCTGGGCATGACGATGATTGACTTGCCCGGCCTGCGTCGTGTGGGTTGGCCGTTTCTGCTAACGCGCGTCTGCTAACGCGGGGAGATCAGGCCGCTTTCGCGACCTCACCCTCCAGCTTTTCACGCCAGTAGGCCACGAGCGCACTGTTTTCGTGATCCCAGGGATGGAAATCCGGCTTGAAGAAGTCCAAGTATTCGCGAGTCAGGCCACTGAGAATGCCGTTGCGGCCGAACAGCTTGTTCAGACCGAAAGCCCAGCTGCGCAGATTGAAAAGCTGTTTGTCACGCGCCATGAACTGCAGCTGGAAAGCTGACACCACGGCGGCAAGGATGACCGACGCAAAGACCTGAAATACCACGCGCTCGGCATAGTTGTTACCTGGTACTTGCTTGTAAAGATCGAAGGCGACGGCCTTGTGTTCGGTCTCTTCGATGGCATGCCACATCCAGATCGGGCGCATCTCGTCCGACAGATTGTTCATGGTGTCGGTATCGGTGAGCAGGCGGTTGGCGATGATGCCGGTGAAGTGCTCCAACGCCACCGTCACTGCCAGCTGCTGACGCTTAGTCAGGATGCGACGGCCGAGGTTGAGCAGGCCCAACGTGAATTTCTCAGCACGTAATGCTGGCAGACCCTTGGCTTCCAGCATGTTATTCATGCTGACGTGTTCCAGCGAATGCATGGCTTCCTGGCCGATGAAGCCGGAGATGTCCTTAGCGGTGACATTTTCACCGGCGTGCTCACGCAGGGCGCGCACGGAGTCGACGAAGAAACGTTCGCCGACCGGAAACAAGCTGGACAGTGTGCCCATGAAGTGGGTGCTGAAGGGGTCATTGAAGGCCCAGTGATCTGGCACCTTGTTGGCATCAAAGGCGAAATCCATGCGGGTCGGTTTGATCTGAATCACATCCGGCGTGGCTTTGCGCGAAGCGTTAGTACCCATGGCAAGAACTCTCGAAAACGTGACGACAGAGTCACGACGAGACATAACTTACCGGTTCTATGTAACAGTGTCAAATGTAAAGGTTGAAGTATTTCCGACTTTATTCGGTTTCAGGCCTTCTTCACGAACTCGGATTTCAGCTTCATGGCCCCGATGCCGTCGATCTTGCAATCGATGTCGTGGTCGCCATCAACGAGGCGGATGTTCTTCACCTTGGTGCCGACCTTGACCACCAGCGACGAGCCTTTGACCTTGAGGTCCTTGATCACGGTGACGCTATCGCCGTCGGTCAGCACATTACCGTTGGCGTCCTTGATTACGCGTGCGCCATCGCCAGCTTCAGCAGCTTCGGTGGCTGACCACTCATGGGCGCAGGACGGGCAGATGAGCAAGTCGCCATCAGCATAGGTGTAGTCGGATTGGCATTTCGGGCAGGACGGGAGCTGACTCATGGAAGTATGGCCTTGAATTTTCAGAGGGGGAGGCGGGCGCTGAGCCAGCTGCCGATGTCGGTGATCTCGTCCAGGCAGACGGCATGTGCCATGGCGTAATCCTTCCAGACCACCTGGCCACCCAGGCTTTCCACCACCGCTGCGGCGGCGCGGCCCATGGCCAGCGGCACCACATCGTCGTGGCGACCGTGGGCAGCGAATATCGGCACGCTCAGACAGGCGGTGTTGAGCTCATCGCGCAGCAGCTCCGGCGTGGGCAAATAGGTGGACAGCGCGAGGATGCCGGCCAGCGGCTTGGCATGCGTGAGGCCGGTGAGCCAGGCAATGGCACCACCCTGCGAGAAGCCGGCGAGCACGATGCGGCTACAGGGCACGCCGCGCGCATTTTCGGCGGCGATGAGCTGGCGGATGGTCTCGCGGCTGGCGCAGATGCCGGCGACATCGACTTCGCGCTGATCGCCATCGAGCGAGAGGATGTCGTACCAGGCCGGCATCACATAGCCGCCGTTGATGGTCACCGGAATCGCTGGCGCATTCGGAAAAATGAAGCGCACGGCGGCATCGGCCGGCAGACCCAGCTCGCGGATGATGGGCACGAAATCATTGCCGTCGGCACCGAGACCGTGCAGCCAGATCACGGTCAGTGTGGGGTTGGGCGCGGTATCGCGAGTGATGACAGTGAGCAGGGACGGCATGGCGCAAATATCCTGATGAAGTGCAGGTCGCGAAGTGTAGCGGTGATTGACAGCCTGCGACGAGTATTGCTTGCTTGCGCCATTCCAAAAACAACTCGCCGAGGATGTCCGCATGAAGAAACTGCCGCGTGATGCGCAAAACGACTACACCCGTGAGATGGCCGCTGCGCGCCGAGCGGTGGTCACGGCCGAGACCGGTGCCGAGCTTGCCCACACCGGCAACTACTCGCTGGATCCGGCTGTGCTGCCCGGCAATATTGAGGGCTTCTCCGGCATCGTGCAGGTGCCGATGGGCTTTGCCGGTCCGCTGCGGGTCGATGGCGAGCATGCGCAGGGCGAGTTCTATGTGCCCATGGCGACCACCGAAGGCACGCTGCTGGCCAGCTACAGCCGAGGCATGCGCCTGACCCGCGAGGCTGGCGGCGTACGGACCACGGTCATCGATGACGCCATGCAGCGCGCGCCCATCTTTGTCTTCAGCGATGCCCGCTACGCCCGCGACTTCGGCCACTGGGTCGAGGCTAACTTCGCGCAGATCAAGGCCGCCGCCGAAGAAACCACGCGCTCCGGCAAGCTCCGCGACATCCAGCAGTTCAGCATGGGCAAGATGCGCTGGCTGCGTTTCAACTTCACCACTGGCGACGCTGCCGGCCAGAACATGGTGAGCAAGGCCACGCACCACGCTTGCCAGTGGATGCTGGCGCAACAGCTCCCGGGGCTGGAGCATTTCTCGCTGGCCGCCAACTTCGATACCGATAAGAAGCATTCGCAGGTTAACAGCCTGCACACGCGCGGCAAGCGCGTGGTGGCCGAAGTCACGCTGCCGGCCGCGCTGCTGCGCGATGTCATGCACACCAGCGGCGAGGCGCTGTTCAAGCAGCGCCAGCTCTCTAACATGGGCGCGCTCATGGCCGGCTCGGTCAACAACGGTGCGCACTTTGCCAACGGCATCACGGCGATGTTCATCGCCTGCGGGCAGGATGTGGCGAATGTGGCGGAGTCATCTGCCGGCTATGTGCATGGCGAGCTGAAGGCTAATGGCGATTATTATTGCTCGGTGACGATTCCGGCGCTGATCGTGGCGACCTATGGCGGCGGCACGGGGCTGCCGACGCAGCGCGAGTGTCTGGAGGTTATGGGCTGCTATGGCGAGGGCAAGGTGCGCAAGCTGGCTGAGATCGTCGCGGCCACCGTGCTATGCGGCGAGCTGTCACTAGCGTCGGCGATAGTTTCGGACCAGTGGGTGTCCAGCCACGACAAGTACGGTCGCAACCGGCCCTGAGGGCCGACATAGCTTCATGAAGTGTTAGAGGCTGGACTGCAATCGATCAATGTCTTGTTTTAGCAAGGTATTAGCTAATACTGAAAGTTCGACGCCACGAGCTTTTGCCAAGTCCATGAGTGCTAACTGCAGGGATTGATCGAGATAAACAGGCAGCAAAATTTCTTCGCGAACATGAAAAAATTTACCGCGCTCACCGTGGCTGAAGTCATATTCATTTTGCATGGCTTTACCCTCTGTACTGGCAATTTTCATGCGCAGTCGCTAAACGTGCAGAGATGATGCGGATGCGTATCCGGCTCGGATCTCTGTCACGCCATGTATGTATTACAACAGCAATCCGTTGCTGTCCAATCTCACCAAGCGTGATCCAGCGCTCTTCGATATCACTGTGCTCTGAGTCCGGGATAGTCAGTGCTTGTGGATCTGCAAACACTGCCGCGGCCATTTCAAAGCTGATGCCGTGCTTCTTCAAGTTGGATGCTGCTTTGGCGGGATCCCACTCGATGTGAAGACTCATGCTTACTTCACCGCCATACCCGGTTGCGCGCCGTCATCCGGCGTGAGCAGGAAGATATCGCTACCACCGGGACCTGCAGCCAGCACCATGCCTTCGCTCATGCCGAACTTCATCTTGCGCGGGGCGAGGTTGGCGACCATAACGGTGAGGCGGCCGACCAGCACGCTGGGGTCCGGGTAGGCGCTCTTGATGCCGGAGAAGACCTGGCGGGTTTCGCCGCCGAGGTCGAGCTGCAGACGCAGCAGCTTGTCGGCGCCCTCCACAGGCTCGGCCGAGACGATGCGCGCGACGCGCAGATCGACCTTGGCGAAGTCCTCGATGCCGATCACGCTCGGCGCGTCCGCCGGCTTGTCGGCCTTGGCGGCGATTGCCTTGGCATCAGTGGACTTTGCAGCGGCTTTTGCCGGTGCAACAGCCACCGGCTGGGCATTCGCCAGCGAATCCGTCGAGTCCGCCACCATGGCCGCAACCAGTGCCGGGTCGACGCGGGTCATCAGGGCCTGGAAGGTCTCGATGTGCTGACCGAGCAGCAGTTCGCGACGCGACTCCCAGTGGAAATCGGGCAGGTTTAGGAAGCCGGCGGAGGCTTCGGCCATGGCCGGCAGCACCGGTGCCAGATAGGTCATGAGCTGGCGGAACAGGTTGAGGCCGACCGAGCACACGGCCTGCACTTCGGCATCCATGCCTTCGACCTTGGCCAGTGCCCACGGCTTTTTCTCGTCGATGTACTGGTTGGCGCGATCGGCCAGCGCCATGATTTCGCGGATAGCACGGCCGAATTCACGCGCTTCGTAATGGGCAGCGATACTGTCGCCGGCGGCGATGAAGTCGTTGAGCAACTGCGGCTCGGCACAGTCGGCGCTGAGCTGGCCATCGAAGCGCTTGCTGATGAAGCCGGCGCAGCGGCTGGCGATGTTGACGACCTTGCCGACCAGATCCGAATTCACGCGCAGGGTGAAGTCTTCGAGGTTGAGGTCGATGTCCTCGACCTTGCCCGAGAGCTTAGCGGCGAAGTAGTAGCGCAGGTACTCCGGATTTAGGTGCTTGAGATAGGTCTGCGCCTGAATAAAGGTGCCGCGCGACTTCGACATCTTCTGGCCGTTCACGGTCAGGAAGCCGTGGGCGAACACGCCGGTCGGCTTGCGGTAGCCCGCGCCTTCGAGCATCGCCGGCCAGAACAGCGCGTGGAAATAGACGATGTCTTTGCCGATGAAGTGGTAGAGCTCGGTGTTGCTGCCCACTTTCCAGTAGTCATCGAAGTCCAGCCCCGGCGTCTTTGCGCACAAGTTCTCGAAGCTGGCCATGTAGCCCACCGGGGCATCTAGCCAGACATAGAAATACTTGCCCGGCGCATCAGGAATTTCGAAGCCAAAGTAGGGCGCATCCCGCGAGATGTCCCAGTCGGCCAGACCGGACTCGAACCATTCGGCGAGTTTGTTGGCGACTTCTTCCTGCAGCGTGCCGCTGCGCGTCCACGCCTTCAACATGGCCTCGAAATCTGGCAGCTTGAAGAAGTAGTGCTCGGACTCCTTCTCCACCGGTGTCGCGCCGGAGATGGTCGAGCGCGGGTTCTTCAACTCGGTCGGTGAGTAGGTGCCGCCGCAGACTTCGCACGAGTCGCCGTACTGGTCCAGTGCGCCGCATTTTGGGCAATCGCCTTTGATGAAACGGTCAGCCAAAAACAGCTGCTTTTCCGGGTCAAAGAGCTGGCGAATGGCGCGCGTGGTGATATGCCCGCCGCTCTGCAGCGAACCGGCAGCTGCACCGGGGATGCCATCACGCAGACGCGTGTAGATCTGCGAAGCGCGCGCGCGGTTCTCGTCGGAATGCGTCGAATGGTAGTTGTCGAAGCGGATGCCGAAGCCGGCGAAATCGCGCTCGTGTTCGGCCTTCACATTGGCGATCTGCTGCTCTGGCGGCAGGCCGTTCTGCTCGGCCTTGAGCATGATGGCGGTACCGTGAGCATCATCAGCACAAACATAGTGCGCTTCGTGACCGCGCGCGCGCTGGAAGCGCACCCAGATATCGGTCTGGATGTATTCGACGAGATGGCCGAGGTGGATCGGGCCGTTGGCGTAGGGTAGGGCGCTGGTAACGAGCAGGCGACGGGACATGAGCAACTTCGTTAGGTCAGAAAACAGGTGGACAATGATAGCATCGCCCTGCCGCATTACACTGCCTTGAAAAATTTCATGTCGTTGATCATCTACGTCGGGATGCCGTTATGGATATGCCAGAAGTACTCATCATTGGTGCAGGCTTAGCGGGCTTGAGCGCCGCTCGGCGTTTACAGCAGCAGGGCGTCAGTGTGCAGGTGTTAGAAGCACGTGATCGCGTTGGCGGGCGCAGCTGGACCGAGTGGCATGGGGAAACGCCGGTGGATCGTGGCGGCGCGTGGATAGGCCCGACGCAAAATCGGATGCTGGCCTTAGCGAAAGAGTTTGGCCTGAAAACGGTCGCTCAGGGGCGCGAAGGGCGCTCCGTGTATTGTATCGGTAACTCCCGCAAGGTCCATGGCGACAAGCTGCTGGGTTTGATCTCCACCAGTGGGGCGCCCCATGATTGGCGCATTCTTCCCGATCTGTTGAAGTTAGAGCATCGACTGAACGCTATGGCTGCCAAAGTGCCTGTCGGGCGTCCTTGGGATGCGGCAAACGCTCAAGCCTGGGATAGCCAAACACTGGGCGACTGGCTGCGTCAGCAAATAGGGCAAGAGCGCACCCGTGTGTTGGCCGAAGCTACGTTTGAAACCGTGTGGGGTGCTAACGCTCATGAGATGTCGCTGCTCTATGCGCTGCATTACATCGCGGCGGCGGGGGATGAAACTCATTTGGGTACGTTTAATCGCCTAACGGCAAGTATCAACGGCGCACAAGACCAACGCTTTGCGCTGGGCAGTCAGTCCGTGTCGCTTGCGTTGGCAGACAGTTTGGGTGATGCCGTGGTGCTGAATGCTCCGGTGCATCGCATCAGCCAAAACGACGAGGGCATTACCGTCGAGGCCGGGGAGCGTGTTTGGCAGGCGCAGTCCATCATCGTTACCGTCCCGCCCTTACTGCGGCCCAGCCTGGGCTTTGAGCCCGCTTTACCGCAAGCGCAACTCAGCCATTTGGCGCAGATGCGAATGGGGCGTCTCATGAAGTACGAGGCTATTTATGATCACCCATTTTGGCGGGATGCAGGATTGAATGGCACGGCCGTTTTGGCGGATGGCTTAGTGAATCTTGTTTTTGATGTATCTCCTGCGCAGGGCAATGAAGGCGCACTTCTCGCTTTTATTGGTGGCGCGCATTTAGCGCTAGCGCAACAAATGTCACCTGAAGCGCTACGCGAGCATGTCTTGTCCGCTTTTGCGCGTTGTTTTGGCGAGGCTGCGCTGACGCCACGAAACTGCATTTGCCAAGATTGGACGCAAGAAGGTTATAGCCTGGGCGGTCCCACAGCGATTTCTACTGTGGGGGCCTTAACGCAATATCGCGATGCCTTATCACGGCCCGTCGGCCAGATTTTTTGGGCGGGAACCGAGCTGCCCGGCTATTGGACCGGCTATTTAGAAGGGGCTGTTTTGTCTGGGGAACGTGCTGCCGAGCAGGTATTAGCGGCTCGACAGCGTTAACGGGCTAGGCGGCTTGAATCGCTTTTAACGCGTAGCTTTCCAAGGCTTTCACACGCGCTGCGATGAGGTGGCGATTATCGTGCTGCCAGGGGTGGAAGCCGGGACGGTAGAAGTCTAAATACTCCGGGATAATGCGCGTCAGCATGCCCGGCTTGACCAGCAAGAACTTAGCGAAGCCGAGTGCATCTCGCCAGTTTCCCAGCTGATTGTCGTGTTTGAGAAGGCTGTATTGCATACGCAACGTAATTAACAGAAAGAAGAACGTGGCCTGCGCCATGCCCCTAACCCGCAGCCAATAGTCGTCTTCCGTCGCGGCAAAAACATCAAAAGCAACGGCTTTATGCTCCGTTTCTTCGACGGCATGCCACATAAACATGTCGGCATAGACGCCTTGAATATCTTCAACAAAATCCGTTTGTTTCAACATAAGGTTAGCCAAGATGGCCGTGAAGTGCTCAAATCCCACGGTTAAGGCCAACTGCTCCCGCCGTGAATAGCGCTTCTTAGCGAAACTCAGCGCTTTTTTCATGAAGGTGATTTTGGACTCAAGCGGCAGCTTGTGTTGATCAATTAAGGCCTGATTAAAGGCTTCGTGTTCTTTACCGTGATTGGCCTCTTGACCAATGAACGCCCGAATCTGAGCTCGTAATTCTGGGTCAGTAATCTCGTTTTCATAATTGCGAACCGCATGAATAAAGAAGCGCTCACCATCAGGGAAGGTGGTGGAGAGTGCATTCATGAAGTGTGTGATCCACACATTCCCTTTGTACCAGTATCGCGGCAGCGCGGGGATAGCAAAGTCCATGCGGCGAACGGTAATGGGCAGAGGCGTTTTGCTGATCATGTAGTACCTCGAAATAAAATAGTGGGTAGTAAGAACCCTACCTATCGAAGCGTGACTGATGAGTCTTTTGATGAGTAGGCGGTGAGCTGCCGTAAATCGGTCATTTGTGGCCAGGTAGTCCATTGTAAGTGCAATACGTCAAACCTATACACACTTACCACGCAATAAGGGTTCAACGCAGTGAGTGACGCAGTAGTGTAAAGCCATCTAAAAATTTTAATGGCTAGACAATAGTCATATTAAAAGTAAAAGGTTAAGGCATGACAAAACTTAGAAAACTAAATGCAAGGGCGTGGCTAATTTCGAAGCTAAGAAGTTATAGCCCATTAGCGTTTGCTTTATCGTTATTTGTGGTTGGGTTTCTACTGTCTAGCAGTATTAGCTCGCTGATATATATTCAATATAAAAAAGATGCTCAGTTGGAACTTGAGAGCGAGTCAAAATACGCTGTAGAGAAAATACAAAGCATTTTATCTACCTATGAGATTGTTTTACGAGACATGAGAAGTCTTATGTACTCTGTTGGTTTGGATAATATCACCAGGAAAAAATTTAAAGACTATTTTTTATATCGAAATGTGACGGAGGAGTTTCCAGGGGCTAACGGCCTAGGATTTGTAAGAAAAGTAAAGCAAAATGATTTAGAAAGCTATATAAAGCTAAAGCAAGATAGTGAATATTCTGAATTTAAATTAAAAAACTTTTTTCCATATAAAGGTGATCATTGGATTATTGAGTATCTTGAGCCTTTATCTTTAAATAAATTAGCTATTGGTCTCAATTTGGCGTCAGAACCTAGCCGACTAGAAACTATTGTTGATGCAGTAAGGTCTGGTCGTGCGATGCTAACGCCACCAATTACGCTGGTG
>NZ_JBXMRC010000019.1:0-3874 GCF_057084925.1 Perlucidibaca sp. | reverse complement strand
CAGCATCTCGTGATAGAAGAAACGGGCGGAGCTGGTGGCAAGTCGTTCAACATCAAGGCCGATGTGCGAATCGCCGGCACCAGCCATCAGGTCGAAGGGAGGGGCACGGGCCCGATTGATGCCTTTGTCGCGGGGCTCAATGCGGCGACCGGCCATGCGGTTCGGGTTCTTGATTACCACGAGCACGCCATTGGTTCCGGTGCCAGCGCGCAGGCCGTGGCTTACCTGGAGCTGCGCATCAACGACCAGACGCTCTTTGGCATTGGCATGGACGGCAATATCGTCTCGGCGTCGCTCAAGGCGATTGTCTCGGGCCTGCAGCGCAGCAAGGCCGGACAAGGTGCCGTTGCGGCTACCATTGCGCATTGAGGCCTGCAGTACAGCGACCAGCCCACCAGGAACTTGCCATGACCGACAAACTGATCATTTTTGATACCACCTTGCGCGATGGCGAGCAATCGCCCGGCGCATCCATGACGAAAGATGAAAAGCTGCGCATAGCGCGCCAGCTGGAGCGTCTGAAAGTGGATGTGATCGAGGCCGGATTTGCGGCAAGCTCCAACGGCGATTTCGAGGCCGTGCAGGCGATCGCGAATACGATCAGGGATTCCACCATTTGCTCGCTGTCGCGCGCCAATGACCGGGATATTTCTCGCGCCGCTGAAGCACTCAAAGGCGCCAGCAACGCCCGTATTCATACCTTCATCGCCACCAGCGCGCTGCACATGGAAAAGAAGCTGCGCATGACACCAGAGCAGGTGCTGGAACAGGCCAGGCTCTCGGTGCGTTTTGCCCGCAATCTGGTGGCGGATGTCGAGTTCAGTCCCGAGGACGGCTATCGCAGCGACGTTGACTACCTGTGTCGTGTCCTTGAAGCCGTGATTGATGAGGGCGCTACGACGATTAATGTTCCGGACACCGTGGGTTATGCCGTACCGGAGCTTTACGGCCACTTTATCAAAACGCTGCGAGAACGCGTGCCCAACAGTGACAAGGCCATCTGGTCCGTTCATTGTCACAATGACCTTGGCATGGCGGTTGCCAATTCGCTGGCAGGCGTGATGATCGGCGGTGCGCGGCAAGTGGAATGCACGATCAACGGGCTCGGTGAGCGCGCCGGCAACTGCTCGCTCGAAGAGATCGTCATGGCTGTGAAAACACGCAAGGACTATTTCAAGCTCGACATGAACATCGATCCGCTGCATATCGTGGCGGCCAGTCGCATGGTCAGCCAGACCACCGGCTTCGTGGTGCAGCCCAACAAGGCCGTGGTGGGGGCCAATGCCTTTGCGCACGCGTCGGGCATTCACCAGGATGGCATGTTGAAGGCGCGCGAGACTTACGAGATCATGCGCGCGGAAGATGTGGGCTGGAGCGCCAGCAAAATGGTGCTGGGCAAGCTCAGCGGCCGCAATGCCTTCAAGCAACGCCTGCAGGACCTTGGCGTAGCGCTGGAAAGCGAGGCCGACATCAATACGGCATTTGCCAGGTTCAAGGAACTGGCCGACCGGAAAAGCGAGATATTCGACGAAGACATCCTGGCACTGGTCAGTGACGAAAGCATCATTCATCATGACCAGGAGCAGTATGGGTTCGTGTCCCTGGCACAGCACAGCGAAACCGGCGAGCGGCCGCATGCTGTCGTTGTGTTCACCGTGGCTGGCAAGGAAGTGCGCGGCGAGTCAGACGGCAACGGCCCGGTAGATGCCTCGCTCAAGGCCATTGAAACGCATGTGAAGAGCGGGGCGGAGATGGTGCTGTATTCCGTGAACGCCATCAGCGGATCTACCGAGAGCCAAGGCGAAGTGACCGTGCGGTTACAAAATAATGGACGCGTGGTAAATGGCGTCGGGGCGGACCCGGATATCGTGGTGGCGTCGGCGAAAGCCTATCTGAGTGCGTTGAACAAGCTTCAGAGCAAGGCGGATCGCGTCGCCGCACAGGGTTGATGCTCCCGCCAACGGTTGAAATAGTCTTTATATTCAATGACTTAGAGTAATGTTGTAGTAGGATTCCTCATCTGAGTTGTTGACCTCCGCCTGAAACAGTTGAGTTTTTAGGAAAGTCGCGCAAGTTTTTGATATTGCGTGACTTTTTCTATTTGTATACACTGCAGCCATTCCTTACATTGCAATTCACGGCAGGCAAAATTCACCATGTCTCATCAGATTTTCAATCGCGCATTAAAAATCGTTGGATTCCTGGCTTTGTTTGCTGGACTTGCAATGCCGGTGTCCAATGCGGCAACTGACAAGACCGAAATTGTAAAAAAGCAGCGTGCCGCGAAGACAACTGTTACCAAAAAAGCTGTCACAGCCCGCAAGAGTGCCCGGTTTACAGCGGGCACAAAAGGTAGAACCATTCTTCGTGCGGCTGTTCCCGCCAAACCCTCTTTCGGTCAGATTGCCGGCCTGCATGGGGCCCAGGATCCACTGGAATTGAAGTCGAGTGTTGCGCTGGTCATTGATCAGGATACGCGTGAAGTGCTGTTCAGTAAAAATGACCACGCCGTGTTGCCGATCGCGTCGCTCACCAAATTGATGACTGGCGTCATCATCAGCGGGGCCAAGCTGCCCATGGATGAAATGATTACGGTGACCCAGGATGACGTCGACACCGAAAAAGGCAGCAGCTCACGGCTCAGAGTCGGCACCACGCTGACCCGCGGGGAGTTACTCCACTTGGCCCTGATGTCGAGCGAAAATCGCGCAGCGCACGCCTTGGGCCGCACTTACCCGGGCGGCATGCCCACGTTCGTCAACCTGATGAACGCCAAGGCAAAAATGCTGGGCATGAATGACACCAGCTATGTCGAGCCCACGGGCCTTTCCAGCCGTAACCAGTCCAGCGCGCAAGACTTGGCCACGCTGGTCAATGCCGCGCATGCTGACCCGGTGCTTCGCGAATTTTCCACGTCGACCGGCTATCAGGTCGCTGTTGGCAAGCGTACGCTGCAATACAACAACACGAACCGTTTGGTCAAGAATCCGGAGTGGGATATCGGCCTGCAGAAAACCGGCTATATCTCTGAAGCGGGCCAATGTCTCGTGATGCAAACCAAAATCGCCGGCCGCAAGCTCATCATGGTGTTTCTCGATTCCGCCGGCAAGCTCAGTCGCCTGGGTGATGCCGAGCGCGTGCGCCGTTGGGTAGAGTCAACCCCTTTGACCGACAACAAGGTAAACATCAGCGCTTCAGCCAGCCAGATTGGCGGTTGATGTTTCGTGCGGGTAGCCCGCACAATTTTCATCGCGCTTCATCGCGACTCGACGCAGAGCCAAGGTGGCTCGCTTCCTTTTTACTTGGGTTTGTAGCCCAGTGCGGCTGAAATTTCGTTGGCAGTCGCCTGCAGTTTGGGTAGCCAGTGCTCATCGAGCCTGTCGGCGGGCGCCGAAATGGAAAGACCTGCCACCAGTTGGTTCTGATCGTCGTAGATGCCGGCGGCCATGCAACGCACACCCAACTCCAACTCTTCATTGTCGCGCGCGATGCCGTATTGCCGCGCTTTGGCAAGTTCGCGTTCCAGTACCGATAACTGCGTGATGCTGTTTCGGGTCTGTCCCGACAGGCCGGTACGAGTGGCATAGGTGCGCAGTCGTTGGGGATCGTCAAAAGCCAGAAACAGCTTGCCCACCGAGGTTAAATGCAGCGGTGCCCGCCCACCGATGGCTCGCACCACCTGCATCCCGGATCGCTCGCTGTAAGCACGCTCCACATACACAATTTCATCACCCTGCCGCATGCTCAGGTTAACGGGCTGCTGAGTGAGCTTGTGCAATTCGCGCATCGGCGTAAGGGCTGCGTCGCGGACATTCAATCGCGCCTTGACGAGATTGCCGAGCTCCAGGAGTCGCATGCCCAGCCGATAGTTGCC
>NZ_JBXMRC010000018.1:0-30300 GCF_057084925.1 Perlucidibaca sp. | reverse complement strand
CCGGCAAACGTGAAGGCTTCAGTTTCGCTTCGCTGTTCATGTCGCACCCACCGCTGGAAAAGCGTATTGAAGCGCTGCAGAACCTGCAGATCGCCTAATACGAACTCCCGTAATAAAAAAGCCCGCTATTTGCGGGCTTTTTGGTCTTTGAGAGCAGCAGAAATGAGTGGCCAAGCCAACTCAAGCAACTTAGGTTGCGCTTTGGCATTTGGGTGAATTCCATCCTTTTGCATTAACGCTGAAACGCCGCCGATACCCTCTAAAAAGAACGGCAAAACGGCTGCGCCCTCCGCCTTCCCCACCCGAGGGAAAACGGCAGCAAAAGCCTGGGTATAGGCCTTTCCATAGTTTGGTGGAATCTGCATCCCCAGTAAAATGACGCGCGCACCCGCCTGGCGAGATTGGCGAATCATGCTGGCCAAATGACGCTCCATCATCGCTGGAGGCTGGCCACGAAGGCCATCGTTTCCGCCTAACTCAATGACCACGATATCTGGCTCATGCTGCTTCAGTAATGCAGGTAGGCGACGCACACCGCCGGACGTGGTTTCGCCACTGACGCTGGCATTGATGACCTTATGCTGCCCTGGATAGCGCACTTCCAAGCGCTGGCTCAGCAAGGAAACCCAGCCCTGTTCAATGTTCATGCCGTAGGCTGCACTGATACTATCGCCGAAGATGAGTATCGACGCAGCGGATGCCGGCATCATGGCTAAGCAAAATACTAACGCACCTACACTTCGTAACCAGGTCATCATGACAACGCCATCCCAACAGTTGATTGAAACTCGCCAGCTCACGCAGTCTGTATTGATTCAACACGAGCGATTGCTCATCTTAAATAACATCAATCTCGTCATTTCGGCTGGCGAAAGTGTAGCCATTACCGGCAGCTCTGGCTCAGGCAAATCTACGCTATTAGGGCTGCTGGCGGGATTAGACACGGCCACAGAAGGTCGTGTTTTACTGGCGGGCCAAGATCTCGGCGCCCTCGATGAAGATGCACGCGCTGCATTGCGACAGCGCCTTATCGGCTTCGTCTTTCAGAACTTCCAACTACTCCCCCACCTCACCGCGCTTGAAAACGTTATGTTGCCGCTGGAACTCGCGGGCCTTCCCGCCAAAGCGCGTGCTAAACATTGGCTGGCGCGGGTGGGTTTATCTGCCCGCGAGGCCCATACACCGAGGCAGCTATCTGGCGGCGAACAACAGCGCGTCGCGATTGCACGCGCCTTCGCCACAGAACCTAAAATCCTGCTCGCCGATGAGCCCACGGGCAACCTTGATAGCCAGACCGGCGCCAGCATCATTGAGCTACTGTTTGAGGCTCAGGCTGCTTCCCAAACAACACTCGTCTTGGTGACGCATGACAAAGCGCTCGCGTCACAATGCCAACGCCAGCTGCATTTGGAGGCTGGACGCGTGACATCAGGTGCGCTGACGTGATCCTGGCCTGGCGACTATTAAAGCGGGATATCCGTGCCGGTGAGATCTGGCTATTACTTGCCGCCCTCATACTCGCCGTCACAGCTACGAGCAGCCTGCGGTTTTTTAGCGCCAATCTGGAGCAAGGACTCAACCGTCAGGCCGCTAATTTATTGGGGGCAGATCTCGTATTGCAAAGCAGTCGCCCGCTGCGGCCAGAAGTGGAACAAGTAGCACAGCAACGCGGCTTGAGAACGGCTGTTGTGACTGAGTTCTCCAGCATGATTCAACGTCAGGATGCGTTTCAGCTGGCTGCAGTGAAAGCCGTGACCGCCGACTACCCATTGCGCGGTGAGCTGGTCGCTTCACACCGCAAGTCAGAGGCGAACAACTCTCGCATTCCCAGCCCCGGCACCATCTGGTTGGATCAACGCCTCATGGGTCTGTTGGCCGTATCCATCAACGATGAAATTCAATTAGGCGATTTACAGCTCCGAGTCGCAGCAGTCATCCTCCAAGAGCCGGACCGAGGCGGTAATTTTTCCGCATTTGCACCGCGAGCGCTGATGAATGCAGACGACTTAGCGTCCGCCGGCGTCATTTTGCCCGGCTCACGCGTGCAATACCGTTTACTTTTAGCGGGCTCGGCTCGGGCCATATCTGACTTAAACAACTTCCTAGAGCCTCGATTGGCCACAGGTGAGCGCTTAGTGGATGTCGCTCGTGGGCGCTCGGAGATCGGCAGTCCACTCGCTCGGGCCAGCGACTACCTGAGCATTGCGGCTTTCGCCGCCGTGGTCTTATCGGGACTTGCAGTCGCATTGGCCGCACAACGCCACGCCGTCCGCCACTACGACACGCTGGCGCTAATGCGTTGCCTAGGCGCTAACCGACGCCGCGTGCAGGGCATTTTTCTCACGCAACTGTTGCTAATCTGGGTCGTGGCCATCGTTGTTGGCGCGGCATTAGGCGCGGGTACGTCGCAAATCCTGTTTCAGATTCTGTCAGGCATGTTACCGAATGCCGAACTCGATTTTGCCTGGCAACGCCCTCTTCTCACGGGCATTGCCACGGCCACGCTAACGCTGATTGGCTTTGCCCTGCCCGCGCTTATCGGCTTGTTTCGAGTATCACCACTACGCGTTATTCGCCGCGAGCTTGCACCGAACTCATTGGGCTTGATGACAATCACTGCACTGGCTATTTCGGCCTTGGCAGGCTTGCTGATTCTGGAGACGGGCCGCTGGCAGCTCACTCTCATGCTGCTCGTGGGCGGAAGCACGCTGGGCTTTTTACTCGCCTTGCTGTTACGCAGCCTATTAGCACTGACGCGTCACCTATTGGCTGAACGTTCGTTACCCAGATCTTTACTCGGGCTCCGTGAACTCTGGCGCCATCCGCAGAACACGACACTACAGATCTTAGGACTCAGTGTGGGCATTGCTGCCATGCTATTAGTGACCAGTGTGCGCGGCGAACTCATGAGTGCCTGGCAAGGTAAATTGCCCACTAATGCACCTAATCAATTTGCACTGGGAATTGATGAGCTAGACCGTGTGGCATTCCAACAAACGTTGGCCGATTTTGGCATCGCGCCCGATGCGCTGTATCCGGTCGTGCGCGGACGGCTCATCGCCATCAATGACAAGGCAGTGGTTAGCGCCATTAGCAAAGAAAGCGAAGATCAACGCGATGAATCGCTGAATCGTGAGCTCAATTTGACCACATCCACCAACTTGCCCAAAGGAAATGAGTTAGTCGAAGGCGCATGGTGGACAGACACCCGTCAGGCACCCTGGCCTGTCTCTGTCGAGTCCAGATTGGCTTCAAAGCTAGGCATAGCCTTAGGCGATAGACTGCGCTTCTCGTTGGCAGAGGGCGATGTTGAAGCCACCGTCACCAGTCTTCGCAAAGTCGACTGGGACAGTTTTCAGCCCAATTTCTACATGGTCTTCCCCGCCCCCGCGCTTGCACCTTTCCCAGCCACTTACCTCACGGCGTTTCATGCGCCGAAAATGCAGCGAGAGGTGCTAAACACCTTGGTTAAGCGCTTTCCAACCGTCGTGTTGATTGATGTCGATGCCATCATGACGCAAGTTCGTCAGCTGCTCGATACGGTCTCGCAGGCGATTGAGTTCGTCTTAGTCTTTGTTTTGGTTGCCGGCGTATTCGTGCTTTTGGCTTGTATAGCCGCCGGTCAAGACCAGCGACGCCAGGAGGCCGGACTTCTTCGCGCACTGGGCGCCAGTCGACGCCAGCTGATGCAGCGCGGCCTCTCGGAAATGATGCTACTGGGCGGCTTTGCCGGGCTCGTCGCAGTAGCGATGACCGAGGCCTTGGCTTCGGCGCTGTATGTCACGATACTTGAGCTGCCACCCACCTGGCATGGCACCCTATGGCTGGTCACCCCACTACTCGCCGCCAGCCTGACCGGGATCGCTGGCATGCTAGCAACACGACGGGTGTGGCGAACCGCACCCGTCATTGTGCTACGAGAAAGTTAAGCCGATACCCTACTAAACAGCGGCCAACGCGGGGTAATCCGTGTAGCCCTCAGCTCCGCCGCCATAAAACAGCTCAGGCCGCTGTTCATTGAGTGGCGCATCTTGTTGTAAACGCTCAACTAAGTCCGGGTTAGCAATATAGGTACGACCAAATGCTGCACCATCAATCAGCTGCTTATCCAGCAGGTCCGTGGCTTTGGCGAGCGAATAGTTACCCGCACCAATCAACACACCGCGATAGCGTGAGCGCAAAGCCGCTCGGAAGCTCTCGGGCAGTACTGGACCACCCGCCCAGTCCGGCTCGGACAAATGTAAATAGGCGACACCACGCTGCTCAAACTGCTCTGCGAGGTAAAGCCCCATGGCCTCGCCGTCAATATCGTCAAGGGCATTGAAGTTGCCCATGGGCGAAATGCGAATACCAACGCGGCCCGGCTCCCAGGCGGCGATCACTGCATCCAACACCTCTAAAGTCAGACGTGCACGGTTTTCCAAAGAACCGCCATAGGCATCACTACGGTCATTGCTTTCTGTGGATTGGAACTGATGAAGCAAATAGCCATGCGCGGCGTGGATTTCGACCATATCAAAGCCCGCAGCTTGAGCATTTTTTGTGGCCTGAATGTAGGTTTCAATCAAAGTAGGAATTTCATCTAACCCTAAAGCACGGGGCACCGAGCAGTTAACACGCTCAGGACGGCCATTTTCCCCGAGCACTGTCGTCTTGGTTCGTGCTGGCAGGTTTGAGGCCGAAACCGGTGCTTGCCCGTCAGGCTGCAAGCTGTTGTGCGAAATACGGCCCACATGCCAGAGCTGGATCGCGATGCGTCCACCCGCGTCGTGCACGGCTTTCGTGACCTGCTGCCAACCGGCAACTTGCTCAGCACTGTAGATGCCGGGTGTCTGCATATAGCCTTTGCCCTGGGGTGAT
This sequence comes from Perlucidibaca sp., assembly GCF_057084925.1. NCBI lineage: Bacteria > Pseudomonadati > Pseudomonadota > Gammaproteobacteria > Pseudomonadales > Perlucidibacaceae > Perlucidibaca > Perlucidibaca sp. The sequence continues at coordinate 25,440 of NZ_JBXMRC010000018.1, read as the reverse complement.
ACCTGAGCGGCTTCAGTCACGATTAGCCCCGCACTCGCACGCTGACGATAATACTCCGCCATCAAAGGCGTTGGCACATCACCTGCGGCAGCTCGCATTCGAGTTAACGGCGCCATCAACACACGGTTTGGCAGCGTAATGCTGCCCATTTGCACAGGCGAAAATAAACGATGACTCATAACACTCTCTCCAATGGGTTGCCAGAATTAGACCGGTCAACTTGATATGACATAAATTTTAATGCGAAGACGCTCTCAGCCACTGCTGGGTCTGCGCTAAAGCACAAGCAAAAGGCTGGCCGTCACGTCGGATTTTGGTCAGTAACTCTGCCCCGACCCATAATTGATAAAGCGCACCCGCCAACGAGTCGGGCTGTAAGTCTGAATCCAGCGATGCATCGACTTGGCCAGCAACGAGCGCTTGGGCTAAACGCTGCTGTACCTGCTCCATTCCCGCCACCAGTACCTCTCGCATGGGTTCAGACAAGTCTGAAACCTCCGCAGAGAGTTTCACCGCGAGGCAGGCACTGGCGCGCGCTTGCGCATCGCTTTGTTCACAGCGAGCAGCCCATCGCCCGAAATAATGCAGCAGACGTTCTCGCCCCGTTCCGGGAGACTCCAAGAGTAAGGCACGCAACTCCTCATCGTAGCGATTGAAGTAGCGCGTCAGCATGTCAACGCCAAACGACTCTTTGGAGCGGAAATAATGATAGAACGAGCCTTTGGGAACGCCAGCTTCGGCCAAGATTTCCGTCAGGCCCACGGCAGTAAAACCTTTGCCACGAAAGACGGCCTCGCCTGTCGCCAGCAAGTGCTCTCGGGTATCGGAAAATTCGCGTGGCTTAATCATGCCGGCACAATACTAGACCGGTCGTCTAGTGTCAACGCGCCGAAGGCTAACCCTGCACGGCATACAACAACTGCTGCTGAAATCCACTATGGACGGGCCACCAGCCAGACCATGTCCGATCAAGTTCAGCATCCCCCGTGTCCAGCCTGAGTGGCCGGCCAGATAACGCGGCAAGCTTATTGCGCGTTGCTAACACCCATATCCGTTCGCGCCCTAGCTGACGCAATAGTCGAGGCGACAATTGCTGATTTCCGCGTCCGATGAGACTGCCCTGCCCACCCGTAGGGGTAATAATGACCGTGAGATCTGATCGTGAAGCCCACGTTTCTAAGACCTCAGCAGAAACATCTGAGGCAACCAATTGGTTATCACACACAATATCAAAGCCGAGCAAAGTGTTCGGCAGCTGCAGGGCCGCCATCACAGCGGCCACCGTGGTGCCTGCACCTAAAGCGTAATGCTGCCCTGGCTGCATCATGTCCAAAATTCCGGCGGCAATTTCTGCCTGCACTAGGCCCTCATCTTCACAACCTGAACACTTCACTTGTTGCACTAAGCTATCCGAGACGGGCACACGCAAGTCGCCAAAGTGCCTCGCCCGTACGCGTCCACCGGCTAATGCTTGCTCATCAATGTCTCTGACTTCTGCCAGCTCCATGGCCACTAGCTCACCCGCACACAAGCTGCGCACTAAATCCGCGGCGCTCTGGGGGTTAATGGCAAACACACCCGAATGCATTTTCACGCCTGCGGGCACACCCAGCGCGGGCACATGCGTACCAACGACTGAGCAAATATCTCGGGCTGTGCCGTCGCCTCCCACAAAGATAAGCAAATCAAGGCTCGCCAGCATCAGCATGGCCGCCGCACGCTGGGTATCCTCAGCGGTTGAGGGTGTTTGAGCTTGAAATGCGAGTATCTCTGCGCTGCGATCGCCGAGGCTGGCCTGACCCATGGACCCCGCCACCGTAATCCAATGCACGGGTAGGTCTGAGGTAGCCGCCAGAAAGCTGGCACAACGCGTTTGCGCGCGAGAGCCCCCCTGCTCAACGGTTTTGCGCGCCTCCTGACGCAAGTCTTCACTCACGTGATCACTGCCTTTCAGCGCCAGGGGACCACCAAGACCAGCATAGGGGTTAATGATGAGCCCGACGCGCAACCGTGCGGAAACATTCAGAAATGATTTCATAGTTGGTTACAACTTAGAGGCGAAAATACAAGACGAAGCGATTTGGCCTTCCTATAGTGAACTCATGGAAACACAACTTGAGGTGCATCATGACCAACACTAATCTGGAGAAGAGCATGAACGAGACCCGCACGGTGGGCAATCCGTTTCATTTCGCCATCCTGTTAGATGACCAGGGTACCGAGTTGGCCATCACAGAAGAAATGATTCAAAAGGCTTGCGCTGATTTAGCGAAGCGTTGCCAATTTCCGGATCGTCGGCAAGCAGCCTGATTCAGAAACTGCTGAATCAGACTTGCTTCGGGGCTAGGCCATTCCATAACATGGCAACCGTTCGCTCAACCAGTTGACCATCCGCAAATGTCTCCGGCTTCATCACCCAAGCCAACATAAAACCATCAATTAACGCACACCAAAAAATCGAGACGGTATCGGCATCTAAGTCAGGGTCCGTGATACCCGCCTCGACCAAACGCTCGATCATTTGCTTCGCTAACAACCGGGCATGGTCATACAACTTTGCCATACTGCTGGCTATCTGGGTATCCCGCGTTTGCGAGACGAACTCCAGATAGAGCCTTGGCCAAGCGGCGTTATCGTGAAAGCGGTTCAACATATCCCGCAGCATAGTCGCAATGGCTTGCTGCCGTGCCTGAGTCGTTGGTGCCGCCAGCGCCAGCGCCAATTCTTCGGCTAAAGGTGCCGTGTGCTGTTGGAACCGGTACTCCAGTAGCGATGTGAACAAGTCATTCTTACTACGGAAATGCCAGTAAATAGCCCCTTTAGTCAGATGAGCCTCTGCAGCAATTTCATCCAAGCTGGCGCGCTGAAAGCCTTTATGCGCAAAAATACTGACGGCGGCCGCCAAGATACGTTCGCGAGACTCACTCGGCTGCTCACGTCGCTCATTCACGGCACGTTGCTTACACAGAGACATGGGGGAATCCATACAATCACATACCGCCAAGTATGCCACAGCTTAAGCACACCCCTCACAGCGCTAGACCGACTCAGGTGGGAGTCGCCAAATCGCATAACTGGCCGACAGTGACACAGCTGCGCGCTGCGCTTCCTCAATACTGACGGATAGCGTGGCGCGAGCTTTGCCTTTACTAGCAATTTGCGCGGCCACTGCAGCGAGAACAGCGGCATCGGGCAAGATTGCCGTGGCCGAGAAATCTTCACTAACCGGAAAGCGATACTTAATTTCAGACTCGTAAACAGCGACATGACAGGCACCTAAGTGCTCTCGCGCCCACAGCATGAGCGCAGCCCAGCCTGTCACCGTCGTTAAGCTCGCCAGCGCGCCAGCGAAAGCGGTACTTTTATCGTTGATGTTGGGCTGCAAAGGCGCTTTCAGGGTCAGCGCCTGACCATCCCAAGCGACGGCTTCCAACTGCATAAATGCCGCCAGCGGGATATCACGCCGTAATTCGGCCAAAAACGCTTGCGCCTCAGCCAGCCGGCTCATGCCGTTGCGCCCGACCAAGCGCCAAACAATGACTCTGGGCGCGGAGGTGCAGCCTTAGTGCCCACCGCCGTACCGACGTAAATAAAACCTCCGATGTCTTCGCCTGCGACCAGGCCCAGGCCCTGCTTCACGCGATCCAGCGCCGTCGTATCACCGGTGCGCCACATGGCCGCATAGCCTTCGGCATGTAAGGTTAACAAGATATTTTGCACGCTCGCGCCTAGGCTTAGCCATTGCTCCCACTCCGGCACCTTAGCTTGATCCTGGCGGCGTAATATCGCCACGATGATCATGGGCGCGCGCAGCGGCATTTGCCGCAATTTGTTCTGCTCTAACTCAGCACGATCGGGATTCACCTCGCACATGCCTTGGTAAAACAACTCGCCCAATGCCGAGAGCGCATCACCCTGAATCGTCAGGTAGCGCCAAGGGCGCAATACACGATGATCCGGCGCCGCACCCGCTGCGTCGAAGACCCGGGTCAGAGCGTCGGTATCGGGTACGGGCAACACCAGTTGAGCAATGGAGCGACGCGTCATAATGGCTTCGTGGACATTCATCGTTGGGCTCCTTGCACGCGCTGTTGCGCGGTATTGGCCTCTGCAACTAAGCGCTGCATGAGTTCGGCACAGCTTGGAATATCTTGAATTAGGCCTTGGGCCTGGCCAATCAGCTGCACGCCGCGCACCTGATCGCCGTCTAAGATGGCGAGGCGAATCCGCTCCACTGCAGCACCGAAATAGCTCAGCTTCAACGTATTGGCGAATCCCTGCTCACGCCAGGTCATCCACAATTGCTTCAGGCTTGTGCCTTGTTGGCGCATCAGCAGCAAGGATTGCCAAATAGCCCGCCATAGCGTCAGCGGTTTACGACTCACCGCCACCCCAGTTGGGGTGCGCATAATGCGACAGGGCATGCCGTCGAAATTGCGCGTGTAGAGGGTGTCCTCAACGGCTTTCTCCAACACCATCGCTTGAGTTTTAGCATGCAATGGACTTTCTGTGGTCATGGCCCAGCGCGTACCCATCGCTACCGCATCGCCACCCAACGCCAATGTGGCCACCAAGCCCGAACCTTGGGCAAAACCACCGGCCGCAATGAGCGGCAATGACGTGACGGCGCGGATGGCCGGCAATAACACCAGCGTAGTGACTTCACCACCATGTGCCGCCGCCTCATGTCCAGTAACGATAAGCGCGTCGGCACCATCTCGCTCGGCAGCTTGCGCATGTTTTGCGGTAATGACGGTGGCAATGGTTTTACCGCCGTAGGCCTTAGCGCGCTGGCACAGCCAATCACCCTTGCCCAGCGAATAGTTAATAACCGGCACCTGCTCTTCCAGTGCCACCTCGGCATTTTCTCGCGAGCCCGGCATTAGCAAGGCCAAACCCACACCGAAAGGCTTCGAGGTGAGGCTACGCGCCAGTCGAATTTCAGCACGCGCTTGTTCAGGCTTGAGGTGCCCGATCTGAATTAGTCCCAGACCACCCGCCTCACTCACTGCCGCCGCTAGCTGAGCGTTAGATACATACGTCATGCCCGAGCAAATAAACGGATATTGAATACCGAATAAGTCGGTCACACGGGTATGCCAATTCATGCCTCGCGTCCTATCTGCAATGCCGAATCCATATTCGACCAGGGCTGGGTTGGGAGTAGCCAGTGTCTTGCCATGCCTAAGCTCTGCTGGGCGGCTGGAATCAATGCCGGTTCTTCGGCCATCAGCTCCCACTCCGGAGCATGCGCCAGGCCGATGGTGCGACGGATCAACTCAACACCTGCGAATGCAAGGGTGTCTTGCAGCAATTCATCCAAATAGCGCTGGATATAGCGCTCACTCTGCCACTCACCCAGCACTGATTGCTGGCGCGCCAGCTCAGCGAATTGCTGACTAAATACCTGCCAAATTTGACGAATCAATTCGAGCATGTCCATTCCTGAACCTGGCGTAGCACCCGCTCGGCGAGCAAATACAGGCTGACAAACATGGCCTATGTAGAGGTGTGCCACAAGACAACCTAAGTCGTAGGCCATGGGGCCGTAAAAGCCAAACTCAGGATCGAAAATACGGGTTTCTGCGGGAGTAACCAGCATCGAGCCGGTATGCAAATCACCGTGCAACAAGGCTTCAGCCGATGTCATGTAGACACGCTTCATGCGCAAGACTGCAGCATACAAATCTTGGTCTGCGCGAAGTGCGGCAGCCGTCTGCTCTAACTCTGCATGGCAATGGTTGTGCGCGTGCTGCTGTAAAGGCTGCGTGAAGCAGACATCCTCCTGGGCTTTGACCAGCACGGGATTAATAAACTGAGGAACACGTGCTTTTTTTTCTGCCGAGGGCAAGGCCAAATCGGAGCTGAAAAACAACGACTTGGCGAGGAACTCACCCAAATGCTGGGCCAGCAACGGGTAATGCTGCTGTGCTTGCAGCCCGGTGCGCAGAATCGCGTGCGGCTGTAGATCCTGCATGATGCAGACATACATCTCCGCATCAAAGTGATAGACCTCAGGCACGAACTCCGGGCAATGCCTCACATAGCTTTGCAAAATGCCATACTCACGAACGGCGCGATCCAGGGGTAATTTAAAGTCCGGATATTTCCGGGCCCACGGCAGCGACTGCTTCACGATAAGGGAGCGGCCAGCGGCGTTGGAGACGCGAAAGACCAAGTTCACATTGCCATCGGCTAGGTCTTCGCTGTGCAAGTGCTCGTTAGATCCCAGCAGTTGACTCGCTAAGCCTGTTTTCTGCAACCAAGACACCACAGTGTCTTTATCTAAAGCGTAGTAATTTTCTAAAAAAGACACGCCAAGCCCCTGAATTAAATACGTTTAAAAATTTTCCTGGCCAAGCTCATGCGATGAACTTCATTGGGGCCATCGTAAATCCGGAACGAACGCGCATCACGGAAAATACGCTCCACGATGCTTTCTCCCGTCACGCCCCGGCCACCCAACACTTGCACACTGCGGTCTATGACTCGCCAAATCGCTTCCGAACTGATGACCTTGGCCATACTCGATTCCACATTGCCCTGCTCGCCCTGATCCAATACCCAAGCACAGTGCTGAATGGTTAGACGCGTTGTGTGCAAGTCCATTTCATTGTCGGCCAACGGAAAACCAACGCCCTGATGCTCAAGGAGCTTTCGGCCAAAAGACTCCCGCTGCTGGGCATAGCGCGTGGCCACTTCGTGGGCTCGTCGAGCAGCACCCAGCCAGCGCATGCAATGTGTCAAACGCGCGGGCGCCAAACGCACCTGGGCATAGCGAAAGCCCTTGCCAATCTCTCCCAGAACATCCTCAGCCGGCACATAGAGATCCTTGAGGGCAATCACACCGTGGCCGCCGCTGAAGCAAGAGTCCAATGAGTCCATCATGCGTTCGAGATGAAAGCCGGGCTTGTTGGTATCGGACAGGAACATGGTGGCTGATCCATCGGGCATTTTTGCCATGATGATGGCAAAGCTGGCACCCTCCGCGCCGGTGATAAACCACTTGCGGCCATTGATGCGATAGCCATCACCATCCGGCGTGGCCGTTGTAGCGAGCATGCTGGGGTCAGAGCCTGCGCCATCATCGGGCTCGGTCATGGCAAAACAAGAGCGAATGCGGCCATCCACCAAGGGTTGAAGCCAGCGTTGCTTCTGCTCCTCGTTAGCCACGATCTCCATGAGGTGAATGTTGCCCTCATCTGGCGCATGAATATTCAGTGCAATCGGGCCCAGTGGCGAATACCCCGCCTCCTCAAAAACCACGGCTTTAGCTAGATGAGATAGCCCCAGGCCACCTAGCTCAACCGAGGCATGCGGCGTGAGTAAGCCAACAGCACGAGCCTTAGCAATCAGCTCGTTGCGCAGCTCGACGCTTGGGCCGTGTGCGGTTTGGCGAGAGTCCTGCTCGTAAGGAATGATTTGCTCAGCAATGAAATGACGAACCTTGGTCTGTAAGGCGAGTAAGTCACTGGATAAGGCAAAGTTCATCGCAACTCTCTTGTTCAAATTTTTAGACTGGCCGGATCATGCCGAAACTCGCTTCAGAATGCGAGCCATCCTTCGCATTAAACAGAGAGCACGTGGGTGTTGTGGCATAGGGCAAAGACAATACCCCGTTAAGACTCCGTGACGGCCAATGTGCGAGCTCCCATCAAAATCATTTTTAACATGAGTGCGGTCTGCTCTAGGGTGTCAACCTGTGCTTGTGCGCTCTGGCTCGCAGCGCTGGCACCCATAACGAATACCAACCGGGTGATGGCACGCGCCACTACATCAGCACGATGCAACTTATGACCATTCAATGCCTCCAGTCGCAGCAGGTCATTCATTAACTCGTCTTCGAAAAAGACCAACTGCTTTTCCACGGCCTGCTTAAAGGCATCCGAACCCACCTTGCCCTCGCGCAACAATAAATCGAGATAACCCGCCTCCGAATTGAGCTGCTCCATAAACACCTCTAAAGAGGTGCGAACGACACTGCGCTCACGACTGACACGCTGCCTCGCTTCACTAAAAATACGGCGCAGACTGCTACCGGCCAGCTCGATGAGAGCGATGGCAAGCTCGTCAATATCTTTGAAATGGCGATAAAAGCTGTTCGGGGCGATGCCAGCCGCACGCGCCACCTCACGCAAACTCAGTGTAGACACGCTGCGGGTTGGTCCCAGCAGGGACATGGCGGCGGCAATGAGCTCATCGCGCGATATGACGGCCCGACGCCCCTGTGGTCCCCGGACTAGACGCTCAGCTGCAGGTGCTGGCAACGCGGTAGTGTCATTCATTCTGCTCATACTCTGGTTGGCAGGCATGAACAAAGTATAGAGCCAATGCGCCTAGACATTCATGCAGAAACAACGATGCAGCACCAATAGACATATGTCTATACAAGTGTATAATAAATGCATTACTTCTTACCTTCGGATGTCCACTGTGCCTCCCAACCAAGCGACCTCCTTCCTATTGGATGCCATATTTAGCGCCGATGCTTTCGATTTCTGGGCGCGCAAAGTACATCCACTGTGGTCTTGTAAAAAGCCACTCGCGCAGATTGTTTCAAAACACCCAGAGTCAGAGGATGCCGTAACCCTCGTTTTGAAACCGAATCGTCACGTCAGCGCCTTTATTGCCGGGCAACACGTCAACGTCAGTGTCGAAATCGATGGCCGCCAGCACAGTCGCAGTTACAGCCCACGTTATCTCGCAAACAATCACATCGCTATTACCGTCAAACGCATAGAAGGTGGCAAGGTCAGCACCTGGCTCTGTAATCAGAGTCAGCGGGGCGATATCGTGAAATTGAATCCTCCTTTTGGCGAAATGACGCTGAAGGAAAAGCCGAGCCACGCTATTTTTCTCGCCGCGGGAAGTGGCATCACGCCCTTCCTAAGTTTGATTCAGGCGCATGCCAAGACTGGCCAACGCATCACATTGCTGTACTGGGTACGTGATGACGCCTCTACTTGCTTCGCTGAATCACTCACCCAACTTGCGCAAGCAAACCCGGCATTTCGTCTGCATCTCCTGATGACACAACCCAAAGATGGCATCGCCTCCGATCGCATTCACCTCGCACAAATAAACGCACTGGTACCCGATCTGGCCAGCTCACATTGGTATGCCTGTGGTCCGGAGGGCTTTGTTAGCACTGCGGCCGCATTGGCCAAACAATTAAGTAGGCCTTTTTTGGGGGAAGCTTTTAGCCTACCTGAGTTGGCGGCAAACCCAGGCGAGCACGTACAAATCCATCTGCTGAAAAGCCGTAAAACGCTTTCAGTGCCTTCGGGTGAGCCCTTGTTAAGTGCGCTGGAAAATGCCGGCATTCAACCTGCCCACGGCTGTCGACGAGGTATTTGCAATACCTGCGCCTGCCCCAAGAACAGCGGTACAACACGCAACATTTTGACCCAAGAAGAGCAGCACGAAGCGGTCTCTGGATTGCGCTTATGCATCAGTGCAGCCTGCTCAGACTTGACGTTAGACCTCTAAATCCATCGGAACATGCTCATGAAAAACCTGAATACGCGCACACTGTCTGCCCAAGATTTAGCTCTACTCGCCAAGGAGCTGGATGCCGTGCGTGCCCGCGCCATGGCCGATGTCGGCGAGAAAGATGCACGCTATATACGACGCGTCGTGGCACTGGTGCGCTACAGCGCTTTTGCCGGTCGCGCCCTGCTCATGCTCAGTTTTTTCCCGCCGGCCTGGGTACTGGGCACGCTGTTGTTAGCTCTATCGAAGATCGTGGAGAACATGGAGGTAGCGCACAATGTCATGCACGGTCAATACGACTGGATGGGTGATCCCAGCCTGAACGGCCAGACTTATGAGTGGGATCTGGTGGGTACCAGCGACAACTGGCGCACCTCGCACAACTTCATGCATCACACCTACACCAACATCAAGGGCATGGATGACGATGTCGGCTACGGTGTTCTGCGCCTGTTCCCGGAGCAACGCTGGAAGCCGCACTACCTGTTCCAGCCTGTCTACGCGGTGATTTTTGCGCTGCTGTTCCAGTGGGGCATCGCCATTCAGGAGCTGCGCCTGGGCCAGCTCTTTAGCGGCAAGAAGTCCAAGGAAAAGTTTGCCGAAGAATTCGCACCGGTGAAGCGCAAGATCCGCCAGCAGGTATTTAAGGACTACGTTTTCTTCCCGCTCCTCGCCGGCCCGTTCTTCCTGCCGGTGCTGGCTGGTAATTTCGTCGCCAACGGCATCCGCAATATCTGGACCTATTCGATCATCTTCTGCGGTCACTTCACCCGGGATGCCGAGATTTTCCCGAAAAGTGTGCTCAAGGATGAAAGCCGCGGCCACTGGTACATGCGCCAGATCAAGGGCTCATCGAATCTGGAAGGCGGGAAGTTACTCAATTTACTGTCGGGCAACCTCAGCCACCAAATCGAGCACCATTTATTCCCGGATGTACCGGCCTGGCGTTATGCCGAGATGTCCAAAGAGGTCCGCGCCATCTGTGATCGTCATGGCCTTCATTACAATACCGGTTCGTTTATGAAGCAGGCCAGCCAAGTGACTTGGCGTATCCTTCGCTATGCATTTCCATCGAAAACACCCAGCGCTCACCTCAATGAATTTCGTGCAGAAAGCACTGCAGGTTAATTAGCGCCACGGCTGCGACAACATGCCGGGAATGCTGTTGTCGCGGTCCTCGTGTAAAGTGGTTAGGCCAATCTCAAGCGCATTCCCTTGCGCGGAGACGGCGCGATAGGACGAAAACAACCAATCCCACCACGGCACTAAAAAACCAAAATTGGTATCGGTTTCTTCTGGACAGCGTGAATGATGCACCCGATGCATATCCGGCGTGACCAATACGCAGCGAAGCCACGTCTCAAGCCGTGGATGAAGACGAATATTGGCGTGATTAAACAAGGCTGAACTGCTCAGCAAAATCTCAAAAAGCAGCACCGCTTGTGCTGGAGCACCTAATGCCAGCACCACCAGCATCTTCCAAATCATAGAGAAGAACATTTCCAGTGGATGGAAACGCAGGGCGGTAGTGACATCGAGCACTCGATCACTGTGATGCAAGCGGTGCAAACGCCAGAGCAAGGGCCAGGCGTGCGATAGCCGGTGTTGAGCGTAGATGCATAAATCAAGCACCAAAATAGCCAAGACCACCGTCAGCTCAAGCGGCAGCGACCACACAGCCAATAGACCAATGCCATGTTGCTCGGACCACAGCGCCACACCTATCAGAGAGATAGAAAAAGACACGCGGAGCAGAATAATGGCCACCACTTGAAGTGCGAGATGATTTCGCCATCGTCCCACACGATTTTGTGTGGCCATGCGCCAAGGGTAGAGCTGTTCAAGACTCGCCATCACCAGCAAGGTGATAAGAAAGGGCACAAGGCGAAAAGAAGTCTCATTTAACATCGAGTTGCCTTAGAAGTTTCGCTGGGTAGGTGTAATCGTTATCCCATGACATACTACGCTCAACCGTACAGCACGCTTTTATTTTATGACATGCGCCCCTGCCAGCGTCGTCTTTTGATCAACCTGAACTCAATACGCCATCATGCTGACCGCTAAAAAACTGTCCGTTGCGCCGATGATGGACTGGACAACCCGCGCCGCCCGTAACTTCCTGCGCCTGTGCAACCCGCATGTCCGCCTCTACACCGAGATGGTCACCACACAAGCGCTGGTCTATGGCGATGTGCCCCGCCACTTGCGCTTCGAGGCCGAAGAGCATCCGATTGCTTTGCAACTCGGCGGCAGCGATCTGAAAGACCTGGTGCATTGCGCCAAGCTCGGCGAGGACTGGGGCTACGACGAGATCAATCTGAATGTTGGCTGCCCGTCCGACCGTGTGCAGCAGGGCCGCATCGGTGCCTGCCTGATGGCCGAGCCGGCACATGTCGCCGAGGTCGTCGCCGCCATGCAGGCCGCCGTAAGGGTACCGGTGACCGTCAAGCACCGCATCGGTATCGATGGTCTAGAGCATTACGACGACATGCTCAACTTCGTCGATACCGTGGCGGCACAGGGCTGCCCGCATTTCATCGTGCATGCCCGCATCGCCATCCTTGCCGGACTCAGCCCCAAGGAAAATCGCGAAGTGCCACCGCTGCGCTACACCGATGTCTATCGCCTGAAGCAGGATCGGCCTGAGCTCACCATCGAGATCAATGGCGGCATCAAGACCGTGGATGAAATTGTCGGTCACTGGCAGCACACCGACGGCGTGATGATCGGTCGCGAGGCTTATCACAACCCCTATTTGCTGACGCAGGCTCAGACGCTCTGGGGTGCCACTGAATTACCGACACGCGCGGATATTCTTCAGGCCTATTTGCCGTTTGTGGAAAAAGAACTAGCCAGCGGTGTTCCTTTAAATCAAATCACACGGCATATTCTAGGACTGTTCCTCGGTGTGCCCGGTGGCCGTCGTTTCCGCCAGGTGTTGAGCACTCGCGCCCATTTGCCCGGTGCCGGTCTAGAGGTCTTGCGCGATGCTGCTGCGCAGACCGAACTACTTATCTGATGAGTTCGCGCATGAATCCGTTACAGCAATTACAAGCCTGCACCATTGTTGTCGCCGACACCGGTGACATCGACAGCATCCGCCGCCTGGAACCGGTCGATGCCACCACTAACCCATCCCTGATTCTCAAGGCCGCGAGTGATCCGACCTATGCCGATATTCTCACGCAAAGTATCGCCAGCGCCGGCAAGCTGGCTCCCAGCCAGCGCCTGACCGCCGCTATCGAGGCGGTGTCGGTCGGCTTTGGAGTAGAAATTCTGAAACACATTCCCGGCCTGATCTCGACCGAGGTGGATGCTCGTTTGTCTTTCGATGTGCCCGCCACGTTGGCGCAAGCGCGTCGCTTGATTCAACGCTACCGTGAGGCCGGCGTACCGCGTGAGCGTGTGCTGGTCAAAATTGCCAGCACCTGGGAAGGCATTCAAGCCGCTCGGCAGCTCGAGCAAGAAGGCATTCACACCAACCTCACCCTGCTGTTTAACTTTGCCCAAGCGCAAGCGGCTGCCGAAGCCGAAGCTACTCTGATCTCGCCCTTTGTGGGGCGCATTTTGGATTGGTACAAGGCCAAGACCGGCGAAAACTACAGCGCGGAAACAGACCCTGGCGTGGTTTCGGTACGCGAGATTTTTAGCTATTACAAAGCCTGTGGGCATAAGACCGTGGTCATGGGTGCAAGCTTTCGCAACACGGGCGAGATTCGTGCGCTGGCTGGCTGCGACAAACTCACCATTGGCCCTGCCCTACTCGATGCCCTGGCACTGGAAACCGAAGCACTCAGCCCACAGCTCAATGCCAGTGCGCTGGCCGAGCAGCCACGTCAGCCCGCACTTAACGAGGCTGCGTTCCGCTGGCAGTTAAATCAAGACGCCATGGCCACAGAAAAGCTGTCAGAAGGGATACGCTTATTTGCTTCAGACTTGTTCAAACTGGAAGCCCTGATGGCCCCACGCTTAACCTGAATACGGGCTTAATGACGTTGACGCTGCTCATTCTCAAGCGCGTCAACCAAGCTGCGGAAAGACACTTGATTGCTCTCGTTCAAGCTCATTAATGTACGATGCGCATCAATCACACTCTGGGTAACTTCATCCTCGCTTAAACACTCCACCGGCAGCTCAGCCAGCTTGTCACGAATGGCTGCCGTGGTATGCAGAATACGAAAGACTTGATCAAAACCCATGCTTTCCAAAATCCGCTCAATGTCCGGATTAATGCAAAGAATGACAGGCTTACCCAGCTTGCGCGTTTGCAGAGCAACCGCAATTTGCGCCAGCAAGCCAAGGGCCGTTGAGTCAATAGCTTCGGTTTCGGTGAGATCAATCAGCACGGCACGCAGGCCGGCGTCATGCAGCAGATGATCTTCTACAAAACTTTCCAGCGAGGTACACAACGGAACGCGCACGTCGCCCCGAAGCTTTAACACGTAGGTGCCGTTATGAACGGCATATTGCATTTTGCAGGCGTCCATTTTTACTCGTCACGCTGAATCATAAGCAACGCAATATCGTCCGGGACGTCACGTACCGATGGCAAACCAAGGCGCTCGATAAGGACATCAAGCTGACCGTTGGCTGCCGTTACTTCCGCTCGCAAAAGTGCCTCCTTGGCGACTAAGTCACTGGCGGAAAGAATCTCTAGGATACCATCGGAAGCGGCGACAAGCGAAAAGCGATGCTGCAAATCCACCACATGTTCTTCATATTTTGCGTCTTGGAACAGGCCCAAGGGCAAGCCAGATCCGGCTAACTGTATGACTTCATTGCCATTGCATAAAATGGGAGGCGGATAATGCGCGCCAACGGCGTAGGTTAGTTTTTGCACATTGGTATCAATAACCCCACAAAAAACCGTGAGGTGCTTACCCGTATCGAGGGCGCGCAACTCTTCATTCATCGCGGCCATGATGCGTGCAGGCGACAACAAAGATACTGACGTGCGCTTTTCAAAGTGACGACGTATGCGATTCGTTAAGGTTTTCAGGAATACCGTAACGAAGGCGCTGGAGGCGCCATGCCCCGACACATCTGCCAAATAGAAGGCGGTTCGGCCCGCGCCCAAACTAAAGTAATCGACAAAATCGCCAGATAAATACAGCGAGGGCAAGGTGAAGTGACTCAGTCGCAAACCGTTGGTTTCATGCGGACTGGGCGGCAACATACGACTTTGCACTTTGCGCCCTGCGCGCTGATCCATTTCCAGCAGTTTTAAGCTGTGAGCCAGTCGCTCATTGGTTTGCTCAAGCTCCAACCGGACGCGTTGATTTTCTTGTCGCAAACTAAAGCGCTCAACGGCTCGATGCACAGACACCCGCAGAATATCGTCGTTCAATAGCGACTTAATGAGAAAGTCACTGGCACCTTCTTGCAGTGCATTAACGGCTTCATTTAGGGAGGCAGATTCGGTGATAACAATCACTGCGGATTCGGGCAATTCATGCAGCAAGGCTCGGAGTAATTGCGAGCCATTCGCCAGGGCTAAAACAAGGTCGCCAATGATCAGCGAAGGCTGCAAGTTCCGAGCTAAGGCAAAGCCCGCATCGGCATCCGCCGCACTGACCACCGAGAAGCCATCCAGCTGCAGCCAGCCTGAAATACGCGTGCGTTGGTCAGCGTCCGCGTCGATCACCAGGATAGTACCTGGCGATGTGCGACTCATGATTAGAAGGTGTCCGAAGCAGCATCACTGCTGAGTGAATCATCAAGAAACTCATCTTTCGTTAAAACACCATCGGCAATGGCAAATTCACGCTGCTGTAGGTAGTAGTCGCGAATAAACAGATAGCGATCGCCCTCAATGGCTTTTTCAGCATTGAGTAAATCCGCACGCGTATCGGTCACGTCCAGTGCCGTCATAACAAAGCGCGCCGATTGTTCTGCGTAGCGGCGCGGATCGCAGGTCATATCAGCCACTCGCCCACCCGTGTCGCGCACGGTACTAGGGCCCAACAAAGGCAGCATCACATAAGGACCTGGCTTAACGCCCCACACAGCCAGCGTTTGCCCAAAATCTTCTTTCTGGCGCGGCAAGTCCATGTGTTGCGCCACATCCAAAATACCCGCCACGCCAAACGTGCTGTTAAACATCAGGCGAGCGGTTTGCCCAGCGGCATCGTGCGGTTTGCCTTGCAGCAGCTGGTTCACAATGGTGATGGGCGTAGCCAAGTTATTAAAGACCCGGGTAATAGCGTCATCGACTAGGGTAGGCATTAAAAACTGGTAGGTTTTTGCAACAGGCTTAGCGACATAACGATCAACAGATTCGTTAAAACTAAACACGCCCCGATTAAACGACTCCCAAGGATCGGCAGGATCATGTGTCGCCGCCGTTGCGCCGGAGACGCTGGTAAACGCCCAAAGCGCGACTATCCCTGTGAATTTCGTGATGGCCTTCATGTGCATCTCCCTACCCTTAAAAGCTGTCATTAACAGCGGCGAACAACCACGCTACCAATGGAATAGCCTGCACCAAAGGAGCAAATCACACCTACATCGCCCGCAGCCAAATCGCGGCGGTACTTGTGAAAGGCAATGATAGAACCTGCCGAGCTGGTGTTGGCGTATTCATCCAGAATGACCGGTGCATCATCACGACTAAACTCGCGACCCAGTACACGCTTGGCAATGAGCTCATTCATGCTCAGATTCGCCTGATGCAGCCACAGCCGTTTCAGGTCATTCACGCTCAGATTCAGTGACGTACTGTGCGCCACAATTTGTTCCGCCACCATCGGACAGACTTCTTTGAAGACTTTTCGGCCTTCCTGACGAAACAGCTTATCTCGCGTGCCCACACCAGACTCATCGCAGCGATTTAAAAAGCCAAAATTATTGCGGATGGCATTGGAGAACTGCGTGACCAGACGAGTCCCCAGCACCTCATACGCGCCGTCTACCGTGCAGGTTTCCGCCGCTTCCACGACCATGGTGGTGGAAACATCGCCGAAAATAAAATGGCAATCGCGATCGCGGAACTCTAAGTGGGCGGAGGTAATTTCTGGGCTAATGACCAACACACAGCGTGCTGATCCGGAGCGAATGGCATCCACCGCATTCTGCAAGCCAAAGGTGGCTGACGAACAGGCCACGTTCATGTCATAAGCAAAACCGCCGCAACCTAATGCTTGCTGAACCTCAATGGCCACGGCTGGATAGGCGCGCTGCATGTTTGAGCAGGCCACAATAATGGCATCGACATCCGCCGGCGTTTTACCCGCTTGAGCCAAGGCTTCACGTGCGGACAGAACGGCAATCTCGGCTTGGATACCTAGCTCATCGTCGGCACGTTCAGGAATGTGCGGAAACATGCGATTCGGATCAATCACACCCGATTTATTCATGACATAGCGCGACTTAATGCCCGATGCCTTTTGAATAAACTCGGAGCTGGATTCTGCCATAGCAGTCACTGTGCCATCGGCAATGGCGTCGGCATGGGTTTGGTTGTACTGCTGTACATAGGCATTAAAGGCAACCACCAGTTCATCATTACTAATGGATTCACTGGGGGTATACAAACCCGTTCCGCTAATCACCACACGTTGCATAAAAACCTCACATCATGAGTTGCGACCACAGCCGATCTAAGCGCTCGGCAGATACCGGGACGGCGGTCTTTAAAGGCTGCGAGAACACGGAGATACGATACTCCTCTAGCAACCATCGGTACGATGCCAAAGTCGCAATATCTTGCCCTCGGCGAATTTTATCTTCATACGCTTGGCGCAATAGTAGCTCGCGCCGCTGCAACTCTGCGCTGCCCTTATCATCACGCAGCAGATTGTTACTGAGCTTATCCAAGCGCAATAACATGGCCTTTAAATAGCGTGGGAACTGCTGCCAACGCTCAGCCGGAAAACTACGCAAACACTGGGCTAAGTTCAACGCTGCCAACTGCCCTTCCATATCCGTTCGCGCCAAGGCAAAAACCGGCTGCTGCAATGCAGCACAACGCTGCCGAACTTGATGCGCCAAACTGTAAATCTGCGCCACCACCACAGCCAACTTCAAACCTTCCGGCACCAGGCGCGGTCGCACCTTTTGCAAGGCCGCATCAAACTGTGACTGAGTGTAAACCAGCGCAGGTTCAGTGACCAAGGTTGCCGTCACCACCGCGCGTCCGAAATCGACGGCGAGTTGTTCTTTTTTCAGCCAATGAGCGGACTGCAAGAGCAAGCCGGGCTGATCGGCAAGGGCTTTCGTTAATGACTTCATTTCCGCTACACAGAGCGAGCGCATCAACTCCGCCACACCCTCACGATGCAGCTGCTCAGCTTCTTCTTGGCGGGCCATCAAGCGCAGCGCCAGGCCCTGCTCCGTCAGTTGCAAGGCAGGATAAGCACGACTCGGCAGTCCGCGTTGTTGCGTTTCAATTAACGTGGGCATATCACCGAAATCCCAACGCGTAATGCCACTGCGCTCCCACTGCTGACGGGTGGGTTGATCGGCCACCGCTTGCGCTTGCGGATGCTGACTGAGCTGAACGCGCAAACGACCTAAGTCCCGGCCTTTGGCCAGCACCTGATCGCGCTCGCCAAGCACACGAATTTGCATTCTGAAATGCGGGTCCAGCATGTCCACGGCCCAGTCTGCGGATTGAATCACCACACCCCGCCGCGTCAATGCCTGCGACAGTACCGGCAGCAACTGACCTTCACCAAAGCGAATTTGATCCAGCACCATTGCAACCGTGTCGGGCAAGGGCACCATTTGACGACGCAGGGCTTTAGGCAGGGCACGCAACAGCGCATCAATTTTGTCGGCGATCAGGCCCGGCACCAACCAGTCCAATTTTTGCGCCTCGATATCTTGCAGCAGGCCCAGCGGCACGGTGACGGTCACACCATCATCGTCATGGCCAGGTTCAAACACATAGCTCAGGGGCAGCTCATGGCCGGCCAATCGCAGGCTGTCGGGGAACAAATGGGCAGGATGTTCGGCAGACTTCGCCAGCACATCGTCGTCTTGCATGAAGAGTAGGCGCGGCTCGTCTTTTTCGCCGCGATGACGCCAGTCTTCAAATGTTTTCAGGCTGGCAATATCGTCGGGTAAACGGGCGTCGTAGAACTGAAATAGCGTTTCTTCATCCACCAATAAGTCGCGGCGGCGGGCCTTGTCTTCGAGCTGCTGAACTTCAGCGACGAGCCCTTGGTTGTGCTTCAGGAATGGGGCCTTGAGGTCACAATCTCCTGCCACCAAAGCGGAACGGATAAAAATCTCACGGCAAATGCTGCGGTCTATCTTTTCGTAATTGACCTTACGCTTGGCATGCAGGATCAAGCCGAACAGGGAGGTTTGCTCATAGGCCATGACCCGACCCTGGCGACGCTCCCAATGCGGCTCGGCATAGCTGCGTTTAAGCAGATTGCCCGCCAAATGCTCAATCCATTCCGGCTCTACTCGCGCAGTCAGGCGCAGATACACACGCTGCAGCTCCACCAATTCCGCGGCCATGATCCACGGCGGTCCTTTGCGTGCCAGTACCGAGCCGGGAAAGATCATCGCCTTTAAATTACGCGGGGCCAGATACTCGCGATCCTCGCCCTTTTGTGCGATCTGCGATAACAGCCCCGTCAGCAAGGCGCGATGGACGGCCTCATAGGGCGCGGGCTCGCGATTGATGGGTAGCTTCAACATCTCCACCATTTGCACGAGCTGCCGATACGTCTCTCGCCATTCGCGCAGGCGCAGCCAAGACAGGAAATGTTTGCGCGCAAACTCGCGACGCTCGCGCTCGGTCAGGGTCTCTTTTTGCGTCTGCAATACCTGCCAGAGCTTCACAAAAAAGAGAAAATCCGAGTCCGGATCACGAAATTGCGCATGACGCTCATCGGCTGCTTGCTGCTTATCATGCGGACGATCACGCGGGTCTTGCACCGACATGGCCGCCACAATAATCAGTACCTCCTGCAAGGCACCTAATGGGGCCGCCGCTACCACCATGCGCGCTAAGCGAGGGTCCAACGGCAGTCGCGCGAGCTGACGACCCATCGGCGTGATGCGACGCTGCCTATCCACGGCGCCCAGCTCATCCAGCAAGCGGTAGCCATCGTTGATTAGGCGGGAGTCTGGCTCATCCAAAAAGGGAAAGCGCTCTAGCTCGCCAAGCCCCAGCGTTTGCATCTGCAAGATCACTGCCGCCAAATTGGTGCGGTGAATTTCCGGGTCGGTAAATTCGTCGCGGGCAAGGAAATCCGCTTCGCTGTAGAGACGAATGCACAGCCCCGGCGCGATACGGCCACAGCGACCCGCGCGTTGGTTGGCGCTAGCGCGGGAGATCGCTTCAATGGGCAATCGCTGCACTTTAGACCGATACGAGTAGCGACTAAGACGCGCAAAACCAGGATCGATGACGAAGTGAATATTCGGCACCGTGAGCGACGTTTCCGCAACGTTGGTGGCAATGACGATGCGCCGGCCCGTGCCCCGCGCAAACACCTTTTGCTGTTCGCTCACGGACAGTCGTGAATACAGCGGCAAAATCTCGGTGTGAGGTGGGCCGTACTTACGCAAGGTATCTGCTAGCACACGAATTTCGCGCTCGCTGCTGGAAAAAATCAGAATGTCGCCGCGCCCGACCTTGCCGTTCTGGCGCTCGTAACTCAGGCACTCCTCCACCGCCGCCACCACCGCCCGCGGGATGGCCTCCTCGATGTCGTCAAAACCCTCGTCCTCGCTGCTCACCGCCGCTTCCAGCGCGATCGGGCGATACAGTATCTCCACCGGATAGCTGCGCCCCTGCACGACAAACACCGGGGCATCGGCAAAGTGTTTGCTAAAGCGCTGCACATCAATGGTGGCCGACGTCACAATCACTTTGAGATCAGGCCGCTTGGGCAACAGCGTGCGCAGATAGCCGAGCAGAAAGTCAATGTTCAGACTGCGCTCGTGGGCTTCGTCGATGATCAGGGTGTCATAGGCTTTGAGCAGACGGTCACTGGCCAGCTCGGCCAGTAAAACGCCATCGGTCATCAACTTGAGGTAGGTGGTTTCAGCCGTTTGATCGGTAAAGCGCACCTTATAGCCAACACCGGCACCGAGGGTTGTGCCCAGTTCTTCGGCAATGCGCGTGGCCACCGTACGTGCCGCGATTCGGCGCGGCTGGGTATGGCCGATCAAGCCGTGGCGACCACGACCGGCCGCCAGGCAGATTTTAGGCAGTTGCGTGGTTTTACCGGAGCCGGTTTCACCAGCTACGATCACCACCTGATGCTGCGCAATCGCAGCGATCAGTTCATCGCGTACCGCCAGTACTGGCAAATCGGCCGACCAGTCAATCTCGGTCGGAACCTGCGCGGCACCTTGGTACGCTTTAACCACGAGCCTCAGGCGCCGCGCAGCTCGCGACGCAGAATTTTGCCGACGTTAGTCTTAGGCAAATCTGCGCGGAACACGATAGTGCGCGGGACTTTGTAGCCCGTCAGGTTGGCACGAAGATGTGCCATCAGGGCTTCTGAAGTTAGCGCCGGGTCTTTCTTGACCACGAACAGCTTCACCACTTCACCGGACTTCTCATCGGGCACACCCACCGCTGCACTCTCCAAGACGCCGGAATGCAGCGCAGCCACATCTTCAATTTCATTGGGGTAGACGTTAAAGCCAGACACCAAAATCATGTCTTTCTTACGGTCTACGATACGCAAATAGCCATCGGGCTGAATCACCGCGATATCGCCGGTTTTTAGCCAACCGTCGGCATCAATCGTTTCGGCTGTTGCATCGGGACGTTGCCAGTAGCCTTTCATAACCTGTGGACCGCGTACGCAGAGCTCGCCAGCATCGCCAATGGCGGCCACTTCACCGTCTTCGGAAATGGTTTTCAGCTCGGTGTTCGGTACGGGCATGCCAATGGTGCCAAGGCGAATGGCATCCAACGGGTTCATGGTCACCACCGGAGATGTTTCGGTCATGCCAAAGCCTTCACAGATACGGCAGCCGGTCAGCGCTTCCCACTCTTCCGCTGGTTTCATTTGCATGGCCATACCACCCGCCACGGTCAGCTTCAAGGTCGAGAAGTCGAGCTGACGGAATTCCGGGTTATTCAGTAGCGCCACAAACAGCGTGTTCAGACCTGCCATGGCGGTGAATGGCCAACGCGCCAGTTCCTTCACAAACGACGGGATATCGCGTGGGTTGGTGATGAGAATGGAATGACCACCCAGCTCCATCATGCCCAAACAGCACACGGTGAAAGCAAAGATGTGATAAAGCGGCAGCGGAGCAATCATGATCTCCTTGCCGGGATTAAAGCTGGAGGTCAGCACGGCACGCATCTGCAGCAAGTTGGCCACCAGATTTGCCTGCGTCAGCATGGCGCCCTTGGAAACGCCCGTGGTGCCTCCGGTGTACTGCAACACGGCAATATCAGTTGCCAGTGCGGTGTGATCCACGCAGGGGCGACGCTTGCCGAGCTTCATGGCTTGAATGAACGGAATAGCGGTTGGTAGCGAGAATGCGGGAACCATCTTCTTCACATGCTTTACCAAGGCATTAATGACCTGACGCTTAGGCGTCGGCATCATATCGGCCAGCTCTGTCAGGAACAGGTATTTGATGCCCGTTTGCGGCAGCACTTCCTGCACCAAATCACCAAAGTTGGCCAGGGCAACCAGAGCCTTCGCACCGGAGTCATTGAACTGGTGCAACATTTCGCGGGCGGTGTAGAGCGGGTTGGTATTCACCACCACTAAACCGGCGCGCATCGCACCAAAGACCACCACGGGGTATTGCAACAGGTTCGGCATTTGCACAGCAATGCGGTCGCCCGGTTTCAGATCCGTATGGTTTTGAATATAGGACGCAAACGCATTGCTTAAACGATCCAGATCGTTATAGCTCATGGTTCGGCTGGCAAAGGCCACACTATTGGTAAATGCCGGCGCGTCGCCAAAACGATGGCAGGCCTCATGGAACACTTCCAACACCGAGTGGTAAGCCGCTGTATCAATTTGATACGGTACAGAAGCGGGGTATTTATCTTTCCAAAATTCAGCAGACATAGGGCACGCTCACGTCGTTTTTATTGTTGGTGGTTCAAGGTAAAGGTAATGCCACGCTGGGCGTCAACATCCATTGTTCAGCGGCTTGGCGCTCAGCCATGTCATCAGGCCAGGGCAAGTAACAGGTATCCATTGGCGCAGCGCTAAGCTGACAGCGGGTCGCCAGCCATTCATCGCGGCGGAAAGCATACACTGAGATAGTGTCGCCGACAGCTCGTTGCAGCAGACGTTTATCCCAAGTTGATTGATTTACACGCAAACCATCGATAGCTACGATGATATCGCCGGCCGAAAGGCCCGCTTGCTCCGCAGGACTGCCGGATTGCACAAAGGTCAGCTGCACACCGCCCTCACTGGCCTGTGTTTTCACGCCCAGCCAGGGTCGCGGTGCAGACCCGGTGCCGGGCCGTCCGCCGGCATCGCCTGCCCCTTCGCTTGCGCGCAGCGTTGGCTTTAAACCAAGATCACTGAGTAGGGCCTGCCAAGGCAGCTCCTCCGTGGCGTGCAGTGCTTTGTCGAGCAGTGCATTTATGGCGGGACCGGCAAGCTCAACCAGCATGTCGCGAATATCCTGCTCCACAATTCCGGTTTGCGTTAACGCAAAGCGTCTCCAAAGACGGCGCATCAGCGTATCCAAGCTGTGCTGCTGATGCGTCAGTGCGCGCAGGGTTAAATCGAGGCACAAGGCCACCAACGCCCCTTTGATGTAATAACTAACGACGCTGTTAGGCGAGTTCTCATCACTTTTGTAGTACTTCGTCCACGCATCGAAGCTGGACTGCGCCAGCGTTTGGTGCTCCCGCCCCGGCGTGCGGATATGACGCGTAATGTGCTGAGCTAAGAGCTCTAAGTAGCTGTTGGGGCTAATGAGCCCAGTACGCACTAAAAACAGATCGTCGTAGTAAGAGGTTACGCCCTCAAAGAACCAGAGCAAGTCGGTATGCACTTCTCGCCGCAGGTCATAAGGCATGAACGCCTGAGGTTTCAGCTGCTTCACATTCCAACTGTGGAAATACTCGTGGCTGCATAGCCCCAATAAAGCGCGATAACGATCGCTGGGCTTGCTCTCGGATTCGCCCAACGCCGGGAGGTCGTCTCGACTGCACAGTAAGCTCGTGGAGCTGCGGTGCTCTAGGCCGCCATAACCCTGCCCTACCACCATAATTTGAAAAAGGTAGGATTGAAACGGCGCGGGTGCGCCAAAGAAGGCGATTTGCGCCGCGCAAATAACCCGCAAATCACGGACTAGACGTGGCACATCGGCATGAAACTGTCCGGTGATGGCAATGGCATGCGGAACGCCCGCCGCTTCAAATTCGGCATAGGTAAAGCGACCCATCTCCACCGGATGGTCAATTAAGGCGTCATAGTTTTCAGCGCCATACAGACCAAAACCCAACGATTCAGCGCTTAGCCTGGGCAAGGTCGTGGCGACCTGCCAATCGCTCACTCCTTCCGGACAGCACAACGCCACACTCACCGCCTCGGCCTCCTGTCCGGCCACGGCCAAGAACAATGAGGTGCCATTGAAATAGCCGTGATGCTGGTCCAAATGCGCGGAGCGTACCGACAAATCCCAAGCATAGACCTCGTAATGCACGGTTAATGGCCCTGCCACCGGCACACATTGCCATGACGATTTATCTAAGGCGCGACAGGTTACCGTCTGTCCATGAGCATCGTAAGCGTTCAGTCTCGTGATGTTGCGAGCAAAGTCGCGAATCATGTAGCTTCCGGGTATCCAATCGGGCAGCCAAAGGCGTTGGCCTTGTGGGTCCGGTTGTGCGATGGTCAGCGTCACTTGAAACCGATGCGACGCGGGCACGGCGCTGGCAACCCGGTAATGAATAGCCGCTTGCATACCAGCTGAGCTCCTACTAAAAAGACGATACAAATAGAGGTTGGGCAGCATAATGAATATCGCACCTGCTGAACATATTACCGAGAGCGATGCCGAAGGGGTTGAGTTCTTGCTGGCAGAAGATGGTCACGCCATTCCCTTACGCCATTGGCCGGTCGCGCACCCCAAAGCGCTGATTCATATCGCGCACGGTATGTCTGAGCACAGCGGGTTATACGCGGATGCAGCAGCAGCATTTAATGCAGCTGGTTATGCCGTGATGGCCCATGACCATCGCTGTCATGGACTCTCAGTGCCCATCGACAAGTTGGGGCAAGTCAGTGAGCACCAGCATTGGGAAGCCGTCTGCGCTGATATGCGTAGCGTGAATGTCCATGGCAAATCAGTCTATCCAGATGTGCCTTGGATTCTGATTGGCCACTCCATGGGCTCATTCATTAGCCTGTCTTTCGCGGAGCGTCACTCCCAACATATTGATTTACTCGTACTCCAGGGCACGAATTACGAAGCGCCTTGGTTCACGTGGGCAGCGCACTGGTTTGCCGCGTTTGAGTGCTGGCGCCAAGGCATTAACGCCCGCAGCCCAATCATTCATGCGCTCACCTTTGGCAAATTTGCGCGCGCCTTTAAACCGGGCTCCGACTACGACTGGCTCTCGCGAGACACGCAGTTTGTGCAACGTTACTTGGATGACCCACGCTGTGGGGTGACCTGTACCAACGGCTTCTGGCGTGATCTGCTGGAGGGTTTAAGCCGAACCCAACGCATGAGCAATTTGCGTAAGATCCGTAAGGACCTGCCGATTTATTCGTTTGCCGGCGCCAAAGACCCCGTGGGTAAAGAAGGCGTCACCGTCGCCACGTTGGATGACAAGCTAGAAACCGCAGGCATGCGTGATGTCACCCTGAAAATCTATGAAGATGCCCGCCACGACCTTTTCCACGAGACCAATCGTGCCGAAGTCCTGAGCGACCTCATTCAGTGGCTGGATGACACCCTAGTGCGTGTCGCTCAACCCGCTTGCACTCTGAAGCCCGCACAAGAGCCTGCCGCCTGGCTGGCCGGCTCCGCCTA